>JAJYEA010000022.1:12881-32343 GCA_021790425.1 Thermoplasmata archaeon | reverse complement strand
AAGCAATACCTCGGGCGCGCAGTCTATGTGGTGGTCCGCAAGCCCGGGGCCGATGTGAGTGACAGGACTCTCCGCCGGCGGCGAAAGTGAGCGGGTGGGTCACCCCCTAAATGTGTCCCACACCCGGTAGCTCCAACACCTACATCTTCGACAGTGGGAATGGCGACCTCTACTCGACCTTGAATTCCGGGGGGACGGCACCTTGCGGTGGCCTGAACTGGATCGACCCCTCGACGGGGGCTTCGCTGGGATGTTTCACGAATCCAGACCAGTACTTCTTCGATGGCGACGCGCCGTTCTATGATCCCGTCTCCGGAGACATCTACGAAGGCGGAGTGGTCCAAAACAACACCCCGGGGTGCACGGGGGTCTGCATGCCGGCCATGGCGATCTTCACGACGACCGCATCTCTTCCCGTTGTCACCGGATTCACCACCTCCTCATCGGTTCATCTAAATGCGACCGACCTCCTCGTCGTCAGCACAACCGGCGGCGGTCCTCCGTTCAGCTACATGTATTCCGGACTTCCTCCGGGTTGTTCGTCATCGAGTACTGCTGACCTCTCGTGCACACCAACTCATTCGGGAAGCTACCCGATCACCGTTACGGTTGGAGATGCGTTTGGGAATGCCACGGCGAGTTTGACCCTCACCGTTCTGCCAGGACCTACCATCTCGATCTCGCCTGAGCGGTCGGTCAACGACATGAACGAGACCCTGATGTTCCAGAGTCATGTGACCAACGGCGGAGGACCCTTCAGGTACACCTACACGGCTTCCGATTCCAGGGCGGGTTGCGCCGCGTCAACGGGCTCGGAGCTCAACTGCACTCCTACGGCCTCTGGAGTCGGGTTTCACGTTGCTGTGGAAGTTACGGACAACTTCGGAATGAAAGCGACGGCGAACTCCACTGTCGTGTCCACCGAACCTGCGCTCAAGATAACACTGGCCGCTTCTAGCCTCACTCCGCTGCTGGCACAGACGGTTGCCTTCACGACGAATGCATCCGGTGGTTCGGGAGGGCCGTACACGTACAGGTACGTGGGATTCCCTCCGGGATGCGTCTCGGAGAACAAGTCCTCGGTCGGATGCCTTCCGACGCAGGCGGACTGGTACAATGTGACGGCGATCGTCTCGGACCACAACAACGGCTCCGCCAATGCGACCGTCTCCATCCATGTTGTCTTCGACTTCAACGTGGTGGTCCCCGCAAGTTCTGCGGTCGGCCAGCAGCTGACGATCTACGTCAACACCAACCAATCCTTTCCCACCTCGAACTCCACCAACAAGACGGCTGCCGCAGCTCCGGCGGGAGGGTATGGGGCCATGACCTACAACTACGACGGCCTTCCCCCGGGGTGTACCTCCGTCGACGCCGCGAGGCTCACGTGCTATCCCTCCCAGACGGGTACCTATCGAGTAACGGTCGGTGTGCACGACGAAGCGGGAGATCGCAACACCCACACCGTCAGTGTCACCATCGTGCCTGGGTTCCTAGGCTTGCCAGGGAATGACGGCTACTACCTCCTTGGCGGGATCGGTGGAGTGGCGGCCCTTGCCCTGGCTGTCATGGTCTCGCGTCGGAGGCGGCACGGCACTCCTAAGAAGCGCGAGAACGATGCGACGGAGGAGCCATCGGTGTCTTCGCCCTCCCCTCCCTCCCAGGGAGAAGCCCCGGTGACGGACGCACCGGGGGCCATGACTCCCCACGGCGCTCCGGACCAAGGGTCCATGGCCCAGCTGGAACCGACGGCAACGTCCTCGGACAGCCTAGCGGCGGGAGCCTCCACGCAGTCGACGATCCGCACCTCCGTCACGTCCTCTCGCCCTGCAGCGCAAACCGAGAATGGGGTGACGGGCGTTACCAAGGTGTGTATCATGTGCGGCAAACGGATCCCCTCGAAGGCCAGGTTCTGTCCTCATTGCGAGGAGTCCCAAGGGTAGGCCCCGCAGACGCACGGCGTACCCGCAGGTGTGCGAACCCTCGCGCTCGACTGCCAACGGATGCCGAGTTCGTCGACGTAGGCGGTGACGGTTGTGCGCTGTGGTCGCCCCTTCCGTTAGGGGAGATGGCAAGGGGATGCGCAAGGGCCTCACGGGCGAGGGAAGGATGCTCCCGTGCATGCCCGTCCTCGTCCCGAGGGAAGAGGACGCCTGCCTTCACCCCGTCCACAGGTGGATGCCGAGCGCACGGCCGGCGAGGGTGTCGACCACCACGACCGGGATGGCCACGGCGAGCGGGACCACGTACGTGAGCACGTAGTGGTACCAGCGCGGGGTCTGGACGGGTCGACCCGGGGGCAGGCAGTAGGCGGGCAGGTAGACCATGAGCCCGTAGACGAAGAACCAGAAACCGGCCAGCAGGGACGAGGGGTTGATGGACCCCTCCATGGTGGTCCCGAGGAGCCCGTAGAGGAGCAAGACCTCGTTCGGGGTGAAGTCGTACCGCCGGAGGAGGAGCATCCACCCCACGAACTCGGGGACGAAGACCACCACGCTCGAGAAGGCAATGACGATGAGGTAGTTGTTCGAGGCCGTGATGTAGGCCACGCCCACCTGGCTCCCGTACTCGGGGGCGAGGTTCGTGAGCGAGGTCGTGACGGCCTCCTCGACCAGCGCGAGCCCCGTGGCGAAGAGGACGAACTTCACCTCCCAGCGCAGGGGAACGCGCGCCATCCAGGCACGCACGGCGTCCCGGTAGCGCCACATGAGCGCGCCGCCGGCCACGACCCACACGAGGACGAGGGTGTCCCCCATCAGGATGATCGCCCGGGTCCGCGGGTCGTGCCCGCCGAGGGTGTTCGCCAGCGTGACGAGCGCCAGGACGATGACCGTCTGGGCGGCGATCGCGCGGAGGATCCACCGCGGCACGCGCACCCGGAGGGGCGGGGGTCCCAGAGGGGGCGGACGGGAAGGCCCAGGGCCCGGTGCCGGCGTCGGTCCGCTCACGGTCCCCGGGGCCGAGGGGCGGTGGCCGGTGGGAGCCAGTCCACGTCCCCCCGGCGGAGCGCCCGATAGGTGGTCGCGGAGAGCCCGGGGCTGACCCCGATGAGGGCCCCGCAGAAGATCTCGCGCGCGTCCGGCTTAAGCTCCGTCAGGTGCCCGCTCCGGAGGAGCTGCGAGAGCGCCCAGAGCGCGCCTCCCCGGTCGGAGGAGCGTCCCCGCACGGCGGCCGACATGTAGCGGCCGAGCAGCACCGCGAGCGAGGAGTCGCGGGCGGGGGAGCGGGGGAGCGTCAGGATCACCTTCGCCGTGGCCAGGTAGGCGGCCGCGAAGTTCGTGGTCGAGGAGGACATCGTGGGATGGACGCGGTACCGGGTCAACGGGGTGGGCGACACCAGGCGGGCGGCGCCGGTGGCCCGGGAGACGTGGTCGAGGAACGTGTCCTCCCCCTTGGTGACGGAGGGCCACCGGTCGAGGACCCGCTCCATCGTGGTGCGGCGGACGGAGATGCAGCTGGTGCAGAAGCCCTCGTCATGGGACATGTCGTATGCCCGGTCCCCCGGCTTCGGATCGGCCGGGCCCACGGGGGCTCCCTGCTCGTCGATGAGGCGGAGCCCGTTGTGGAGGTAGCCGAGGCCGGGCCGGTGCGCGAAGGTGTCGCGTACGAAGCGGAGCTTCTCCGGCTCGAACTCGTCGTCGTCGTCCAGCACGGAGACGACCTCTCCCCGGCAGGCGCGGAAGCCCGCGCTCATCATCCCCCCGATGCTCTCCGGGCAGTCGTCCAGGACGTGGCAATCGGCCGCGGCGAGCTCCTGGTCGATGGCCGCGTCCGTGAAGGCCTTGATCACGACGATCTCGAACTCGGATCGGGGGAGCGTCTGGGCCTGGACCGAGCGGACGGCGCGCAGCAGGTACTCCTTCCGCCGGTAGGCCGTGATGAGGACCGAGAGGAAGGGCGTTTCGCTCACGCCGTCGTCGAGCGCTCCAGCTCCCGTCGGACCTTCTCGACGAGCCCGCCCGCCTCCAGGATCTCCATCAGGTGGGAGGGCAGGGGGTGGAAGGGCAGCGACGTGCCGGCGGTGACGTTCTGCACGGATCCCTCCCGGAGGGAGAGCCGGGCCGTCTGTCCCTGCTCGAAGAGCGCCCGGACCCCGGGAACCTCGATCGCGGGGAGCCCCACGTTGATCGCGTTGCGGAAGAAGATGCGCGCGAAGGAGTTCGCGACGACCGCCCCGAGCCCGGCGGCCTTGAAGGCGGCCGGAGCGTGCTCGCGCGAGGAGCCGCATCCGAAGTTGTCCCCGGCGACGAGGATGTCCCCGGCGCGGGCCTCCTTGGGGAACTCCGGCACGAGCGCTTCGAGCATGTGGGTCTTCAAGACGTTCGGGTCGATGATGGTGAGGTACTTCCCGGCGATGATCTGGTCGGTGTCCACGTTGTCCCCGACGCACCAGACGCGTCCCTCGATGAGCTCCATCAGAGCGCCTCCCGGGGGTCGGCGATCTCGCCCCGGATCGCGGAGTAGGCGACCGTGGCCGGCGACGTGAGGTAGATGCGCGCGTCCTTGGGCCCCATCCGGCCCGGGAAGTTGCGGTTCGAGGAGGAGACGCAGGCCTCCGCCGGGTCGAGGATGCCCATGTTCCCGCCGAAGCAGGCGGAGCAGCTCGCGTTCGTGAAGACGGCGCCCCCGGAGGTGAAGAGCTCGATGAGCCCCTCCTTGAGGCACTGCTGGTAGATCCGCGTCGAGGCGGGGGAGACGATGAAGCGCACCCCGGGGGCGACCCGGTGGCCGCGGAAGATCTCGGCCGCCTCGCGGATGTCGTCCATCCGGGCGTTCGTGCAGGACCCGAGGAAGGCCTGGTCGACCTTGACGTGCTCGGCGGCGACCTCGGAGATCCCCCGCACGTTGTCGGGGGAGTGCGGGCAGGCCACCTGGGGCTCCATCCCGTTCACGTCGATGTCGTACTCCTTCTCGTAGGTGGCGTCCGTGTCGGGCAGGAGCGGGTGCATCGCGTGCTTCGCCGTGGACTTGAGGTAGTCGAAGGTCTTCGTGTCGGGCAGGGTCATCCCCGCCTTCGCTCCCATCTCGGTCGTCATGTTGCAGATCGTGAAGCGCTCCGACATCGACAGCCCGGAGATCGTGCTCCCGTGGTACTCCACCGCCTTGTAGCGGGCCCCGTCCACGTGGACCTGGGAGAGCGCCTTGAGCACGATGTCCTTGGCGTAGACCCCCTTCCCCAGGTGCCCCTTCACGTTCACCTTGAGGGTGGGCGGCACCTTGAGCCAGATCTTCCCGAGCGCGAGCACGGCCGCGAACTCCGTGGGGCCGATCCCCACGGCCATGGCCCCCATCGCCCCGAGCATGTTCGTGTGCGAGTCGGTGCCGACCGCGAGGTCGCCGGGCACGACCCAGCCGTCCTCGGCCAGGACCTGGTGGCAGATCCCGTGGTTCCCCACGTCGTAGAAGTGCGGGAGGTCGACCTCCTTCGCGAAGGTGCGGAGCATCCGGTGGAGCGAGGCCGCCCCCTCCGTGGAGGCGGGGACCCAGTGGTCGATGGCGATCACGACGCGATCGCGGTCCCAGACCTTCTTCGCCCCCATCTGGTGGAAGGGGAGGATGGCCTGGGCGCCCTGCTCGTGGGCCATGGCGAGGTCCACCTGGCCGTAGACGATCTGCCCCACCTGGGGGTCCGCCTCTCCCGAGGCGCGCGCGAGGACCTTCTGGGCGAGGGTCTGGCCGCTCATGCCTTCGGGGCCTTCCGCGCCTTGATCCCCGCGGTCTTGACGAGCTGCTGGAACTCCTCCTCCTTGAGGCCGGGTTCCTCGAAGAGCGAGTGGTACTTCTCGAGGAGCTGCTCGGTGTCCCCCTTGCCGTGGGCCTCGCCCGCGAGCTTGACGAGCTCGGTCAGTCGGGTCACCTGGGAGTCCGTGGCCTCGTAGCCCTGCTGCTTCAGCCGCTCCACGATCGCGGCGCGCCCGGTGTGCTTCCCGAGGATGAACCGGCGCTTGCGGCCCACGGTCTCGGGCTGGAGCGGCTCGTAGGTCAGGGAGTTCCGGAGCACCCCGTGGGTGTGGATCCCGGCCTCGTGGGAGAACGCGTTGTAGCCGACGAGCGCCTTGTTCGCCGGGAGCGGGACGCCCGAGAGCTTCTCCACGAGCTGCGAGAGCTCGTAGAGCTTCTCCGTCTTGAGCCCCGTCTTGACCCCGTAGAGGATCTCGAGCGACATCACGACCTCCTCGAGGGAGGTGTTCCCCGCCCGCTCACCCAGTCCGTTGACGCAGACGTGGGGGGCGTTGACGCCCTCCTCGATGGCGGTGAGGGTGTTCGCGGTGGCCTGGCCGAAGTCGTTGTGGCAGTGCACGGACCAGTCCTTCGGCCGGACGACGCGGGCGAACTCCCGCAGGAACCACCGGAACGTGAGCGGGGTCATGATCCCCACGGTGTCGCTCACCACGACGCGGTCCGCCCCCGCATCGATGGCGGCGGAGTAGAGCCGCTCGACGAACCCCATGTCCGAGCGGGTGGTGTCCTCGGTGACGAAGCTGACGAAGAGGCCGGCCTCGTGGGCGCGGGAGACGGTGTCCTGGGCGGCCTGGATGACCTGCTCCTGGGTCATCTGGAGCTTGTAGCGCAAATGGACGTTCGACGCCGCCACGAAGATGGCGGCCTGGGAGGCGCCGCTCTTGATGATGGCCTCCACGTCGCCCGGGACGGTGCGTCCCGCGGCGAGGATCTTCGCCTTCAGCCCGGCATGCGCCAGGCGCTCGACGGTCTTCGCCTCCTCGGCGCTCACCACGGGGATCCCCGCGTTGATGACCTCGACCCCGATCTCCGAGAGCTTCTCGGCGATGGCCAGCTTCTCCTCCGCCGTGAAGTGGACGCCGGGCATCTGCTCGCCGTCGCGGAGGGTCTCGTCCCAGAACGTGATGTGCTCGGTAAGGTGGCGGGATCCCTTGGTCCGCTCGTGGTAGTCTACGGTCAAACCCTCTTCCTGCATTCCCATCCCTTCAGGCATCGGTAGCAACAACACAGATAAATCCGCTCGGGGGAGGGCGGCCCGCTCGCCAGCCTCATATCTCGAACGGGGCTGGGGGGCCGAAGGACCCCCGGGATGTCGTCCGTCGTTCACCCTGTCGCCGCCGATTCCGTGCGGCCGGCCACCGCGAACCCGCCCGATGCGGAGGAGGACCTGGAGAACACCCCGGGAGGTGCGTTGGGGGCGGCCGACCCCTCGGACACCCCGGGATACAAGACGATCGGCCGTCACTCGGCCGTCAAGGTCTGCTACTGGACGGCCCGGTCCCTCACCGAGGACCGGGGGTGCTACAAGGCCCGGTTCTACGGGATCGAGAGCCACCGGTGCCTCCAGATGACCCCGTCCGCCGACGGGTGCAACCTCCACTGCCGCTTCTGCTGGCGCTATCAGGGATGGGAGACGGACTCCTCGCCCATCGACGCCGACGACCCGGTCACGCTCCTGCGCGACGCGCTGGCGGCCCAGCGGGACCTGCTCAGCGGGTACGGCGGGGACCCCCGCGTGGCGCCCGGGAAGTACGCCCAGTCCCAGGAGCCGCGCCACGTGGCCGTCTCCCTCTCGGGCGAGCCCACGCTCTACCCGAGGCTCGCCGAGTACCTCCGCCTCTGCCACGAGCGGGGCATGTCGACCTTCCTCGTCACGAACGGGACGCACCCGGACGCGGTCCGCACCCTCGACCCCCTCCCGACCCAGCTCTACGTGTCCGTCACGGCCCCGAACCGGGAGATCTTCGACCGGCTGACCGTGCCCACCGATCCCGCGGAGTGGGACCGTCTCCAGGAGACGCTCCGCATCCTCCACGACCTGCCCACGCGCCGCGTCATCCGCCACACCGTCGTGAAGGGGTGGAACATGGGGTGGGAGGAGCAGTATGCCGCGCTCGACCGGAGGGCGGACCCGGAGTTCGTCGAGGTCAAGGGATACGCCTTCATGGGTCCCTCCCGCCACCGCCTGACGCGGGCGAACGTCCCGACGCACGCGGAGGTGCGTGCCTTCGCGGAGCGCATCGCCCACCACCTGGGATACGAGGTGGCCGACGAGGCCGAGGAGGCGACCGTGGTGCTCCTCGTCCGGAAGGGCGCCTCCCGCCCGCTGCCCCGCGTCGAACCGCTCCACCCGCCGTCCGTGCGCCTCCTCTGAACCATGGACCCTCCACCTACCTTTCCGCTCCCCGACGAGGCCCGCGAACCCGCCCGGCGCGCGCTCACGATGGAGGTGCCGCTCTGCCTGGAGTGCCGGGGACGGTTCTTCGGACGGGTGGGCCACGGCTGGACCAACTCCCTGCGGGCGGTGGTCCTCTCGGAGATGCTCTCGCTCCCCCTCCCCGAGCTGGAGGACCCCCTCCAGTGCTCCCTCTGCCACGGCGCCTTCCACCGGCTCGAGGCGTGGGTGGGCCGCGCGGAGAAGGCGGCCGCCGGGCACGAGTGGCGCACCTTCCTCTGCGGCTCCCGATGGGAGCCGGCCGACGCCGCCCTCGAGGAGTCGCTCTGGACGGAGGCCGGGACCTCGTGGGGGGAGAGCATGAAGATCGCGTTCAACCGGGAGTTCGGGAAGGCGGTCTCCGCCCGGACGGGCCGGGAGTTCGCGAAGGAGGGCGCGGACCTCCTCTTCCTCGCCGACGTCCCCATCGGGGCCGTCCAGCTCGAGGTCTTCTCCCTCTACGTCACGGGCCGCTACCTGAAGCACGACCGGACCATCCCCCAGACCCGCTGGCCCTGCCGCCGGTGCCGCGGGAGGGGGTGCGACCACTGCGGCGGCACGGGCAAGCAGTACCCCACCAGTGTCGAGGAGCTAGTGGCGGGCCCCCTGAACGAGATGGCCGGTGGCCAGGGGCACCGCTTCCACGGGATGGGCCGGGAGGACATCGATGCCCGCATGCTGGGGGACGGGCGCCCCTTCGTCGCGGAGGTCCTCTCCCCGCGCGTGCGGACGCTCGATCTCGCGGCGGCCGCCGCGCTCATCGCCGAGCGGGCGACCGGGAGGGTCGAGGTGCGCGATCTCGCCTACGGGGTGGCGGCGGACGTCGTCCGCGTGAAGGAGTCCGCGCACGACAAGACCTACCGGGTGGTCATCCTGGGGTCCGTTCCGGAGGCAAAGATTAAAGAGGCCATCCCGTTACTGGCAGGGGCCGAGCTTCAGCAGCGCACCCCCGCGCGGGTATCGCACCGGCGCGCGGACCTGGTGAGGCGACGCACGATACGAGAGGTGCAACTCATGGAACACGGAACGACCTCCTTCACCCTCCGGGTGAGGGCGCAGGCAGGGACCTACATCAAGGAGTTCGTCGACGGGGACGGTGGCCGCACCATCCCGAGCCTCTCCTCGATGCTGGGGCAGTCCCTCAAGGTGGAAGCCCTCGATGTGCTCGCCGTTCATGACCGGGAGGAGAGTCGACCATGGTGAAGAGTTCCAAGGGATTCCGGAGCCGCACGCGCGGAACGCTGACGAAGGCCGTCCGCGAGCGCGGGCTGCCGCCGCCGACGCGCCACCTCCGCGATTTCCCGATCGGGTCCAAGGTCATCATCCGGCTCGAGGCCTCGGTCCAGAAGGGCATGCCCCACCCCCGCTACCAGGGGTTCGTGGGCACCGTCATCGCGAAGCGCGGCCGGGCCTTTGAGGTCAGGTTCCTCGACGGGTCCAAGCCGAAGATCGTGGTCGCCAACCCTGTCCACCTCGTACCCGCGGGGTCCAGCTGATGGAGACGGTCCCCCTCTGGAAGGTCGTCGCGATGCTGACGGAGGTCTCCTCCCAGCGGCCCCTGCCGCGCGAGGCCGCCTTCGCGCTCCAGCATGCCGAGGCCGCCCTCAAGACGGAGCCCAAGGTCGCCGCCGCCATCTACGAGGACCTGAAGAAGCTCCCCTTCCTCACCGACTACCTTTCCACCAAGGCCGCCGACATGGTCCCCCAGGCTCCCGAGGACGTCTGGCTCCTCCTTCCCAAGGACCGCCTCCCCCTCGACGAGACCCAGGTCCAGGCCGTGCTGGACGTCGTCACGAAGAACCTGTAGGTCCAATGGAGGGGAGATGGTGGAGCGTCGCCTATTCGTGCTTGATGTACTGCCCACGGGCTGGCCCGGGGAGCGGTCCTTCAATCGCGAGCCCGTAGCCATCTCCCTCGGCTACGACGAGTTCAAGCTGCTCGAGGTCGTGCTCAAGCCCGGCCTGCCCGTCGCGCCCGGGGAGACGCTCGGCGTGGTCCCGGGCGAGGGGTTCTCCCCCGCCGTCGAGCACGTGCGCCGGCGCCTCTCCTTCCAGGAGCTGACCACCGCCGCGCGTTCCGAGCTCCCCCACGCGATCGAGTCGGTCGTCGCCGAGAACCCGGAGCGGTTCCTGCGGTTCATGAACGAGGCGCACCCGATCAACGTGCGCTTCCACATGCTCCAGCTCCTCCCGGGGGTCGGCCGGAAGACCATGGAGGCGATCGTGCGGGAACGGCAGAAGGCGCCCTTCCGCAGCTTCGCCGACATGGAGGAGCGCCTCAAGCTGAAGGACCCCCAGAAGCTCATCGTCGCGCGTATCGAGCAGGAACTGTCCGGTGAGGAGGAGAAGTACCGGCTCTTCGTCCCCCACTAGCGAGCCCGAGGAGACGTGGGCGCGGCGGCTACGGCCGCGTCACAAGGGACGGCCGCATCCCAGCGATGCGGTGTGGGAGGCGACCGCGGCCCTGGAGGCGATGGGGATCGATCCCCGCCGGAGCCTCGGACAGAGTTTCCTGGTGCGGACGGACGTGGCCGACCAGGAGGCTGCGCTCGTGGACCTCCCGCCCGGCTCCCCCCTCACCGAGATCGGCGGCGGCCTGGGGGCGCTCACCCGCGCCCTCCTGCGGCGCGAGCTCGGCCCGATCACCGTCATCGAGAAGGACCCCCGCCTCGCGGCCTTCCTCGCGACGAACTTTCCTCGCCGGGTGAAGGTGGTGACGGGGGACGCCCTCGAGGTCCCCCTCCCCCCCGGCCCCCACTTCGTGGGCAACCTCCCCTTCTCCGTGGCGACCCCCCTCCTCGAGCGGCTCCTCCGGGGCGGGATGGAGCACGGGGTCTTCCTCGTCCAGCGGGAGGTCGGGGAGCGGCTGGCCGCGGAGCCCGGCCACCGCTCCTACGGCCCGCTCACCATCCTCGGCCGGGTCCACGGCGAGTTCCGTCTCGCCGGGAAGGTCCCCTCCGAGGCGTTCTTCCCCCCGCCGCGCGTGGAGGGGGTCTTCGTGGTCTTCCGACGGGACCCGCTCGACCCCGCTCCCCGGAACGCGGAGCGGTTCCGGGAGCTCGTGGTGCGCTCCTTCGCGCAGCGGAGGAAGATGCTCTCCCACACCCTCCCCGCGGTGGTGGAGGGGCTCGCGGGGCGCACGGTGCCCCTCGAAGAATGGCTCCGCGAGGCCGGCTGGCCGGAGGACTGGCGGCGCCGACGACCGGAGGAGATCCCCCCCGGGGCCTTCGTCGCACTCTCCAACCGGCTGGAAGGACGGCGGACATGATATATGGGAATCCGTGATGGGGGGGTCGGGGGGCAACTATGCCAGAAGGAATCGTATACGTGGACGGCGCCTACTTCCCGCCAGCTGAGGCCAAGATCTCCGTCTTCGACCACGGGCTCCTCTACGGGGACGGGGTCTTCGAGGGGATCCGCTTCTACAACAGCCGCATCTTCAAGCTCGACGAGCACATGGCCCGGATGGCCCACTCGGCGGAGCTGATCGGCCTTCCCCTGCCGATGCCGATCGAGAAGATCAAGGCCGCCATCGTGGAGACGGCCTCCCGGAGCAAGCTCACCGACGGCTACATCCGGCCGCTCATCACCCGCGGGCCCGGGGACCTCGGGCTCGACCCCCGCAAGTCGAAGGCCTCCTCGCTCGTGGTCATCTGCTCGACCATCAGCCTCTACGGGTCGAAGCACATGACGGGCCTCTCCGCGATCATCGCGAAGGTCCGCCGCGTGCCGCCGAGCGCCCTCAACCCCAATGTGAAGTCGCTCAACTACCTCAACAACATCCTGGCCAAGTCCGAGGCGAACGCGAAGGGGGCCGACGAGGCGATCCTCCTCGACATCGACGCCTACGTGGCGGAGGCCTCCGCCGACAACATCTTCGTGGTGAAGGGGGGGACGATCTACTCCCCGCCGACCAGCACGAACCTCGTGGGGATCACGCGCCAGACCATCCTCGACCTCGCGAAGGACCACTACCCCACGAAGGTGGAGCGCTTCAAGACGGACTTCCTGCTCACGGCCGACGAGATCTTCATCACGGGGACCGGCGGCGAGGTGGCCCCGATCGTGGACATCGACGGGCAGAAGATCGCGGACGGCAAGCCCGGGCCGGTGACGCAGGACCTCCAGAAGCGTTACTTCGAGCTCGTGCGCTCCACCGGGACCTCGATCCACCCGAACAACGGGCACGGGTCCCACTGATCCCGGTTGAAGGCGTAAATACCGACCCTCCCTAGAGCGGGAGGATGGCCGAGGCGCTGGGCCACGAGGCCACGTTCTACACTCCCCTGCCCGGGGGGAAGGTGCGGTGCACCGCCTGCGCGCGGTACTGCACGATCCCGGCCGGCTCCCACGGCTTCTGCTACGTGCGGACGAACCGGGGCGGGAAGCTCTACCTCGACGTCTACGGGCGGGCCGCCGCGGTGCAGATCGACCCGATCGAGAAGAAGCCGCTGAGCCACTTCCACCCCGGGTCCCGCGTCTTCGGGATCGGCACGGTGGGGTGCAACTGGCGGTGCCTCTACTGCCAGAACTCCGACATGAGCCAGGACCACGAGATCGAGGGGCGCAAGCTCCCCCCGCAGGCGGCCGTCGACTGGGCCGTGATGTCGGGGTGCCAGGGGATCACCTTCACCTACAACGAGCCGACGATCTTCCTCGAGTACGCCCTGGACGTCATCGAGGCCGCCCACCGCGCCGGGCTCTTCACGAACTTCGTGACGAACGGCTACATGACCCCCGAGGCGGTGGCCGCCCTCACGGGCAAGCTCGACGCCGTCTCCGTCGACTTCAAGGGGTCGGGGGAGGCGAGCTTCCTCCGGAAGTACGTGGCCGCGGGCGGGCCCGACCCCATCCGGAAGACCGTGGAGGGCCTCGCGAAGGGAGGGGTCCACGTGGAGGTGACGAACCTGATCGTCCCCCGGGTGGGGGACAGCGAGGAAGCCCTGCGCGACCTCGCCCGGTGGATCCACGACCGGATCGGGCCCGAGACCCCCTTCCACCTCCTGCGCTGGCACCCGGACTACCTGATGCGGGACCTCCCCGAGACCCCCGTCCGCACCCTCGAGCGCCTCCACGCGGTCGCGAAGGAGGAGCACCTCGACTACGTCTATCTCGGGAACGTCTGGGACCATCCCCTGGAGCACACCTACTGCCCCTCCTGCGGGTCGATCTCGGTCCAACGCCACGGGTTCATCATCCGGTCCTGGAACCTCGACGCCCGGAACCGGTGCCGCAAGTGCGGCCACCAGCTCGCCTTCGTGGGAACCCTGCCGGCGGACTACCAGCCCGCGTACGTGACCCCCCTCTGACCGGGGCGCGGCCGGGGAGACCGGGGCGGAGTTAGCTCATCCCGTGGGCGGGGCCTGCGGATCCCCGGGGGGAGGGGTTCCCTCGGGAACCCGGGTCTCAGAGACCACCGGCGGCAGGGTTCCCGACGCGAAGGCGTACCGTCGGGACCGGGTGGCGCCCGTGGCCCGGAGGGCCCCGCGCCGCACCAGTTCGTTCAGATGGGACCGGACGGTCTGGTCGCCCCGTCCCCCGACCCAGGCGGCCGCCTCCCGGACCGAGAACCATGTGCCGTGTCGACGGGCCCGGACAAGGAGGCGCCGCCCCGTCTCGTCCAGGTCGTGGGTCAACAGGTCCTTCGCCTCCAAACGCCGGACCGCCTCCCGGTAGCTCTCCAGCAAGGCGTCCGTGAAGTAGTCCACCAGTTCCAAGTAGCTTCCCTTGAAGTCCGTCCACCGGAGGATGCGGTAGTAGAGCTCGGGGTCTCTGATGAGGTACTTCTCCACCTGGCAGAACCGGGAGTTGGGGAGACCCTGGTTCTCGAGGAGCAGGTGGAAGAGCGTGCGGCCAGCCCTTCCATTGCCCTCCTCGAAGGGGTGGATGCTCTCGAACTCATGAAAGAAGACGGCGGCGGAGACCAGCGGAAAATAGGCCCCGGAGTGCCGGTTGACCCAGTCGACCAGGGAGTCCAGCTCCTTGCCGACATGCTCGGCAGGACATCCGATGTACAGTTCCTCTCCCTTGTCGGAGTACACCGCCATCTGCTTCCGGGTGAGCTCTCCCGGGCGAGCCTCTTCATCCACCCCATCGAACAGCGTACCGTGGAGGGCCTCCACCGTCTCCCGCGACCAGGGTGGGTGCCATCGCGCGGGCTGCGTCCAGACCAGCACGTGGTTGCGGACCTCGCGACGCGAGCTCTCCATGTGCCGGGGCGGGTTTCCCAGGAGCGTCGAGCGAGTCGTCCGAGCGGCCTCCCCGAGGGCGATCCGGCTCCCTTCCAGTTTCACCGACTGATGGATGTTCACCGAGAGCACCTCGACGAGGAGGTCGAGGTAGTCCGGTTCGCTCAGGATGTAGCGATCGATCTCGTGGTCGAGGTGCCCGATCTCGACGAGCCGGCGCACCAGGTCCGGAGGCGTCTCGATCTGGGGTCGGAAGGGCACCCTCCTCCGGTGCCGGACCGGATAGGGGTGAATGCAGTGCGCATATTTGTCGTCGGCCATTGTATCAATGGAATAATGCAATGCACTGGGGATTATAGCCTTTCCCAATTAGTTCCAATTCATTATCGCAATCGACTGGTGCGAAAGCGGCCGGTGCTTCACTGCGGCGGGACTGCTCGGACAGGGTGGGGAACGCCGGAGTCCCCGACCGGCGCCACCAACTGGGACCGGGGCACCCACGCGCGTCGCGCGACCCCGGCCGAAAGCGAAAGACGGGTCAGGTCCCCGGGAGCCTGGGGAAGGGACGAGAGCACCACTTTGCCTCCCTGCTCCGCCCAGGCGCGCACGGTCGCCGTGTCCGGCCGCACGTCGGTCGCGGCAACCCCCAGCTCGAGAGTCGCGCCGTTCCGGGACCAGTCGCCTTCCTTCAGCCACCGGGCTGGGTCGGGAGTGCCCTCGAAGTGGGAGAGGACGAGGGGCGGGCTCCCGGAGCCTTGCAGGACCTCCCGGGCCGCTCCCGCCGGTCCTCCCGCCCGGAGGATCACGTAGTCGACCAGGGGGAGGGAAGCGGGCGGGAGACCGGCCTTCGCATCCACCTCGATGGCCAGCCCGACACGCATCCTGCCGCCGAGATGCTGCAACCGTGTTCGGAACGCACGAAGGGTCTCCGGGTCGGTCGGGGCCCCTTCCACGACGAAGCCCGCCGCCGGGAGCCGCCGTAGGGTCAGCCCTCGGAGCCAGGCTTCGAGGTCCGCGTCGGTCGCCGTGGGCTCGACGTGGATATGGAACTCCCCGGGGACTCCCTCGTCGGGGAGGAGGTCCGGGAGGCGGCCCTCGCGCGCAGCCTCGACCTCGCCCTGGTTCTCCCGGAGCTCGGGGGGGACGTAGGCAAGGCCGACGGCCGAGTAGACCTCCTCCTCGGTGGGAGTGGACACGAGCGTCTCGCCGCGCGTGACGCCGTACTCGTTGAGGCTCAGTCCCTTCTCGAGCGCGAGCGTCCGGAGCCGCACGTTGTGGTCCTTCGACCCCGTGAGGTACTGCAGGGTGGCCCCGTAGGCCTCGGCCGGGACGACGCGAAGGTCGACCTGGAGCCCGGAGCCGAGGACCACGGTCGTCTTGGTCGCCCCGCTGAGCTTGACCTCTCCGACGGCGGGGAGGTGGGTGAACGCCTCCATCACCTTCCGGGGGGACTCCGAGGTGGCCACCAAGTCGATGTCGCCCACGGTCTCCCTCCGGCGACGGAGGCTTCCCGCATAGCTGAGCCGGTCGATGGGGGCTCCGGAGGACCGCAGGGCATCGATCAGATGGTCGGCGACCGCCTGCGCCTCGGCGAGCGGGGTCCGCCCGCGGGGGCCGCCCCGGGACACGGAGGCGCGCAGGAGCTCGATCTTCCGGGGCCCGAACCCCCTCATCCCGTCGAGGCGGCCGCCCTCGATGGCCTGCCTCAGGCTGTCGGGACCGTCCACCCCGAGCTCGAGGTGGAGCCGGCGGACCGTCTTCGGGCCCACTCCGTCGAGCCGGAGGAGCTCGAGCAGTCCCGGCGGGTGCTCCGCGCGGAGCCGCTCGAGGTAGTGGACGTGCCCCGTCTCCACGTACTCCTCGATCTTCTTCGCCAGGGCGTCCCCGACGCCCGGGAGGGTCGAGAGCCGGTGGGTCCGGACGAGCTCCTCTACGGGGTCGGAGGTCGCCTCGAGGGTGCGGGCCGCCCGGCGGTAGGCCTCGGGCTTGAACTTCTCCCCATCGAGGTCGAGGAGGTCCGCGATCTCGAGGAAGAGCCTCGCCAGCTCCGGGTTCGGCACGGCCCGTTCATCGCGACCCCCCTCTTGAGCGCATCGGGGAGCCCCTAAAGGCCCCCCGGACCCCGTGGGCAGGTCCCCCGAACGGGCCAAGGATTTGGCGAAAAGGCTTTAGAGCACTTCACGCGTAACAGGCCTGAGCAATGACTGGCAACATACTGACCGACGACGCGGCCGAGGAAGAGCGGAAGACCCGCGACAACCGCATCGCCGCCGAGCAGAAACTCCGCGGTCTGATGGGGGAGCGACGGGACCTGTTCCAGATCGTGGACCGTCTCTCCGAGGAGGTCATGGACCTCCAGCGCCGGCGCCAGTCGCTCAACGACACGGCCCAGTCGCTCCACGGGGGCTTCCGGGACCTCGGCGCGAAGCAGCGCACCCTCCGCGAGGAGCGGGGGCGGGTCTTGGACCGGCTCGACGAGCTCACGAACACCCTCTACCAGAAGAAATCCACCGTGCCCCGCGGGGCGCACGGGGGCTATCGCCGCCTCGGGGCCGAGATCGCGTCGCTCGAGAAGGCCCAGCAGACCAAGGTGATGTCCCTCAAGGAGGAGAACGCGCTCATCGACAAGATCCGGCAGATGCGTCAGCAGCTGACGGAGGCGGAGAAGCAGGAGGCCAAGTGGATGGAGGAAGAGGCCTCCGCCTCGGGCCTGAAGAAGGAGCTCGAGGAGCAGCGCAAGAAGCTCGCCCAGGTGACGGAGGAGCTCGACCGGATCCGGGTGCAGCGCGACGAGGAGATGGGCAAGGTCAAGTCGACCCTCGCCGAGATCGGCCACGTGCTCACGGAGATCCGCACCAAGGGCCGGGTCCGCATGGAGACCCTCGACAAGGTCCGGGCGATCAACGAGCAGGTCGGGGCGATGGGGAAGAAGGTGCTCGAGCTCGCGAACGAGTCACGGTCGCGCGTCCACGAGGCCCGGAAGGCCTACCGGGACCACAACGAGGCGATCCGCCACACGTTCACTTCCCAGGCGGCGCAGGACAAGTCCGCCGAGACCAACCTGTCGAATCTCTTCAAGAACGGGAAGATCCAGCTCGGCATGGAGGGCAGCGACCTCTCCGACTGGACCAACTCGAACTCCCAGGAGCCATCCAACTCCGACGCGAACCTACGCCGCCGCCGGGGGTAGGATCTGGAACACGGTGATCTGGAAGATCAGCGTGTTCCCCTGCACTTCCTGGTTGAAGTCCAGCGTGTAGGTCCCGGCCTGCACGTTCACGGCGCTCAGGAAGAAGGGCTGGTTGTTGGCCCAGTCGGTCCCCTTCCACTTGCCCACGTCCTGGCTGGTGAGCTCGTTCTGGAAGGTGATGGTGCCGGTCGGGGAGTTCGTGTTCGACACGTTGGTGATGAGGATGGGCCAGCCGTAGGGGTGGACGACCTGGCCGACGGTCGGAAGGTACTCGACCACGATGGCCGTGGAGTTCTCGCTCAGGATCTCGTCCTGCCACTGGTAGTGGGGGTCGGTGAAGACGGCCCCCGTCTGGGCCGCGATCCCGGAGAAACTCGTACCGAACTGGTTCGGGGTGTAGGTCGTCACCATCGGGAGGGTCTGCACCAGGGAGAAGTTCACGACCTTGGCGGGGTTGGCGTTCCCATAGCCCTGGGCGGGAAGGATCACGGTGGTGATGGTCTGGTTCGCCTTGAGCCCGACCATGGCCGTCCAGAATCCCGTGATGAGGGAGGTGTAGTTCCCGTAGCTCTGCGGGCCGACGTGCGCGGGCAGGGGGGTGTAGCCCTTGTCGCCACGGAAGCCGAAGCTAATCGCCTTCGGGTAGGAGGCGTTGTCCTTCGCCACGTTGAGGAGCGAGGTGTCGAAGACCTTGCCATGGTCGATCCCGCTCCCGAAGCTCCCGATGTAGTTCACGGTGACGTTGTCCCCCTCCTGGACCGTCAGGACCGAGGGGGCGGACTTCGGGGCGTTCACCACGATGTACAGGTAGGCACCGGCGGCCGAGCTCGCCACCACCACGATGATGGCGACGATGATGACGGGCGTCCAGGACAGCGGTTTCTCTACCATGCGAGCGCGATGGGGGTCAGTAGGTCGTATGATCTCATCATCTCGTCTGTGAGACAGGTGCTCATCATTCCCCCCTGCGCCATGATGGGGGACCTATAAATATTCCGCTTCCGCCCGGACCTCCCCACCCCCGGGTCGTAAGGGGCCGGCGGGGCGCCCGGACCCGCCTGTCCGCGGACTCGAGGCTCCCCCCTCGGCGCGAGCGGGTCGCCGTTATATTGCGCCTCTCCTTGGGCGGCCGCGTGCGGGGATGGCCCAGCCCGGTAAGGCGCAGGATTGCTAATCCTGTGGTGCTTGCACCTCGGGGGTTCAAATGGCGGTAGGGCACGCCCCTCCCGTCTGAGGTTCCCCCTCCCCGCGCTTTCCCCTGGGGTTGCCGTGGCCGGCCGTGGGGTGCCGAATGGGCACCCCGTCCCGGCCCTTCTCCGGCAGCCGAGAGTTCGAGCGATGACCGAGTGGGTGGACACCCTCGGCTTCCAGTGGAGCATAACCTATATATCGGGACTTGAGCACGGCGAGGGCATGCTACCCCGTTGGAGTCTCGCGTACGGAATCGCCTTGATGGCCACCCTGATCGTAGTCCTTTCGGCGATCCCCACCGCGGTCGCCCTCACCGCGACCGGAGGGGCGGCCCTGCCGCACACCGCGGGAACGTCCGTTCCGGGCGCCGCTCACGTCACCCCGGCGGGTGAGCTCCCTTCCCCTCTCGCGGTCCCGTTGCCATCGTTCGTCCACGGCGCGTCCCCGCCGCAGTACGTGCACGCCCCCTCCATTGCTTTCCCCACCTACCGCTGGGCCAACCTCTCCCTCCAGTCCGCGCAGGAGCCTCCGCCCGTGGCCGAGCCCGGGATGGCCTGGGATGCGGCGTCCGGTCAGATCATCCTCTTCGGTGGAGAGAACTATTCGCTGCACAACGCCCAATACGGTCCCGCGGACATCGGAACGTGGGCCTACAAGGGCGGTACCTGGACCAACATCACGTCCCTGAGCCCCACCATCCCCGTCCCCCGTGAGTGGG
>JAJYEA010000022.1:0-12871 GCA_021790425.1 Thermoplasmata archaeon | reverse complement strand
CCGAGCAGCGGGGACGTCGTCCTCTTCGGCGGGAACTACAACGGCCACGTCCTGGGGGACACGTGGGTCTTCAAGGCCGGTATCTGGACCAACATCACGGGCAGCCTCACCGTCTCCCCGCCCGCGCGCGAGGCGGCCATGATGGTCACGGATTCTTCCGAGAACCAGGTCGTACTCTTCGGCGGCGGGAACGGGACCGCGTTCTTCGGTGACACCTGGGTGTTCAAGAACGCGACCTGGACCAAGATCGGGCCACTCGCCCAGGCGCCCTGCCCGCGGATGTATCCTCAGGTGAGCGACGACCCCGCGGTGGGCGGTGTGATGCTCTTCTCCG
This sequence comes from Thermoplasmata archaeon, assembly GCA_021790425.1. Classification (GTDB taxonomy): domain Archaea; phylum Thermoplasmatota; class Thermoplasmata; order Lutacidiplasmatales; family UBA184; genus JAJYEA01. The sequence goes on along the minus strand of JAJYEA010000022.1, from coordinate 12,537 downwards.
GGTACTCCCTGAACGGCGGTGCCATCAACTTTTATCCCGACACCTGGTCCTTCCACGCGGACACGTGGACCAACCTCACGGTCTCCCCCGCCTCCTCCCCTCCCGGGGTCTACGGGGGCTCGCTCATCTACGACGGCGGGAGCAACGCGACGGTTCTGGTCAACGGGCTCCCGGCCACTCCGGGTGGGTACGCCCAGACCTGGGAGTACCAGGGCGGGGCCTGGATCAACCTGACCGGTGCCCTCTACGGCATTCCCAGCTACGTGTTCATCTCGTCGCAGGCGGATGAAGGGACCGGGCCGACCGAGACCGGGGTCATCTTCGGCGGCGCGAACCTGATCGGGAACGGTGTGCTCGGCGGTCTCTGGGCCCTCTCGTCGCCGCCCACGTCGGGAGCGACGGTGAGCACCACCGCGCTCGACCTGGGTGCCTCCATCGCCTACGCCGGTACCGCCAGCGGGGGGTTCTATCCGGACATCTCCGGATGGAACTTCGGTGACGGCAACCAGAGCACCTCGCCCACGGGGTCCTACACCTACTCGCGGCCGGGCACCTACACGGTGACCTTCCATGTCACGGACGCCCTCGGGTACTCCAGCTCGACGAGCTTCTCCGTCACGGTCGCCCCCGACCTCACGGCCGTGGCGCAGGTCGCGCCCCCGACGGTCGACCTCGGACAGCACACCGTCTTCTCCGCCACCACCTCCGGCGGCACGGCCCCGGTGACCGTCACGTGGAACTTCGCGGATGGATCGCTTTCGTCCACGGGCAACACCGTGACCCACCTCTACGCGAGCGCGGGCAGCTACCCCGCGGGCGCCACCGTCAAGGATGCCGCGGGGGCCACGTTGACGGTCCCCGTGCCCGTCACGGTGAACCCGGACCCGGCGGTCACGGTGAACTCCTCGGCCGCGTCCGGAACGGTCGGTGCGAACCTGACGTTCTCGGCCACCCCCACGGGCGGGACGGCGCCGTACTCCTACCTGTGGAACTTCGGGGACGGCAGCGCCGCGACGACCTCCGCTCCCTCCCACAAGTTCGCGACCGCAGGGACCTTCTCGGTGTCGCTGACGATCACCGATGCGGCCGGGCTCTCCGTCACCAACGCGACCTCGGTGACGATCGCGTCGGTCCCCGCCCCGCTGACGGTCTCGGCCTCGTCGAACCCCGGGGGCGCCCTCGTGGGCCAGACGTTCAACTTCGTCGCGACCGCCTCGGGCGGCTCGGGCACCGACTCCTACGCGTGGAGCTTCGGAGACGGGACCAGCGCGACCACGGCCTCCGCCTCGCACGCCTACACCGCGGCGAAGAACTACACGGTGACCGTCACGGTGACCGACGCGAAGGGTGCGACCGCGACCGCGAGCCTGACCGTGACCGTCTTCACCGCGCCTGCCGCCCCGGCGTCCTCGGGCTGGCCGATGACCGCCCTCATCGCGGTGATCGTCCTGGCCGTGGTCGCGGCGCTCTTCGCGGTGCTGTGGGTGACGAAGAAGGGGGGACCCAAGCCCCCGACCCCGCTCTCCCCGGCCCCGACGCCCGTGACCCCGTCCCCCGCGCCGACCGGGTCCGCCCCCGCGGCCCCCCCGTACTTCCCGCCCCCGACCTCGCCCCCCTCGCCCGACGCGTTGCCCCCCCTGCCCTCCCCGCCCCCCCACTGAGGACCGGCCCGGGACGCCCCGGGGGCACGCCCCCGGGGGTCCCCTTGCGCTACCCGCCGGCGCACCCGCGCCCACTGTCGACTAGATATACCCTTGGACTGGTCGGGTACGGAGCGCCGATCCCATGAGCGAACCGGACTCTCTGGACCCCTTCGGCCCGCTGGTCGGTCCTCCGTTGGAGGGCTAAGGACCCATGCGGACCGGACTCGTGGGGCTGGGTGCCGTAGGGGTCGTCCTCGGGGTGTCGCTCGTGCTCATCGCCGTGTGGAACCTTCCGCCCCCGGGGACCAGCACCACCGCCACCCGGTCGACGTACACCGTGGTGAACGGGCGGGGGTACACCGTGGTCCTTTCCCCTCCCTCCGGGGCGACCTCGTTCGTGGTGAGCTACTCCTCGGACCAGCCGATCACCGCCCTCCTCTCGACGTGCTCCAACGCCCCCACGCAGTGCAGCATCGGCAACGCGAGCTTCACCCGCAGCGGGTCGTGGACGGTCTCCCACCCCTCGTCCCCGCTCTACCTCAGCCTCTCGGACGAGGCCGTGCAGGCGGCGACGGTCCTGGTGGCGACCGACGCCAGCGTGAAGTCGACGGGCGGGTTCGTGTGGTGGGAGGAGATCATCGTGCTCTTCGCCGGCGGGGTGCTGATGGCCGCCGGAGGGATGGGCGTGTTCCTCGGGCTCTTCCTGCAGGGGAACCCCTACGCGAGAGGGTTACCCCCCCTGCCTCCCCCGGAAGAGGGGGAGGGCGCCTCCGGGGAGACCCCGGAGGGCGCCCCCGGTGGGCCGGACGGACCCCCGGAGCACGACGAGCCGTAGGGCATTCCCCCCTCCGGGGGCGTTGTCCGGTCTTCCGTTCCGCCGGGCCCCGGTCACTTCAGACGGAGGACGGCGGCCATTTCCGTGAGCTTGCGCAGGTCGGGCGCGGGAAGCGTATCGGGGTTCACGTAGACGAGCACGGCCCCCCGGGTGGTCTCCGCCGCCTCGTTGGCGAGCTCGAGGAGCCGGCGCACGGTCTTGAGCCCGTTCGCGTCGAGGAGCATGCTCACGCCGTCGATCACGACCGCGCGGCCGCTGCCCTTGCCGAAGTGCTCGTCGATCAGGTAGCCCATGCGGTCCACGTCGCCGGGCGAGATGTTCTCGTCGCCCTCCCGGCGGCTCAGCCGGTGGAACTGCGCGCCGGACATCCCGTACTTGCCCGTAAGGGCCCCGGAGGACTCCGGGGTGAAGATCAGGATCTTCGCGCGGTCGAGCCCGCTCGCGGAGGCCATCCTCCAGAACTTCTCCCGGTCGGTGGACTGGACCACCGTCAGGGGGACCATGGGCCACGGGGGCTCCTTCTCCGGGGACCGGGGCGGAGCCGACGGGGTCGCCTCCTCGGCGGGCGCGGATGGGGTGGGTGAGCTCGATGGTGCGGTCACCGGCGTCGGGGTCACGGGGAGCGGCGTGGCGGGCGCCGGCGCGGACACGCTCTCCACGGCGGTCGCTCCCCCGAGCTCGTCGAGGCCGAGCAGGTTGCGGCCCCGGTACCGCATCGCGAGGACGATCCCGACCACGATGGCGAGGAGGATCACCACGAGCGCGAGCCCTACCGTCGCCCGGGGCGAGGCATCCCGCGCCGTGAGGCTGAGGAGGGCCCCCAGCGCCACAAAACCGACCAGGAGCCCGCCGACCAGCGGGATCCCACCGGCGCGGGGGCGCGGTTCCCCCCGGTCCGGGGACCCCTCCTTGGATGCCGGCACCATTCCTCCCTATTCCTCTTCCTTCCACTCGGCCGACGGCGTGGGCGGCGCGTCCGGCGCGGTGGGGGAGGGTCCGGCGGGAGGCGTGGGTTCGGGCGACTTCGGTCCCGGCGCAGCCGAGGAGGCGGGCTCTCCCTGCTTCCGGCCCCGGGCGATGAGGACCAGGAGCAGGACGAGCAGCGCGAGCACCCCCGCGACCAGCCCGAGGAGCACCCAGTCCAGCGCGTTGGTCCCTCCCGACGTGCTCGAGGAGGACGTGGCGACCGGGGCCGTCACGGTCACGGCCAGCGGCTCCGAGGAGGCCCGCGCCCCCGAGGGGTCCGTCACGGTCACGGTGAAGACGTAGGTGCCCGCGGGGAGGTCGCTCTCCGACAGGCTGCTCACGTTCCCTCCGACCGCCGACCCGTTGAGGTACCACTGGTAGGTCAGCGCACCGAGGCCGCCGCTCGCCGAGGCGTCGACGGAGAACGACGTCGGGGCCACGTTCTTCGACCCCTGGGCCGTCGAGCTGAGCCCCACGGCGAGGCGGGGGGCGACGGTCAGCGTGGCCGACGCCGTGGCGCTGCCCAGGTTCGAGTCCGAGATGCTCACGGTGATGGTGTATGTCGTCGTCGCGGTGAGCCCCGTCGAGGGCGTGCAGAGGAGGGACGGGGTCCCGCTGCTCGCGCACCCGCTCGGGAGCCCGGTCCAGGCGTAGATCTCGCCTCCCGATCCGCCGGTGAACGAGGCGGAGAGGCTCACGAGCCGCCCGGCATCGATGGCGTGGTCCGACGCCGTCAGTGACGCGCCCCCGATCGCGGGGGAGACGTCCAGGAGGAGCGGTCCGCTCGTCATGGAGACCCCTCCTAGGGTGGTGGCCGTGACGGTGACGGAGAAGATGCCGGGTGCCGTCGGGGTGCAGGCGAGGGCGGTCGCGTTCGCCGAGAGACAGCCCGCGGGGAGTCCGCTCCAGTTGATCGTGGCCCCCGTGCCGGCGCCGGAGACCGTGACGCTCAGGTTGACCGTCTGACTCACGTCGAGGGTCGTCCGGTCCGCGGTCGGTGTGCCCACGCTGGGCCGGGGGAGCACCTGGAGCGTCAGGCTCGCCGAGACGGCGGACACTTGGTTCGCATCCGTGACCGTGACGTGCACCGGGTAGGTCCCCGTGGCGCTGGGGGCGCAGACCTCGGTCGGGCCCGTCCCGCCCGGGCATCCGGGGAGGGAGGTCCACTGGTACTGGTACGGTCCGCTTCCCCCGGCGACGGTCACCGAGAGGGTGAGCGCGCTGCCGATCACCGGGCTCGTGATCGAGGCGCTCGCGACCGGGGTCGCCAGGGGCGCCGACACGAGGAGCAGGGCGACCGGGGAAACCGCGGAGCCCCCGTTCGAGTCGGTGACCCCGGCGTAGAGGGCGAAGGAGCCGGCCGTGGTGGGCGAGCAGGTGACGCTCAGCGTGGTGACCCCCGTGCATCCGCTGGGGAGCCCGAACCACACGTAGGTGTCGGTGCCGCTCCCGGCCGTGACGGTCGCCGAGAGGTTCACCGTCTGGCCGACATCGAGCGAACTCCGGCTGAGCGTGGGGGTCGCGATCGTGGGCAGCACCGAGACCGAGATCGCGGCGGTGGTGCCGGCGGTCGCGGCGTTCCCGTCCGTGACGGAGAGCGTGACCGTGAAGGGCCCGCTCGCGGTGGGCACGCAGACCACGGTCGCGCTGTTTCCGCCGGCGCAGCCGGTGGGCAGCCCGCTCCAGCCGTAGGTGTAGCTACCGTCCCCGCCCGAGGCCGTCGCCGAGAAGGTGACGGTCTGGCCGACGTCGACCCCTCCGGGGGACACCGAGAGCACGGGTGTGCCCAGTGCGGGCGACACCACCACCGTCAGGGCGGAGGACGTCACGGTGACGCCGTTCGAGTCCGTGACGGTGACCGTCACCGGGCTCGTCCCCGCCCCCGTCGGCGTGCAGGGGAGCGTGAGGGCGTTCACGCTCGTGCATCCGGCGGGCAGGTTCGTCCAGGTGTACGACGGGGTCCCGCTGCCGACGGAGCCCGTGCTCGAGAGCGTCGTGCGCTGGCCCAGGTCGAGCGTGCGGTTCGTCGCGGCGGGCGTGGCGACGCTGGGATCGGGGGACACGGTGATCCCGGTCGAGGCTGTCGCGGTCCCGCCGCTCGAGTCGTTCATCCACACGTGGACGGTGAAGGTCCCGGTCCCCGTGGGCGAGCAGATGAAGCTCGCGACGTTCGCGGCGGAGCAGCCGGTGGGCAGGCCCTTCCACGCGTAGGAGACGAGGCCCGACCCTCCGGACACCGAGGCGGTGAGGGTCGTGAACTGGCCCACGTCCAGCGCGGTGGCGGCCGTGAGCGAAGCTCCGGAGAGCGGGGCGTAGACCGTGAGCGTGAGCGGTGCCGAGCTCACGTTCATGCCGTTCGAATCCCGGACGTGCGCGATCACCGAGTAGGCGCCGGCCGCGGCGGGGGTGCAGGACAGGGTGAGCGAGTTGGAGCTCGGGCATCCCGAGGGGAGCCCGGACCAGCTGTAGACGTCCGTCCCGCTCCCGGGGGTCGCAACCGCCCGCAAGGTGGTCCCGACACCGACCTCCGAGGTGCTTGGGGTCGCGGTGGGCGTCGTGAGGGTCGGGTCCGCCGAGACCGTGACCGCGAGCTGCGTCTGGGATGTCGCCCCATTGGAATCGTTGACCCAGACCTCGACCGTCCAGGTCCCGGCCGCTCCCGGGAGGCAGGTGATCGTCGCGGAACTGCCGCCCGCGCATCCCGTGGGAAGACGGGCCCAGCCGTACGAGTACGTCCCGGTCCCGCCGGTGCCCGAGGCGACGAGGGTGGAGGACTGGCCCACGTCGAGGGCCGTCCGGGAGGCCGTCAGCCCGGCCAACCCGAGGGCCGGGGAGACCACCAGGGTCAGGGAGGAGGAGCTCTCGTTCGTGCCGGTGCTGTCGTTCACCCACACCCGCACGGAGAAGGTCCCCGTGGTCCCGGGAGTGCAGGAGTCCGTCAGAATCTTGGCGCTCGGGCATCCCGCCGGGAGGCCCGACCAGAAGTAGACGTTCCCTCCGCTGCCCCCGGCGACCCCGGCGGAGAACGAGGTGGACTGGCCGAAGTCCAGGGTCGACCGGGTCACGGAGACGTACGGGACGGACGGGTCTACGGAGACTGCGGTCGTGATCGAGCCCGAAGTCGCGGTAGCGTGGTTCGAGTCCGTCACCATGACCTGGGGGGTGAAGGTGCCCGGGGCGGTCGGGGTGCAGACAAGGCTCACCACGTTCGCGCTGACGCATCCGGTCGGCAGGCCGGTCCAGGCGTACGAGTACGACCCGGAACCGCCGCTGGGCGCGGTCTGGTAGACGATGGATTGGCCGAGGTCCAGCGAACCCCGGTTCGAGCTCATGGTCGGCGTGGCGAGCGACGGCGAGACCGTGTAGGTCAGGGTCGCGGAGCTCACGTTGAACCCGTTCGAATCGAGGATCGTGGCGTCCAGGACGTAGGTTCCGGCCACCGTCGGGGTACAGCTGACCGAGGTCGCGTTCGCGTTGGCGCAGCCCACGGGGAGCCCGGACCAGGAGTAGGTGGGTGCCCCCGTGGCGTAGGAGATCGCGTTGGTCAAGAAGCTCACCGGCGTTCCCACGTCCTCCGCCACGGGCGTGGCCGTCGGGGTGGTGAGGGTCGGGTCCTGGTCGACCCGGATGACGACGGTGGTCGTCGCGCTGCCCCCGTTCGTGTCGTTGACCCACGCGTGCACGGTGTAGGCCGCGTTCAACGGGGAGTACGGGCGGCAGGTCAGGACGGCCGAGTTCCCGGCAACGCATCCGGTGGGAAGTCCCGACCACCCGTAGGAGTAGGTGCCGGTCCCGCCGGTGTCGGACGCCGTCAACGTCAGGCTCTGGTTGCTGTCGAGCGTGCTCGGGCTGGCCGTCAGGCCGGGCGCGGCCAGCGCGGAGAGGACGGTGATCTTGGTCGGCGCGGAGCTGGCGTTCCAGCCGTTCGTGTCCAGGAAGGTGGCCGTTACGGAGAAGGTTCCCGTGGCCGTCGGCACGCAGGTGACGACCGGGATGCTCGCGCTCGGGCAGCCGGTGGGAAGCCCGTTCCACGAGAAGGCCACGGCCCCGCTACCGCCGATGGAGGTGGTCGAGAGCACCGTCTGCTGGCCGAGGTCCAGGCTGTATGCGGTGGCGATGGGTACGCTGACGGACGGGTCCGCGTAGATCGTGTACCCGTTCAGGGCGCCCGTCACCGACGTCGCGCCGTTGCTGTCGGTGACGACCACTCCCACGGAGTTCCCGATGCCGGCCGCGTTCGGCGTGCAGTAGAGCAGGCGGGAGGTGGTCGCCGAACATCCCATCAGGGCGGGATACCCCCAGGCGTAGCTGTACGGGGCGCTCCCGTTGGTGACGCTGGCGGAGAAGTGGATCGGCTGACCCACGTCCGCGCTGGTCTGGCTCGGCGCGACCGAGGGGATCGTCATCGCCGGGACGGCGACGACCGAGAAGGTGGTGGAGACGCTGTTGCCCAGCCCGTCGATGAGGGTGAGCGTCACCGAGTAGGTCCCCGCGACCGTGCCCGTGCAGTTCGCCAACACCAGGTCGTTGCCGATGAGGTTGCCCTGGCAGGAGATCCCCTTCGACGGGGAGGTGGTGAAGGAGATCTGGTTGACCCCGGAACCCTGGTCGAGTACCGGCGCCTCCACGAAGAGGTCCTGGACGGGCTGGGAGGCTCCCATGCCCAGGTCGAAGGAGAACGAAGAGGCGGGGACGACGTTGGTCAGCGTGGAGATCTCCTCCACTCCGTTGACCGTGGAGAGGTAGACCTCCCCGTTGCGCCCGTCATAGGTGCCCCAACAGGGGTAGGCGAGGCTGGACCCGGAGAGGGTCGCGAGCGTGGTCAGCGTCGTTCCGGCGAGGACGGTGACGGTGTTCGCCTGGAAGTTGCTGAGGTAGAGGTCCCCGGTGCCGCTGTCGTAGGTGATCCCGTCCGGGCCCGTGCCGACGGTCAGAGTCGCGTAGACGCTGTCCGTCGCGTCGGAGATCACGGTGACGGTGTTCCCCGAGCCCAGGCCGTAGTTCGACACGAACACCTGGCCGGTCTGGGGATCGTAGCCCATGCCCCGGGGGTCGCTTCCCACCCCGATCGAGGAGGGGTTGTTGGCGCCGTTCGCGATGTCCATGACACTGTTCGTGCCCGAGCACGCCACGTACACGTCGCCCTTGTGGCTGTCGTAGACCACGCCCGTGGGAGCACAGGAGGTGAGGGACCAGGTCTGCACGACCAGGCCGGAGGCGCCGGAGAGCGCATAGACCGTGTTCGAGCCCTGGCCCGCCACGTAGATCTCGCCATTGTCCGCATCGTAAGCTATCCCGTCGGGTTGGCTGAAGCCCCCGATGTTGGCCACGACCTGGTTCGTCACGCCGGAGATCACGCTGATGTTGGCGCTTCCCTGGTTGGAAACATAGATGTCCAGGTTCGCGGGGTCGTAGGCGACGGCCACCGGGTTCGTGCCCACGGGGAGGGACATGACGAGGCTGTTGGTCGCTCCGGAGATCACTCCGACTCTGCCCGTGCCGTAGGACGGGGCATAGATGTTCCCGTTGTCCGGGTCGTAGACGGCGTCGAAGACGTTGGGCCCTACGGGGATGGTCGATGCGAGGGTCCCGGCCGTGCCCTGCGCGCGAGCGACAGGCGTCGCATCGCCCATGGAGAGCAGGGTCGAGACGACCGCCACGGATCCCCAGCTCGTGGTCCCTCCGGTGACGAACAGCTCGCCGGTCGCGGGATCGTAGCACATGTCCCCGGGCTTTGCCACCACCGAGATGGAGGCCACGGGCGGGGACAAGGTTCCCGAGACCAGCTGGAGCGTGTTGAGGTTGCCCTGGGCCACGTAGACGTAGCCGTTCGCGGCGTCATAGGCCAGCCCTGCCGGAATCCCCGAGAATCCGTTGAGCGTGATCACGGCGTTGTTCACGCTCGAGATCGCGCTCACGGTCGACGAGCCGCCGTTGGCCACGTACATGTCTCCGTTCCCGCTGTCGTAGGCGATCGAGTTCGGATTGTTGCCCACGGTGATCGTGGTGGTGACCGTCGTGCCCACGATCTCGTCGGTGCTGCCGGGGCTGCCGCCCAGCAGGACGTAGACCGCCTGGTCGGCGGGGTCGTAGGCCATGGACCCCGGGTTGGTGGCCACAGTGATCAAGGTGTTGCTGACGAGCGTCGGGTCGTAGGCGAGGACGTGATTGGCGCCGTAGAGGGCGAGATAGACGGTGTTGTCCGCGGGGTCGTAGGCCACTCCGCTCGGTTCGAACCCGGGAGAGGCGGTGTAGATCACCGAGTTGGTCGTTCCGGAGACGATGTAGAGGGACCCGCCCCAGGTGGAGACGTAGAGGTCCCCGTCGTTGGGGTCGTAGGCGACCGCATCGGCGCCGTTCAGGTTGCTGATGGTGGTGACGACCGAGCCGTTCTCCGCGACCACCGTGACGGTGCCCCCGTAGAAACTGGGGATGTAGGCGTACCCGTTACCGGTGTCGAACGCGGGAACCCCCGGGGAGGCTCCCACCGAGTCGTTCGCCACCCACGTGCCGTACTCGGCCACGCTGGGAGTAACGGTCGCAGGGGTCGTGAGGACCCGCGGAGCGGGAGCGAGGACCGACGGGGCCGCGGGAGCGGGTGAGGCGACGGAGGGGGAAAGAGGAGTCTCGGTCGGGGCCGCCGGGCCCGTTCCGGAGACCGGGACGCTCGGGGCCGTGCCCGGCAGCGAGGACACTGCACTTGCGGCAGGGGTGGAGGGGGACAGGGAGGGAGGGACCGTCTGGGCCGGTCCGGCAGAGCGAGCCAAAGAGGGGGCCGATGCGCCCTGGAGCTCCGCCCCGGTCGGGGATACCGATGCCCCGACGGCCCCGTGGGGGGCCGATGCCGAGACCGACGCGGCCGGGGAGGAGACGGGGGCGAGGCCGGGGAGCACCCCGGCGACCGGGGAGAGGACCATGACGGCCAGGACGAAGAGGACCACGCCACCCAGACGCGCACGGCCGGAGGAATGCCCGGCGACCCGGGGGGCCGCGCTGCTCACGGGAAGGTTCCGTCCGGTGTTCTTGCTCGTCGGGGCTGGTTGGTGCATGCGGCGGCATTCTGGGGTCACGCTATAAAAGTGAGCCTCTGATTCATCGCTATTCATCACCCTCCCCCGCCGTGAATGCGACGCGTCCGGGGGCGGAAGGGGGCGCCCCTGCCCGGAGGGTCTACCCCGGGCGCGGTCCGGTCAGAGCCCCCAGAACCGGTTCTTCGTCCGGGCGCGCTGGATCTTCACGAGCTCCTCGAGGGTGTCGCGCTCCGCGGGCGCGAGGGGGAGGTCCTTGAAGTCCCGGACATTGGACTCCGTGAGGTAGACGTAGAGCACGTCGCCCTCGTAGATCGAGCGTCCCACGATCGCCCCGTCGATGGCCGCGGAGACCTCGGCGCCCTCCGTCGCGTCGGCCACCGGGCGGTTGCTCTCCTGGAACCCCTTGAGCGTCCCCACCTCCTCCCCGGTGCTCGACACGAGCCGGCAGGGGGGGTGGATGGTGCCCGCGAGCACCTTGACCCCGACGATCGCGGGCTTCGCGGTACGGAAGACGTATCCGGGCAGGAGGCGGAGCTTCGCGGGATGGGGAGTCTCCTTCCGACGGCCCGCCTCGACCTCCCGGCGGGTCTCCTCCTCCCACTTCTGGTACTTCTCGAGCAGCCGGTAGATGACCTCGTCGGAGTGGACCGCGACCTCGAGCTTCGCGGCGGTCTCCTCGGCCTCGGGGGTCACGGGCACGCTGAAGGCGAGCACCGCCCGCCGGGCGGGGTCCTTGACGGCCCCCATGATGGTGACCTCCCGCTTCGTCACCGCGCCGACCTCGAGCCCCTTGACCGGGATGTTGGATTCCTGGCACTCGAAGAGGAGCGCGTCCAGGCTCCCCACCGTGTCCGCCTTGAGCCAGACGCCGTTCTCCATCACCGACCGCGTGGGGTGGGTCTCGATGGCGAGGTCTTCGAGCGCCTTCTCCACGGCGACGCCCGGGGCCACGACCTTGATGAGGCCCCCCGGGAGGGCGCGCTCGAGCTCGGACGCCGAGATCACGAGCCCGGCGGCCGCCGTCGCCTCCTCGACCGCCTGGAGCTTGTCGCTCCGTCCCCCGGCCCGCCGGTGCATGGCCCGGATGCGCGAGAGGAAGGGACCGTCGCTCCCGTTCACGACGATGGGGTCGCCGACGTGCATCCGTCCCTGGTAGAGGACGACGTTGGCGACGGAGCCCATCCCGCGCACCTCGGTCCCCTCGAGGATGGTGGCCTCCCCCGCGACGCCCTGCTTCTTCAGGTCGGTCTCGAGGAACTTCTGGGAGAGCCCGATGAGGAGCGCGAGCAGGTCCGGTATCCCTTCGCCGGTCTTCGCGCTGAGCGGCACCATGGCGACGTTGCGGGCGTAGTCGCTGACCCGGTCGTAGCGCTCGGCGGAGAATCCGGCGGCGTAGAGTTCCTCCGCGATGAGGTAGAGCCGCTCGTCGAGATGCTTCTGCGCGTCGGGGGGGAGGGTGGCGAGGCCCTTGTGGATCGGGGTCCACGGGGGGAGCGGGCGGTATCCCTGGAGGAGGTCGATCTTGTTCACGGCCACGATGAAGGGGGTCTTCTCGTGGCGCAGGATCTGGAGCACCTCCCGGGTCTGGGGCATGAACCCCTCGTTCATGGCCACCACGACGACCGCGAGGTCGGCGAGGGACCCTCCCCGCCTCCGCATCGAGACGAAGGCCTTGTGCCCGGGCGTGTCGATGAAGAGGAGCCCGGGGACGGAGAACTGGAGGGGACGGATCAGCCCGTGGCAGAGCTTCTCGATACGGCGGAGGGGCACCTCGATGGCACCGATGTGCTGGGTGATGCCTCCCGCCTCATGGGGGGCCTTGGTCGACTCCGCGATCCGGTCCAGGAGGGACGTCTTCCCATGGTCGACGTGCCCCATCACGGAGACGATCGGTTGCCGGAGCTCCATCGCGTTCCCCCACCCGGGCATCTATAATAGCCTCCCCGTTTAAACCTGCCCCGACAGCCCCGTGGTGTAGTGGCCAAGCATTCGGGCCTTTGGAGCCTGAGACAGCGGTTCGAATCCGCTCGGGGCTACTCCCGCAGCCAGGGCGCCCTGACCT
>JAJYEA010000021.1 GCA_021790425.1 Thermoplasmata archaeon | reverse complement strand
CTACACCTCGACGGTCTTCGAGTGCTTCGACAGCGGCCAGACGATGCGCTCCCTCTTCGGCGGGGGACGTTACGACCGGCTCGTCGAGCTCTTCGGGGGACCTTCCCTCCCCGCCTGCGGGGTCGCCATCGGCGACCAGACCCTGGAGATGCTCCTGCGGGAATCCAAGCTCTGGCCCACCCGGAGCCCCGTGCCCGACGTCTACGTCGCGGTGGCCGGCGACGGCCTGAGGTCGGAGTCCATCGCGTGGGTCGGACGTCTGCGGGCCTCGGGACTGAGCGTCGAGCGCGACATCATGGGACGGAGCCTGTCGGCCCAGATGAAAGAGGCGGCCCGGCGGGGTGCGAGGACGCTCGTGCTGCTGGCTCCCGAGGAACGTGCCCGGAACGAGGTGGTCGTCAGAAATATGCAGACCGGTCAGCAAGCTTCCGTCGCCGCTGATGCGGCGGAGTCGGAGATACGGAAGGTCCTGACGGCCGCATCGGCTCCCCCCCCTCCGGGCGCCTAGGCTCGCGGCGTTCCCTCCACTCCCCCCCACGTCGGCGGGAAGGGGGCGGCATGTTCGCCACGCTGCGAGGGATCTCCCTCGATTCTGGCGCGGGTGCGGGGGCGGAAGGGGCGGCCGGGGGAGCATTCTCCCCTTCCGGCGGCTCGGTGGGGACCATCGCTTCGAACTCCTCCCCGTCCATCACTTGGATCTGGTCCGAGTTCTTGGTTCCGCGCACGTAGCCGAACCAGTAGACCACCACGCCGCCCCCGAAGAGGTTGACGTAGGGTTCCAGCTGCTTGCGCAGGTTCCGGCCCACTTCCACATCGTCTCCGAAGTTGGCCTTGGACTCGATCCAGTTGATCCGCTGGCCGTTCAATCCGATGGGACGCCCCAGGAGGGCGTCCGGGGTCTTCGAGTACTGGCCCCGGAGCTCCTTCTCGGTCCGGTACGGGACCCCGTACTTCTCGAGCCAGTCGTGCAGGCGCTTCTCTCCGAGCACCCCGCGCTCCCGTTGGATCTCCCCGCCGCGGGGAGAGTAGATCCAGTCGGCCGCCACGGCCTCCTGCACCTCGGCACGGATGCGGGCGTCGCGGATCTCCTCCGGGCGGCGGAACCCGTCCCAGAAGACCCCTCGGGGCGTCTGCTTCTGCTTCTCGATCATCTGGGCGATGAGCACGGGAGGGAACCGCCACTTCCGGGCGATCTCCGTGTAGCTCCGCCCGTGGTGCCACTCCGAGACCATCTCCCGGACGTGGTTCAGCACCGTGTAGTACCGTCGGGTCGCATCGCGCGTCACGCGGTGGGTGTAGATCACGAGGAGAAGGTCCCGGCTCAACCCCGTGGATTCGTGGAGCCGGTGAATATCGTCGTACGTCTCTAGTTGTTTCAGGAGGTTCGAGTACTCCTCGCGCGTCAGAAGAGGCATGCCGTCAGACTTCCCCAGACCAACGGAGGTTTAAAGTTTGATACCGTCAGTTTCTCGGCGTAATCGGACGCACGCGGACGGGGGCGCACCGACCGACCCGGGTCAGGGAGAGGGACCGGACGGGGTCATACGGTTCAATTGGTCGGGCGAGAGGTGCAGGGGCTTGCGCAGGAAGGCCACCAACGCGAGCGGGGCCGCCGCGAGGTAGCGTGGCACGGAGCGTCGGGTGAGCCAGAGGAACTTGAGGTAGGTCCCGAAGGTCCACCCATCCCCGTGAAAGACGCGGGCGATCCGGACGTTCTCACGGGCGAGCGCCCAGCCCCGCGGGGGATTGCGGTGCGACCCGTCCAGCTCCTGGAGGTCGACCCCGATCTTGTCCACGAAGAACCGATGCGCCCCCCCCATCGTGAGCACCTTGCGCATGATCTTCATGTCGTCGTGCAGGTTCCGGTCCTCGTAGCCACCGGTCGAGAGATAGAATGCCCGGTCCCAGACGAAGAACTTCGCGGTCCCGGGATTCGAGTCGTACTTTCCAAAGGTCACCATGAGCCCCCGCCGCCCCCTCCGTTCGAACTCTTCGATCGCGGTTCGGAGGGCCCCGGCCTGGTAGCTCACGTCCGCGTCCACCTGGGTGATCACGATCGGTGCGCCTGTCGACAGGATGCCGATGTGGCGTCCCTTGCCCCGCGTGCAGGCCTCCACAATGACCCTGACGGGATGATCCCGAGCGAGCTCCCGGAGGATCTCGGTCGTACCGTCCGACGACAGCGCGTCGACGATCACCACCTCCCCGTCCGGCCCCAGTTCCGGAAAGAGGGTGCCCATGGCCTGCCGGATGTAACGGGCGTTGTTCCGGACGGTCATCACGATCGCGAAGCGTGGGGTCGGGGGGGGCATCTTGGCCCCTCCCAGCAATGGCCCGCTATCAAACCTGCGGCGGTCACCGGGGGGCCGCCGTGCCCCCCCGGGAAAGGCCCGCCGCGCGAGTGCTTAAGAATCCCGCCCGTTCCCGGAGGCCATGGCGCAGGCACAGGTCGAACGCACCTTCGTGATGGTGAAGCCCGACGGAGTACGACGCGGACTGATCGGCGAGGTGGTCCGGCGCTACGAAGCCCGGGGACTCAAGGTCGTCGCGGGCAAGATGATGCGGATCAGCCGGGAACTCGCCGAGAAGCACTACGAAGAGCACAAGGCAAAGCCCTTCTTCCCCGAGCTGGAGCGGTTCATCACCTCCTCACCGGTCTTCGCCATGGCCCTGGAGGGCCGCAATGCGGTCGCTGTTGTCCGGGCCATGAACGGCGCCACCAAGCCCTGGGAGGCCGCGACGGGCACCGTGCGCGGCGACCTTGCGCTCGCCCTCACGCCCAACGTGGTCCACGCCTCCGACTCGGTCGCCACCGCGCAACGGGAACTCGCCCTCTACTTCACCGAGGCCGACTACGTTCCCTACCAGCGCGTCGATGAGGAGTACCTGTAAGGGTCTCGACACAGCGGAGCGCGCGCTCCGGAGGGGGGACCTCGTGGTCTACCCCACGGACACGCTCTGGGGGGTCGGAGGTCTTGCGATCCAGACGTCGGCGGTGGACAAGGTCGTCCAGCTGAAGCGCCGACCCGGAGGACTGCCGATCTCCGTCATCCTCTCCTCGACGGAGGAAGTGGAGACGTTTGCCGAGCTTACCGACACCATGCGCGCCGTCCTTCGTCGGTCGCTTCCCGGACCCTACACGTTCCTCCTGCCCGCCTCGGCGTACGCCCGTCGGGTCCTGTCCCCCACCGTGATCTCGCCCTCGGGAGCGATCGGGGTCCGGGTGCCAGACCATCCGGTGGCGCTCGAGCTCGCCCGGAGAGTAGGTCCCGTCACCACGACCTCGGCCAACCGCCACGGGAGCCCTCCCTGCCGTGACCTGGCCGGAGCCCGCCGCGAGTTCCGTCGGGAGGTGGCCGTCTTCCTGGGGGGAGGTCCAAGCCCCACGGGCACCCCCTCGACCATCGTTGACCTTACGGGCCCTGGCCTGCGTCTGGTTCGGGGCAGCCTGGACCCCCCGCCGCAGGCCCGCGTCCCCCGCTCCGCTTAATACGATACCACCGATGGACCCGCGATGGTCGAGCATCTGGAACTCTGGCGGAAGGCGGGCAAGGTCGGGGCCTTGGCGCTTGCCACCGGGGTCTCCATGGCCCGTCCCGGCCAGAGCCTGATCGACATCGCAGAGGAGGTCGAGAAGGTCATCCGCACCGAGGGTGCCCTCCCTTCCTTCCCGGTCAACCTGTCGATCGACGTCCAGGCGGCCCATTACACCCCCTCCCCGGAGGACGGCCGGCGCCTCCGCGACGGGGAAGTCCTGAAGGTCGACGTAGGGGCCCAGATCGACGGGTATGCCTCGGACAATGCGGCCACGGTCGAGGTCGGTTCCTCCCGCCATGCTGCCCTCCTGGGGGCGACCCGGGATGCCCTCGAGTCCGGATCGGCGGTCCTGAGGGGCGGCATGGACACCCGGGCCGTCTCGCAAGCGATCGAGCGCGCCATTCACGCGCGGGGCCTGAAGCCCATTGTGGACCTCTCGGGCCACACGATCGAACGCTACCTGCTCCACGCCGGGAAGTCAATCCCGAACTCTGCGGGCCAGCCCCCCGCGCGGCTGGAGGTGGGCGAGGTGGTGGCAGTGGAGCCCTTCGCCACGAACGGCCAGGGGCACATCCACGACGGGCCCTTCGGGAACATCATGCGGTTCCGGACGGAACCTCCGGCCGACCGGGAGCCCGAGCTCGCATCGCTCTTCACCCGGTTCCGTACCCTCCCGTTCTGTTTGCGATGGGTCCCCGACCCCGAAGTACGCACCCTCGTCCTCCGACGCCGGAAGTTCCTCCAGACCTACCCGGTGTTCTTGGAAACAGGAGGGGGACTGGTCTCCCAGGCGGAGAAGACGTTCCTGCTGCTCCCCGACGGTGCCGAGACCCTGACCTGAACGCCATGTCAAGGCTGGACACAAGGTTTTAAGTCCCGGGCGGACTAGTGCTCTCCGTGCCCGATGACGAGACTTGCCCCGCGTGCCGCAGCGCTCGTCGGGTCCTCGACCCCAGGACCCGGGAGGCCCACTGCGCCGACTGCGGCCTTGTCTTCTCCGGCTCTGAGCTGGTGAACTACCCGTCGCCGGTCGATCCGAACGGCGGGACCGGGGGGGGCCGAGGGATCGGTCCGTCCGTGGAGGTCCACGGGACCCGACGGGACCTGGGTACGACGCTCAGCGGGTCACGGGATGCCCGGGGGAACCCCCTTCCTGCGAGCACGCGCTTGCATTACGGTCACCTCGGCTGGATGATGCGCCGAGAGGTGACGAGGGGGAGCCAGCGCAAGTCCGAGAACCCCGAGGTCATCGAGGCCATCGGCCGCTCCGCCAGCCGGATGGACCTTCCCCCCGTGGTCAAGGTCGAAGCCGCCCGCGTCTTTCACGAGGGATCCGTGCGGGGACTGTTCCGCGGACGGAGCCTCCCCGCGAGCGTGGGTGCCGCGCTCTACACCGCCTGCCGGAGCTACCGGATGCCCCAGACGCTCGTCGAGGTGTCGGAAGCCGTCGGCGTTCGCCGCTGGGAAGTCGGCCGTGCCTTCAAGACCCTGAACCGGGGTCTGCCGGCGCCGGTCCCCCTGGTGGGATTCAAAGCATATCTCCAGCGCTACGCGGAGGAGCTCGCCCTCTCCCCATCCGTGCGATCCACGGTCGAGGAGATGATCGAGCGCGCCGCGGACCGGCCGGAGGTCTCGGGGCTTTCCCCCCACGGCCTGGTGGCCGCCTTGATCTACATCGCGTCCGAGCAGCACGGCGAGAAGAAGCGCCGTAGCGACCTTGCCCGCGTGGGCTCCGTGACCGAGATGACGCTCCGCAGCACCACGAAGCTCCTGGACCGGTTGCTC
The DNA here is from genome assembly GCA_021790425.1 of Thermoplasmata archaeon. GTDB lineage: Archaea > Thermoplasmatota > Thermoplasmata > Lutacidiplasmatales > UBA184 > JAJYEA01. Next base: position 27,026 of record JAJYEA010000021.1, on the reverse strand, counting down.
AAGGAGCATCCCGCCCGCGCCGCGAAGGCGTCCGCCCGTCAGTAGCGCGGCTTGGCGTGCCGGTACGCCTCTTGGAGCGCCTGCGTGTCCACGTGCGTGTAGATCTCCGTCGTCGCCACGCTGGCGTGCCCGAGCTGCTTCTGGATGAACCGGATATCGAGCCCCCGACGCAGGAGGGTCGTGGCGAGCGTGTGTCGAAGGGTGTGCGGGGTCACCCGGCGGTGGATGCCGGCATCGACGGCGGCCCGCTTGACCATCCGCTCAACGGTCTCGGTCCCGAGCGAGAAGAGCGAATTCGGATCGGAGTGGGGCAGCGGAGTGCCCCATTCGGCCGCGTGGCCGGGGACGTACGTGGGCTTGGCCGCGGTCCAGGACCGGAGGGCGTCCGCCGTGCTCTCATCGATGACGATCATGCGGTCCTTGTCCCCCTTCCCTCGACGGACCCGCACGGTCAGATGGTCAAGGTCCACGTCGTCCAGCTCCAACCGGCAAAGCTCACCGACGCGAAGACCCCCATAGCTGAGTAGGCGCAGGACGGCCTCCAGCCGGACATCCTTGGCGCCCGCCTCGAGCAAGAGGTGTGTCTCCTCCTCGGTGAGGTAGTTGGGGAGCTTGGCGGTACGACGAGGCACCTCGACCTCCTCCATGGTGCGGACCCCGCAGGACCGAAGGAAGTAGGCCACCGCCCGGAGAGCGAGATAGACCGAGTTCTTCGAGTAGCGCTTCTCCAGCACAAGGTGTTCCCGGTACCGCTCGACATCGGCGGCGGTGACCTCCGACGGGGATTTCCCGACGAAGTCCAGGAAGTGCCTGGCGAAGAAGAGATACTGCCGGACGGTGCACCGGCTCTTCTCCTCACCTTCCATGCGGACACGGAAGGCGGTGAGCCTCTCCTCGAGGTCAGGCGGGGTCGCCATGTGTCTGACAAATGGCAGACAAGCCGAATAAAGCATTCGCTCCACTGGAAGGCACGGAACCGTGCGATCCGGAACCCGGGGCCGTCAGCCCTGGCTCAGTCCTTCCTGCCAATCCTGGAGATCGAGATAACCGAACAGGAGCCCGTTGATGCCCGCGAACGTAACGGGAAGTCCGATCAGCATGAACACAGCAAATCCCACGACCCAGATGGGAAACATGGGATGGTACAGCAAGAAGAGGAATGCGATCGCCATCATCCCGACGCCAATCCCGCACGTGAGGCTGGCATTGATCCTCTTCCGCCGGGCATGAGCGGCCTGATCGGGCGGTACCGGCAGTTTCCGAGCGTTGAGCTCATGGCGGCACTGCAGGCAGAAGACCCGAGCGTGCTGGAAGGGGGTTCGTGCCCGGGTGGGATCCCTGGGAAGGTTCCAACGGATGTCCCGATGCCCCGAATCGCATGCGCACTGGCACGGATGTCCGGCTTCAGCGCGGCACGCGATGCTCACGTCTACCCGAAGCTATGGAAGGTGATAAGGAGCACCCAGTCGCCCGATATCTGAGTTGAATCATGCCAAAGTCCGCTTTCGAACTCATGCTCGCGTTCAAATACAAGTGAACAGTAATCGGGCCGTAACTCTGATGCGCATGAATCAAGAGGATCCCGTCAAGGAAGGGGAGCCCGAAGAAGGGGCATCCTCCGATGTCCTGATCTGTAGGATGACCGTTCCCATGGGGGAAGATTATCCCACGTGGCACGGGCATGTCGCCCGGAACCATCCGGACCTCCATTTTGTCACGATGAGCCGCATGATCTTGGACGGCAACCTCGTGATGGAGGACAACACCGTCAAGGGCCTGTTCGACCGCGAGGCCCTTGCGAACGAGATCCGGCGGGGGCCGAATGTGCGGTCCGTCGAGATCCTGGAACGGTCCGAGAACTCGGCCGTGTTCCGAGTGATCTTGAAGCCGACACCCTTCACGACCATCTTCCGGGAACTCGAGATCATGCTCCGGTTCCCGTGTGTCTTCGACCAAGGCGTGGTCCACGTCACGGTCGTCGCCTCCCGGAGAGACATCGGTCGACTTTTCGCCCGGCTCCGCAAGCTCTCACCGGAGGCCAGGATGGTGTCCATTCGCCACGAGCGTGCGCTTTCCCCCAAGAGCGTGCTCACGGATCGGCAACGCAAGATCTTCCAGAGGGCGCTATCGGCGGGGTACTGGGATGTTCCTCGCCGCACCTCCCTCCAGGAGCTTTCCGAGGTCCTTCAGATATCGAAGTCCGCCCTCTCGGAGTCCCTCGCGACGATCGAGAACCGTCTCCTGCACGAAGTCTCGCAGGAGCCCGCCTGACCGGACGCCGGTCGTTCCCTGGGGAAGGGACCCGGAGAGCTCCCCCGGGTCCCCGGTTCGCTCAGATGAAGAGCGACACCCGGCTCTCGTCGGCGCGCGCGACGTAGGTCGCGGCCCCCGCGAGCATGACTCCCGGGAGGAGCTCCTCCTTCTTGATCCCCATGACCTGCATGGACATCTCGCAGGCGATCATCTGGACCCCTTGAGCCTGCGCCTGCTCGATCAGCTTCGACAACGGGATGATGTTCTTCTTCCGCATCTCGTTCTTGAGCATGCGCGTCCCCATCCCGGCCATGTTCATCTGGGAGATCGTGAGGTGGTCCGGCCCGCGCGGCATCATCCGGCCGAACATCTTCTCTACGATGGTCTTGGACGACTTGAGGTGGACCGACTCGCCGCGGCGGAGGACGTTCAACCCCCAGAAGGTGAAGAACATGGTCACGGGCATGTCCATCGCGGCCGCGGCGTTCGCGATGATGAACGCTCCCATGACCTTGTCGAGGTCGCCCGAGAAGACCACCATCGACAATCCCTTCGGTTCGTTCGCCGGCTCCTCGAAACCCGTGTGCGCTTGACTCAGCGCCGCTGCTGCTGCCATCGTGCTCCTCCTCTTGTTCCGGGGCCGTTGTACGGCCACCTGATTCGGAACCTGTGACCCGCCTATATGAGCAACTTGGCAATTACCAAACTTAGGACCAACTTCGAGAAAGACTACGGCGGGAAGTCCTGCAGGCCTTCCGGCCCCTGGCGGCTCCTCATCGCTCCGACGAAGACCCGCAAGCCTCTTGCCCCCCGCTCCTTCCTGAACGCCATGGACTTCACCCTCACGCCGGAAGAGCAGGACCTCCAGGCGGCCGTGCGCGCAGTGACCCGGAAGGAGGTCCGGCCGGTCGTCGAACGGATGGACCGGGAGGATTTCTGGCCCGCGGACGTTTTCCGTCACCTGGGGGAGATGGGGTTCCTGGGCGTGACCGCGCCGGAGGCCCACGGAGGCGCCGGACAGGGGTACGTCGCCCAGGGCGTGGTGCTCGAGGAGCTCGCACGAGCCTCGCCCGCGCTCGCACTCTCGGTCGGGGCCCATTCGAACCTCTGCCTGGACAACCTCGCGCGCAACGGATCCGAAGATCAGCGGAAACGGTACGTGCCGGACCTGGCCAGCGGGAAGAAGACCGGCGCCCTGTGCCTCACGGAACCTGAGGCGGGGAGCGATGCCCTCTCCATGCGAACCCGGGCCGAGCGCAAGGGGCACCACTACGTGCTCAATGGCTCGAAGACGTTCATCACGAACGGCCCGGTCGCCGACACCCTCCTCGTCTACGCGAAGACCGCCCCGGACCGTGGGGCGAAGGGGATCAGCGCGTTCATCGTCGAGAAGGAATACGCGGGATTCTCGGTCGCTCGCAAGCTCGACAAGATGGGGATGCGAGGCTCGCCGACGGGCGAGCTCGCCTTCGACAATGTGGAGGTCCCCGCGGAAAACCTCGTCGGGAAGGAGAACGAGGGGGTGCGGATCGTCATGAGCGGGCTCAACGTGGAGCGGGCCGTGCTCTCCGCCATCCCCGTGGGCATCATGGCGGAGTGCCTCGACCTCTCGCTCGACTATGCCCGGCAACGGCGGCAGTTCAACGCCGCCATCGGGTCCTTCCAGCTGATCCAGGAGAAACTCGCCAACATGTACGCCCAGCTCCTTTCGTCCCGGCTCCTGCTCTACAATGCCCTGGGGTCGGTGACCCACGACCGGCGCGTCAACGGACCCGCGTGCACCGCGCTCACCTACGCGAGCGAGGCCTCCACCCGTGTCGCGCTCGACGCAATCCAGATCTTCGGAGGGAACGGCTACATGCGGGAGTACCCGTTGGAGCGACTGATGCGGGATGCGAAGCTCCTGGAGATCGGGGCTGGCACGAGCGAGATCCGACGGATGGTCGTCGCGAAGGAGCTGCTCGGTCCCGACTTCTCATGAGTCCCATACCGCGATCCCATCCCCGGTACCATAGCCTCCTCGTCCGGGCGTACCTGGCGGAGGAAATGGGAAGGGGCATCGTGGCCCCGGAAGGTCTGATCGCGCACGGCCGGGGGGAGGCCTTCGACTACCTCCTGGGAGAAGGGAGCACGCCCTTTGCCCTCAAGGCGGAGCGGGCGGCGGCCGCCCGCCTGCTCCTCTCCGAACATCCGGTCCTCTCCGTGAACGGCAACGTCGCTGCGCTCGCTTCCCGGGAGGTCGCCCAGCTCGCCGCCGCCCTTCCAGGTCTCCGTGTGGAGGTCAACCTCTTCCACCGGACCCCCCAGCGGGCCGAGCGGATCGCCGAGAAGCTCCGGCGGGCCGGGGTCATCGACGTGCTCGGAGTGCACCCCACGGCCCGTCTCCGGGGACTTCCCTCGGACCGAGGCTGGGTGGACGAGAACGGGATCCTCGCCGCGGACACCGTGCTGGTCCCCTTGGAGGACGGCGACCGGGCCCAAGCGCTGGCCCGCACGGGCAAGTTCGTGATCACGATCGACCTCAACCCACTCTCCCGGACGACCCGAGCCGCCTCTCTCCCCATCATCGACGAGCTGACCCGCGCCCTCCCGGAGATCCGGCGTCAGGCCCTGGCGCTGAGGAAACGCCCGGGCTCCTGGACGCAGATCGTCCAAGGGGCGGACCCCGACGCACTGCGGGGATCGGCCTACGAATTCATCGCGGAACGGCTCCGCCAGATGGCCCGCGGGACCGCCTGAAGCCGCAGGAACAGGTCCGTCGGGAACCCTCGCTCAGAGGATGGTGGCCAAGCGCTCGGCCACCCGGGTGAGGAACCGGTCGTCCGACGCGTCGTAGGCGTTCCGGCGGTCACCGTCGATGTCGATCTCCCCGACCACGCTCCCCCCCTTGCGGATGGGGACCACGATCTCGCTCCGTGTGTAGGGGAAGCAGGCCAGGTAGCTCGGGTCCTGGTCCACGTCCCCGACGATCACCGTGCGGTCCTCCCGGGCGGCCATCCCGCAGATCCCCTTGTCGACCGGGATGAGGGTGTGTTCCGTCGCCTCCTTGCCATCCCACGCCGCAAGGCGCAACTGGGAACCCTCGAGGAGATAGACACCGACCCAGTTGTACTGAGCGAAGCGGGAGCGCAGGACCCGGCAGGTCTCCGAGAGAGACCCTGCCCGGTCTCCGGAGGCGAGCGAGCGTTCGACGATCGCCAGAACCTCCTGCTCGCTCGCTTCCGAGACGTTCATCGTCGGATGCTCGAGCGGGGGAGGGTTGCGGAACGGGAAGAAGAGGGAAGCGCCGAGGGGGAGATTTGAACTCCCGCGGAGAAGGACTCCACGAGCTTTCCAGACTCGCGCCGTACCGGACTGAGCCACCTCGGCATGAACCAAGCGGAGCACGCCTGTGAACGCATAAGTGCTTCGGCCGAGTAGATCGGAGAAACGCGTGCCCAACGCTCTCCGTGACGAACGGGCGCCCCCCCTCTTTCCCCGATGGCGGAGGACCGATGCGCGTCCTGCCGGTCCGTGAAACACTTAATGCGGAGCCCCCCCTCGCCCAAGTCAGGTCCGGGAGGCCGCGGTCTCCTGCACCGACTAGGGGGCAGAAGACGGCATGACGCAGGAAGGGGCCCGGTCCGCCGCGGCCGAGGCTGAGGCGGCGCTCGGGGTGTTGAACCAACCGACGTTGCCCCCCGCCCGCCGGCTCTGGAGGCTTCTCGAGTGGGAACGAGGGCTGCTGGGCACGCCTCCTTCGACCTCAGCCGGTGCGGCAGAGTCCGAGGAGGGGCGCTATTCGACACGGCAGTGGCTCGAGCTGCATCTCCGGCTCGTCCCTTCGCTGGGGAAGGTCATCTTTCCTTGGAACCGCTGGGAGCGACAACGGGGTCAGGAGGCACGGCAGATCGCGGAACGGGAGTTCGGGATCCGGTTCACCCCGGAGACCGCGGGCGAGTTCCTTTGCGAGGTCTTCCGCGACCGGATCTACACGCGCTTCGAGGATTTCTTGCCCGCGTTCCACGGTACCGTGTTGGATGTGGGGGCACAATTCGGAGACTTCTCCCTCCTCTGCACCCGGGCGCTCGGGACCCCCCAGGTGCATGCGTTCGAGCCGGTACCCTGGGTCTTCGACGTACTGAACGCCAACCTCCGGCTGAACCGGGAGACCCGGGTCCACACCGTCCGTTCTTTCGTCTCTGACGTGGACCTCACCCCGGGGAGGGAAGATCCCCCCTCGCCCGGAAGACCGGCCGGGACCGCCACCCCCGTCACCCTGTGCACGATCGACTCCTTCGACTTGAAGGGGGTGACGCTCCTCAAGATCGATGTGGAGGGGGCCGAGATGCGGGTGCTCCGGGGGGCGCGGCGCCTCCTCCAGGAACAGGCGCCCTGGATCATCCTCGAAACGCATTCCCTCCGGCTCGACCGCGAGGTGGAGCGCCATCTGACCGCCCTGGGCTACGCCCGGCGTCACGCCGTGGAGCTCATGGTCTTCCCCGTGCCGGGGTTCGACCGTTGCCGCAACGTCTTCTACGCGCCTACCGGCCGGCGTGCCGGTCGATGAGACGGCGGGCCGATTCGACGAACTCCCGAAGGTCGTCCGAGCCCACGTAGAGCGAGAGGTAGGAGGGGTCCGGATCGAGTCGGGGGGACCGACCCGCCTCGTCGAGCACCGCATGTAACCCCTCCACGAACCGCTCCCGCGCGACCGTGTGGATGAGCGGGGAAGCGGCGACCCCCGCGGTCGCCTCCGGGGTCGCGACGACCCGGAGCCCGTGCAGGACGTAGTCGATCATCTTGAGGCTCGTCCCGCCCTGCACGTCCATGGGGGCGACCGCGACATCGCACGCTTCGAGGAGCCCGTCGAGGTCCGAGACGCTCCCGACCACGGTCAGGTTGGGTATCGTAACATCAGCATACCCCTCCGAGTCGAATCCCGCCACCACGAACTGCGGTCCGTCGGGGCGGAAAGGGAAGCTGGACCGCACCATCTCGCGCAGGAACTGGAACGCCTGGACGTTGGGAGGGTAGCGGAAGCTTCCCAGGAAGATCACGCCGGTGCGTCCCTCCAGCTTCAACCGTCGCCGCCACTCGGCGACCGCCACAGGGTCCCGTCGTGGGGCCGGCCGCTTCACCCCGACGACCATCACGCGACGCTCCGGGATCCCGTCTTTCACGAGCTCCTGCCGCATGAAGGGGGAAAGCACGACCACGAGATCGGCCGTTCGGAGGGCCATCCGCTCGTTCGGCCCACGAAGCCATCGCCGGGCACTTCCCCCCGCGTATCCACCCTTGACGAATCCCTGGGAGACCACACGGTCCGAGTCCAAGGGGAGGTAGACGAACGGGGTCCCGGTCACCCGGGCCCAGATCGCGGACACCCCTGCCAGATAGACATCATACGCCACCACCAGGCGGGAACGCTCGCTCCGAGGTAACGTCGCCTGCCGCGCTTGGAAGCGCAGCGCCCCAAGGACGGAGGAGACCAGGTAGCGGATGCCGATCAAGGAGTTCGAGACGTCCGGCCCCCCGGCCGGATTCCCGGAGGCCCGTGGACCGACCACGTCCACGGCGAAGTCGGTTCGAAGACGTTGGACGAGGTTCCGCAGGGCCACGGAAGCCCCATGGTAGGGCTCGTCCATCGGTCGGAAGTAGTAGACGGAGATCCGGGGAAGGGAGGGGGCGTCCTTCGGGGTGGGTTCTCGGGCCGCCTTGCGCGTCAGCGGCTCATCCTCCCCCCACCGAGGCCGGGGCCGAAGGGGTGCACGCGCCGAGCGAAGGAAGGTCGGCGCATGCCGTCGCGAAGTAGCCCGTGTCGAGCCCCAGGACGAAGACCCGCTCGTCGGAGGAACGATACAGCACGCGGGCAGGAGGCGCGGCCGAGATGCGTGCATTCCACTCCCCCTGCCATCGGTACGTGTACTCGTGGTTCAGGTACGTGAAGGTGACGTTCGCGGGCACCGGGACGACATACTCCGCGTAGGGAGTCAGGTCGTGGGAGACGTTCACGTACAGGACGATGGGCCCCTGCACCTGCACGGTGTCATTGTCCCGGCACAGGAGAATGCTGAACGGCGTCGACGTGGGGCAACCGGTGACCAGGGCCGTGGTGTAGTTCTGAACGGGAGGAGCGTCCACCAGCACATTGACCGAGAAGGGACTCGAGAGGTTGTACGCATGTTCGTCCCCGTAGTAGGCGTAGGTGAGGTTGTTGGCGCGGCCCACCGAGGAATAGGCCTGGAAGTTGGGAGACGACCCTTGGCTGAGCTGGTTCACCATTGTCTGGTACTCCTGGTCGACACCCGCGTTCGTGATCAGCGGCGGATTCGGGTAGACCCGAAGGCCCTCGAAATCCGGGATCCACGTCCCGGCATCCGCATTGTTGACGAGGATGGTGGATCCCCGGGGAACATGCGACCCCATCCACTCGAACGCCGCGAGGTCCTGTGCGGTGAGCGAGGAACTCCATTGGACGGTGGATTCGTTCTCGAGGTTCGTCTGGACGATCGCGACCCCGGCGCCCACGAGCAGCACCACGAGGAGCACGGAGGCCACCGCCCGTCGGACCCGGCGGGGAGGAGGACGCGGCAGGGTGGAATCCACCGGCCTCTTCCCGCGAACGAAGTTCGAGCGGGTCCAGAAGAACTCCGCGGTGAGCCCGAAGGCCACGCTGAGGAGGACGAAGAGGAACTCGGCCGGGCGGTCGGGGAAGATCGCGGTCCACGCCGGGTAGCGGACCCAGAAGAGGCCGAAGGGACCGTTCTCGTTGAGCAGGAAGAGGAAGAGCGCCCAGAGGGCCAGCATCGGTCCGTGGGGGTACTCTCGGCGACGCAGGACCACGAGCGCGAGGCCCCCTTCTCCCGCCACGACCACGGGGATCGAATAGAAGAAGGAGTTCAACGTGACCGCTCGGAAGAAGGAACCACCCCAGTCTCCGTACCGCAGGATGGGGGCCGTCGCAAAACTTCCCCAGCCCGTAGATCCCGGAGAGAGGGGGTTCTGGACCAGGTTGTGGAGCCCCGCCACGAGCAGCGGGGACGCCAAGAGGAGCCCGAGGAAGAGCGTGACAACGGCCGAAAGGAACGTCAGGCGACGGGCCTCGCCCCGGAGCAAGGACTCGAAAACCAGGGCGATCAAGAAACAGAGCCCGTAGACGAAGACGATCGGCGAGATCACGAAGAGGCCGCCCAGCAGGAGCGCCCCGAGCACCAAGCGATCCCACTCGAGCCGCTCCCGGGCCCGTGGGGCCAGGAAGACGATCACGAAGCCGAGCAGGACGACCCAACCCGTGATCTCATCGATGCCGCCCCACTGGTCGAAGTAGAGGGGGTAGGCCGCCGCCACCGCAAGAACGGCGGCGGTGGCGTAGGCGGGAAGATAGGAGGCGCGGGGGAACAGGCGTCGCGATACGCCGTATCCCATCGCGGGGATCGCGGCATTCAGGATCAACACCGTCGCGGAGGGAAGCTGGAGGAAGTCGACCGGGGTCACGAAGCTCAGGAAGGCGAAGACCGACTCGCTGCCGGTGAAGAGCAGGTGATTGTTCACCCACGAGGCCGGGTTCCACGCTGCGAAGGCGTAGGGGCCCCACCCCGTGGGGAGCGCATGATTGGAGACCAGGAGCTGGCTCAGCAGGGTGTATTGACGGATGTCGTTGCCGGCGAGGACGAACTGACCGGAGTACGGAGCCAGGCGGACCGCGAGCGCGGCCGCGGAGACTCCTATCAACACGAGTACCTCGCGCCGTCGTTCCCCGACGGCCGCGCGAAGCCGTGGGAGGAACTGGGACCCCAATAGGTAGAGACGGTAGGCCGAGACGACGAGGGACAGCCCGACCAACCCGTAGACCAGGGGCGCCCCCAGCGGGACCCTCGCGCCGTTCAGCAACAGGAAGAGGAGGGGGACCACTGCGATCCCCAGCGCGAAGTCCTCGAGGACCCGGAAGACGGGCTCTCCCGAGAACGCGAAGGGACGGTCCCACCGCCGGGCCGACAGAGAACCGACCAGCCACTTCGTGGTCGTGCCCACGAGGAGAAGCACCACGAGCACGAAGGGAAGGGCGACCTGCGTCTCCTCGGCGAGGGGGATCATGGCGGCCCTCCCGCGGCCCCCGGCGGGGCCGCCCCCGAGCCCGGGGTACGGTCAACGCAACGGACCGCTTTCCTCATGAACTCCCGCTGGGGGCACAGCTTCCCTCGAGCGGAAGGGCGCTGCACTGGCTAACGAAGTAGCCCGCATCGAGCGCGATCACGAAGGTCCGCTCGTTCGAGCCGCGGTAGACGATGGTGCCGGGAGCCACGGCGCTGATGTGCGCGCTCCAAGTGCCGGGGAAGGGTGAGCCCGGACCCGGGTTCACGTAGGTGAAGGATGTGTTCGCGGGAACGTCGACGACATAGGTCCCCACGACCGTGGCGTTTCGCCAGACCTCGAGCGAGAGCACGATCGGCCCGGCGATCACGGCGGAGCCGTTCGCGCCGCAGATCGTCAGGGTGAAGTTCGAGGAGGAGGCACAACTGGTCGTCAGGTGACTGGTGTAGCCTTTCACCGGTGGCGAGTCGACCAGGGCTCCCAGGGGTATGGAGTTGCTCAGGCCGTAGGCGTGCTTCCCACCGTAGAAGGCGTACCCAAGGTGGAACTGCTCTCCGACCTGGGAGTAGAGCACGAAGTCCGGTTTGCCCTTCATGGCCATTTGCGCTGCCATCGACCGGTACTGGTTCAGGATGGAGTTGTTGGAGATGAGCTCACTGTAGGGATAGACGCGTATCCCGTCGAACTCGGGGATCCAGGTCCCAGAGTCGGCGTTATCCACAAGGATGGTGGTTCCCGCGGGAGCGTGGGCGGAGATCCACTGGTACGCCCCCAGGTCTTGCCCCACCAGCGATTCCCCCCAGATCACGGTGGCGGTGTCGGCCTTGTAGGTGTAGTAGGCCTGATTGGAGCTTGCGACAATGAGCACCACCGTGAAGGAGGCCGCGATCACCCTTACGACCCATCCCGGAAAGAAACGCCGAAGACGGGTCCGGGGAACCGGACCGGTTTCTTTGCGCCCCCGCAACCCCCGGACCAGGACGGAGACCGAGACCCCGAACCCGAGGCTCGCGATCACGAAGAGGAACTCCGCCACCCGGTCCGGGTAGATCGAGTTCCAGGCGGGATAGGGGACCAGGAAGAGCCCGAAGGGCCCGTTCTCGTTCAGGAGGAAGAGCAGCCCCGCCCAGAACGCGAGGAGGAAGGCGTGCCGGTAGACCTTCCGGAGGACCAGCGCCAAGATCAACCCGATGCCCCCCGTTACGACCATGGGCCATGCATACTCGAAGGCGGTCAGCGTGACGAGCCGGTAGAACGACCCGCCCCACTCCCCGTACCGGAGGATCGGCGCGGTCGCGAAGGTTCCCCAGCCCGCGGAACCGGGGTTCTGGCCCGTTTGGAGCGCGTTCTGGATGCCGCGGATGAGGAGCGGGGAGGAGAGCACGAGGCCCAGGAGGAGCACGAACCCGGGCCGGCCGAGCGAGGAGCGCCAGGAAGCCCGGCGCACCAGGGACTCCCCGGCATAGGCCACCAGGAAGCACACGGCGTACGCGAAGACGATCGGGGAGATCACCAGGAGGCCGCCCAGGAAGAGTGCGCCCGTCACGTGGTGCTTCCACCCGAGCTGGCCGGGCGCGGGGTCCGTCAGGAAATGGGCGACGAAGCCCAGGAGCACGACCCAGCCCGTGATCTCATCGATCCCTCCCCACTGCTCGAAGAAGAGAGGGTAGGCCGCCAGGACCGCGAGCGCCAGGGCCGTGCCGTAGCCGACGGCCTTCCCTTGCTGCGGGAAGAGCCGGCGGGCGACCACGTACCCCAGGATCGGGACGGCGGCGTTGAAGAGCAGCGCCACGGCGGAGGTGAGCTGGGGGAGGTCCACGGGCACGACGAAGCTCGTGAACGCGAAGATGGACTCCGTACCCGTGAAGATGAGATGGTTGTTGGTCCACACCAGGTTCCAGGACGGGTATGCGAACGCGCCCCAGGACGTCGGGAGGGATCCGTTCGCGATGATGAGCTGGGTCAGCAGGGTGTACTGACGGATGTCATTCCCGTCGAACACGTAGAGACCGGTGTACGGCACCATCCGGATGAGCCACGAGATCACGCCGATGACGGCGAGGCCGAGGATCTCCCACCGGGTCTCCCGGAGGAACCGGACGAGGGAGGGCACGAGCGTGGCACGCAGGAGGGTGGCGCGGTAGACCAAGGTCACCGCGGTGACCGCGACCACGGTGTAGACGAGTGGGGCGCCGAGACGTACCCCCGCGAGACCGAAGAAGAGGAAGAGAAGGGTGATCGCCGCCCCGCCCAAGGCGAAGTCGGTGACAACGCGGGTGAGGAGATCTCCCGTGCTCACGAAGGGACGGCGAAAGTCACGGTCCAAGAGGGACCCGAGGAGCCACCGGACCGCGGATCCGAGGGCAATGAGGAGCACGGCGAAGACGGGCAGCACGAGCAGCGTCACCATCACGAGGGAGTTCATCGCCCGCCGGTCCTCCGGGAACTCCCAGGCAAGACGCACCAAGGGCCGTTCACCTGGAGACCTCCTTCAACATGGCATCCAGCTTGGCGCAGGCCACGTGATAGTCATAGGTCTCATGGGCCCGACGCTGCCCTTGGAGCCCCATCTGACGGGCACGATCCGCATCCTCGATCAGGGACCCGAGGGCCCCGGCGAGGCGGTGAGGGTCGTCAGGCGGGACCAATCGCCCGGTGACGCCGTCGACGACCGAGTCGGCCAGGCCGCCCACGGAGGAGGCGATGACGGGGAGCCCGGCCGCCATCGCTTCGACGGTGGCCATACCGAAGGGCTCGATCCGGCTCGGTTGGACGTAGATCGAGGCGGTGGTGAGGCGTGCCGGCACATCCAGGGGGGCCACGTAGCGGGTGTCGATGACCACCATACCTTGCAGTCCCAGCCGGTCGACCATCGCACGAAGTTCCGCCTCCATGCCCCCGCGCCCGACGATGTGGAGGTGGACCTTCCGACCCGACTCCTTCAGGAGCGCAACGGCACGGATCAGAACGTCCTGCCCCTTGTAGGGGGTCAGGCGCCCCACGGAGATCACGTCCAAGGGTTCGGGACGCGCCCGGGAGGGATCGCGACGCGCCTTGTCGGCGCTCTCCCGGAACAGCTGGGAGTCGATGAATCCTGGGAAGTAGTGGGATCGGTCCTCCGGGGCGCCCATCCCGGTGAAGAAGCGCAGGGAGGCCCGTGAGTGGTAGAGGAGCCATTGGGTCCGCCTCCACATCAGCCGGTGCCACGTCCGGTCGAGGACCTTCAACGTGAGGGAGATGGGAATCCCCGGCGGATAGTAGTACCGCTCGAAGAGCATGCCGACCGGACACCCGCGACGACGGGCCCAGAGGAAGCCGACCTTGGACAAGGGAGGGTAGTCCTCGTGCAGGAGCACCGCATCGAAGTCCTCCCGGAGGGCCCGACTGAAGGGCGACACCAACACGACGTCCCTCCCCAGGTCCAGGGAGCGGACCTTCGTGTGCACCGACGCCGACGGGGGGTCCCTTTCGGTCCGGGCTCCCCGGTAGTCGAGCTCCCGCGTGGCGGGCACCCCGGTGCTGATCAGGTGGACCTCATGACCGAGCTCTACGAGCCCTTGAGCCATGAGGTTCGGCTTGTCCGAGAGAGAGGTCGAGACGTTCTGGGTGACCAGCGCGAGCTTCACGGTCCGCCTCGGTAGAGCGTCCCGAACTCCCGCGCGACCTCCGACCACGGCATCACGTCCCGGGGGACCTCCTGCACCGTGAGCGACAGGCACTTGGTCACGGCAGTGGCGAGTGCCTTCGGGTCGACCCGGTCCGCGAGGTATCCGTTGACCCCGTTCTGGACACGCACCTTGAGGGCCCCGACCGGGTAGGCGGCGACGGGCTTCCGTCGGGCCCAGGCCTCGCTCGAGATGATGCTGAAGCCCTCCACGAAGTCCGACTGGCTCGGCACCACGACGACGGTGGCAGCGTCGATGGCGCGGATCTTCTCTTCGGTGGTGACGGTACCGACGTACTCCACCGTCCCCTCGAGCCCCTCGCGCTGGATGGTGCTCCGGAGCTGGGCGGTCTCCTCCGGGGTGCCCGGCCCCACGACGGACGCGAGCAAGTGGGGATGATCCCGGCGGAGCAGTCCGGCCATGCGGACGAAGTCGGAGACCCCCTTGAGGGGGTGAATGCGGCCCACGTAGAGCAGGAAGGGTTCCCGCCCGACCCGACCGTGGTCCTCGAGGAAGGTCGAGGGGCCGGGAGCCGGCACGAAGAACCCCGTCTCGATCCCGTCGGGGATGAGCCGCACCCGGTCGTTGAGACCCTTCATGGCCACCTCATCGAGGGAGTTCTTCACCTGCACGGCCGTGGCCCGCCGGAGCTGATGGGTCACCAGCAGCTCGTCCACGGACCCGAAGGCCCGGTACGGGAGGCTGGGGTGCCGCCGGAGCGTGCCGGGCGAGAGCACGGAGTACACCACGGGCTTCCCCTCCCGGAGGGCGGCCCGCCCTCCCAACAGCGGGATGACCTCGGGGGGATTGTGGATATGGACCACTTCGGCCCACTCGAGCCCCTGGAGGAGGAAACGGTAGGCCGACCAAGAGGGTACCCTCACCCAGTTGCTGAAACGGAAGGCGGGGAGCCCGCGGAACTCCGCTCCCGAGACGACGTCGTGACGAGGAGTGGGGCTTCCCCCATAGACGCGCACCCGGTGTCCCTGGCGCGCCAGCTCCTGCGGGAGGAAGTACGTGACCGCCTCCATCCCGCCCAGGGGAGGGATCGGGTAGTTCCCCGCCACGTGGAGGACGTTCAACGGTGAGGTGTCCGTCATCGATGGGGCCTTGGGCTCCGCCCGGGAATGACGGGAAGGCTCACGGCCGGAGGGTTCCCCAACCACCCGGGCTTGCGTTCACTCCGGGGCCGTTGGCCGGGCCTGGAAGCGTAGCTGGAAGATGCGGGCGAGGATGCGGAACCCGTGGACGATACCGAGCTTCTTCCGTCCCACGCGCTGACGATACTCCACCGGGATCTCGGCGACCTCCAGCCCGGCATCGTTCTGGACGTGGTGGTTGATCTCGCACTCGATGTCGAACCCGGCCGCACGGGGGGTCCAGCGGTACAGCGCCTCGACCCGGATGAGGCGAAGGCCCGAGAGCGGGTCCCTCATCGAGACGCTGTTAAGCCAGGAATGGAGTCGGGCGAGGGTGTGGTTCCCCAGGGCATAGCTGAGCGAGCGCACGCCGTTGTTCCGGAACGTGCTGCGGGCGCCCACGACCATCCCGATCGAAGGGTGGCTCATCAGGACGGACCGCATCAAGGGCAGCTGCGCGGTGGCGTACGTGCAGTCGGCATCGATCAACCCGACCACCAGGACGGAGGGGTAGTGCTGGCTGATGTACTGGAGCGCTGCGCGGATCGCGTCACCCTTCCCCCGGCCGGGCTGTTGGATGACCTCCGCGCCGTGCTGGCGCGCGGCCTCCTCCGTGCCGTCCGTGGACGGGCGCGTGACCACCAGGATCTTCTGGGTGAAGTCGCGGCGGAGGTCGTCGATCACCGAACCGACACCGAGGGCTTCGTTGTACGCGGGGATCACCATCACCGAGTCGTCGTTGCGCGAGGAGACGGGCATCTTCTCAGCGGCCGCGATGGCTCGGGGGTGCGAGAGCGAGACCATTGTGGGGTATGCGGAAGCAGGACTCGCTTCGCTCGGGGCCGAAGTCCTAAATCCGTCGCTAGTCTGCATTATAACATTTCCATACCGGGTGCCCTTTAAAACGTTGGCGGAGCTTTAGTGGCCAAAGGGAGAGGGTTTCCGAACCCGACGCTACCCCGCTCCGACCGGCGAGTTTTCGTCTGAGGATCTGATAGCGCTCCCGGTCTACGTGCCCGATTTAGCTACATTCGGCCTGCGCAAATTGAACACGAGCCGGGCTACCCTAGGAACAGGGGCCGGCGGTCTGCCTGGGCCACCGGGGTTACCAAAAGCCTATCCCCTCGAACACCTATGGAAGAAGGGTTCGCCGGTCGATGCACGTCCTCTTGGTCAATCACCGCTTCTTTCCGGCGGAAGGGGGGACCGAGCGATGGACGCTGGGACTGGCGCAGGCTCTGCATCGTCGCGGGAACAAGGTCACGGTCCTCACCCAGTCCGAGCCGGGCGTGCCCGGCCTGGAGATCCTGGACGGCATCGAGGTGCGTAGGATCCCCATGCGTCGGGTGGGCGGCTTCCGGATCCCCTCGGGATACTGGCACGCGCTGCGTTCTCTCGACTACGACCTGCTCCACATGAGCGGGAACCGGATCTGGTGTGCGGACTTCTACTTCCCGGTGGCGGAGGTCTTCGGCGGACCCCAGGTGATCACCCCGCACGACTTCTACCAGCTGGCGATGGACCCTTCTCCGCTGAACCGCCTCTACTTCGGCCGCTACCTCCCCTTCCGCCTGCGCGCGTTCCAGGCCTACCTAGCCCTCACGGAGGGGGAAGCGGGAAGGATCACCCGCTTCGGGTACCCTCAGGACAAGGTGCGAGTGGTGGGAGAAGGGATCGACCTCAAGGATTTCTCACACCCGTCCCCGCCCCTTCGCCTCCGGGAGCGGTGGGGGGTGAGCCGCCCGGTCCTGGTCCTGTACGTGGGGGGGCTCTGGCCGAACAAGAGGGTCGACCGACTGGTGAGCGCCCTCGAACCGGTCAAGGACCTGGCATCCCTCGTCGTCGTGGGACGCGACGTTCCCGGGTCTGCCTCGGACCAGACCCATGTGGCCACCCAAGCATCGCGACTGGGAGTGGAGGTCAAGTTCCTCGGGGCGCTCAACCGGGCCGAGGTGGTCTCCGCCTATCGGGAATCCGACCTCTATGCGCTGGGAGCGCAGTACGAGGGGTTCGGGATCAGCCTCGTGGAGGCGATGGCCTCCGGTCTTCCGTTCGTTTCCTTCGACGTGGGTGCGGCCCGCGCCCTGTCGCGGGAAGGAGGCGGTCGCGTCGCGCGGACGGAGGAGGAGTTCCGGTCACACCTCGTCGAGCTCGTCCGGAACGAGGGGTTGTGTCGGGAGATGGGCCTCAAGGCACGGACGGCCTCCCGGTCCTGGGAGTGGGATGCCGTCGTGGACCGCTACCTCGAAGCCTACGGTGAAGCGGTCAAGTCGACCTAACGAGCCGGGCGAGGGCCCTTTTACGTCCTCCTGGCGTCCCAACCGCCTGCCAGCGACATACCCGAACATGTTCGGCTCACATGTTCGCCTACCGGGTTCGGCACAGAATTGACGTAGCAGCATGTGAATACTATCACTATGGAGCGCCCCGACGGTTCCCTCGGCATCCTCCGATCCCCCCTGCTGGAGTTGGCCCCGCCACGCCGGAGCCGCAGGTGCGAGAAGGGGTCGGAGAGCCCCCGCGAGGTCGCTGCCGTGGCGTTCGGAGTTCCGAACGGATGCGCCGGACATGGTCGTACGGTGGTACCCGATGTCTTCTGATCTGGACCACCAGCCCCAACCCCGTCTTGGGACCCCGCTGACCGAGCTGGAGCACGAAGGAGCGGTCATTGTCATGGGTCTGGGCGTGAGAGCGCCTGACGGATGCCCCGCCGGGGCCATTGCAAGCGCATTCCCCCACGTGCATGTGAAGGTACTCCGAGTCTTCCCCCTGGGCCACGGCCTCTTCCTGGAGGATGTTCGGTTGAGCGGCGACTTCTCGGACGAGGTGCAAAAGACCACCGTGATGGCGCTCCTACAAAGGGGCCTCATCACCGTTCTTGAGAGTGGGAAGGGAGGCATGACCCTGCGCTTGGCGAGAGACCACTGCCCGTTGATGGAAATTCTCCAGAAGGTCGAGATACCCCCTTCCTTCCCGTTGATGATGGAAGGTAACACGGAACTCATTCAAGTCGAAGCACCGAGGGACAAGGCCCAGCGTCTCATTGGCGAACTCAAATCCGAGAAGCAGGAGTTCACGGTCCGGACAATTTGGACCAACTGCAACCGGTCCCGACGGGGAAACCCGACCCTAACCGCACGACAGGCGGAGATCTACCGCATAGCCCGATCCGCGGGGTACTGGGACACTCCTAGACGGACCACCATGACCGAGCTTGCGCATGTGCTGCGACTCTCGAAGTCCTCCCTCTCGGAGACGCTCGCTACGGTCGAGAGAAAGATCATGAAGGAGGGGATGAACCCCGATGTCCTCTGACCATTTGGAAACGGGGACCCATCGGTGCCCTCTTTGCGGGACGGACGCCGGCGTCGACTCCGCAAAATGTCCGGACTGCGGGCTCTTGCGTTCACTCTGGTCAGAGTACATGGCCTCCTCCGCCGTCGGGGAGGCATGCACGGTCCGTTTTGACCGACCCTACGCAACCCCTTCCCGTCTCGCCACCCTTCGCTCACCGGTGGCCGACGCGGTCAGCATACCCGCGGGCCCCGAGATCGTGGCCATCGCGGACTTGCCGAAGCGGGTCTTCCGGATTGATGTCGGCCGGACCCCGTGGCGGGCAATACCGAGCCCTTCGGACCTATGTGGGCCCGTCTACGCGTCTTCCAGTCTCTACTCGACCCGGTATCGGATCTTCCGGGCGGAGGAGGAGACGCCGATTGCAACGGTATCCTATCAGTTCTCGGAAGACAACATCTTGATCGAATCAGGATTGAGCCGCTGGAAGACCGAAACCAACTCCTTCGGACCCTCGCACATCCTCTACGAAGGTACGGACTTCACGATCGTCGAAACGGTCACCGGAAAGTTCATCGTTCTCGGCCACGGCCAACCGGTCATCCGGGGATGGGTCCGTTCTCGGACGGTCACCATAGAGAGCCACCCGGCCAAGATTTCGGTGTTCGCAACCTGCCTCGCCACCGGCTTCCTGATGCGAACCTTGCTGAACGAACTGGCGGGCTAGCGCACCGAAGCGGCGCCTCCGAGCGAGAACCTGGGAGTATCCCCGAAGGAACTCGGCGGACGCTGTACCGGATAGCGGCGAGCCCAGGGTCCGTTTCCGCTAGGCTTCCTGCGGAGCGGATGAGCGATCCGCCTCGCGGAGAAAGGTGACCAGGAACGCCTGAGCTCGGGGACTATCCGTAGGGGCCGTGAGAAGGAAGCCACGGCAAAGCTGCGCCAGCCGCATCCGGGCATTCCCCTGCGGATCGTCCGCAGCCGATAGGCAACTCACGCCTTCCCCCTACCATGCTAAATGATGTCAGTTAAGCTATATTACGCATCGACCGAATGTGGAAGGGTTTCGACAGCTGACGGTGGCCGAATGAAGTTCTGCGGGTCTGGCCGGGGTCGCCTCGCAGGGGCCCCCCCAAGTGTCTAAATTCAGACCACTCGTGGTCGGGAGCCCCGCGCCTTGTCTCTCCCGCTAGGCCTCGAAGGCCTCCTTCGGGGTCGGGAAGAGGTCGTCGAGGGTGATGCGCTTCCCTTCGGCATCATAGATGTAGACCAATCCGGCCTTCTCGTCGTGCGCCTGCTTGTGCGAGCCGTCACAGAACGGCTTGGACTTGCTCAACCCGCACTGGCACACCCCGATCATTTTGTCGCCGACCTTGATGATCGCAGGTCCCTTGGCATCGTGTCGTACCATTCGCGTCATGTTTCCTCCTTTTGCACATGACCACGTGCGTATATATCCCCCATCGCAAACCTAGGAATGGGCCGACCCAGCATCGGTTTCCACGGAGAATCGGCCCCCTAGTGCCTCGCCATAATCACGATCATCGTCTGCGGTCCGACGTCGACGTTCACGCCAAGTCCGACAAGCGAAAGGAATTCCCGCTTATTTGCCACCGTGTAAGATACGGCGAACCCTTCCACGCCGACCCCTCGTCAAGGCGAACTTAAGTAGCCATGCGGCGTCGCGAACGCATGCTCCGACCGATGCGCCTGCTCCCCGGGGCGGTATTCGTGGTCATCGTTCTGATGGCGAGTTCGATCTCCTCGGCCAGCGCGGTGGGGGTTGCCCACCCCACATCGCTCGCGAGCCGCGGTGGTACGCTCATCCCACCGCCGCACGTAGTACAGTACGTGGTCCTCGTCCACGGGTACGACCCCACGACGGTCCCTGCCTGGACCGTCTGGACCTACGGGGTCAATCTCGAGGGTCAACTCGTCGCGGCGGGCTATCAGGTGATCGTGGTCTCCTACTACGGCGAGTTCACGTTGGCCTTCTCGGACGGCCGTGTCTATGTCGACCCCACCTTTTTCGGAACCACCTACACCCCCATCGAGAAGATCGGCCTCGAGCTCGCCAAGGGGCTCCAAGCCACCATCGGGTATTCGTTTGCGACCGTGGACCTGGTGGGGCACAGCATGGGGGGTCTCGTGGTGATGTACATGATGGAGCACTCGCTCCTGCGCGGGGTCACGGTCCGGAACGTCGTTTTCCTCGGGTCGCCGCTCGGCGGGGCGCCGAGTTCCGCCTGGTCGGGCTTCTACAATACCACCGGCTACCAGATGTCCGAGATGTGGACGGGAAGCGCCTTCCTGGCCTCGCTCAACGCGAGCGCGAGCAAAGCCCGCGCCAACTACCCCCACGCCGAGTGGCTCGCCTACGCCGGCGAGGCGGACCCCACGTGGAGCGCCACCTACTTCCAGTACCACGCGAATGACGGGCTGGTCGCGGCGAACGAGGTCAGCGCCCTCGGGGACAACCACTTCTACGCTTTCCCCGATCTCCACATACCCTCCCTGGACGTCTACGATCCGGGCCACGTCAGCTACTTCGAAGACCCGGCGGTCGCGGCGGAGATGCGGGCGAACTTCGCCGGCACGTACTGACCGAAGGTTGGAATTCTCTCGGACCGTTCATTCCCAACCCGGGCTGCCCGGGCCGGCAGCTCTGACGTTCGCTCCTACGCGGTGGGCGCGCCGGAAGTAATGACCACCTTGATCGTGCCTTCGGTGGCGGTCGCCTGGCGGAACCCCTCCTCGATCCGGGCAAGGGGGATCCGGTGCGTCACGAGCTGGCGCACCGGGAGCCTTCCCGAGGCGATCAGGCGGAGCGCCGTGTTCGTCCCCCGCTCGGTCGCGGCGTACGTGGGAACCAGCCGGGCACCCTTCATGTAAAGGTCCTGCAGGTCGGTCTCCAGGTGGCTGCCCTTCTCAGGGAGGCCGAAGAGGTTCACGGTGCCCCCGCGGCGTACCCAACGGAACCCGTCAGAGATGGCCCGGACCGCGCCGGTGGCCACCACCACGAGGTCGAACTCCCCTTCGGTGACGCCCTCCGGCGTGCGAGGGTCGAAGACCCGGTCGGCGCCCTCCCGGAGCGCGACCTCCCGCCGGTAGGCCGACAGGTCGGCCCCGACAAGGAGGCCCGCACCGCTGACGCGGAGGAGCTTGAGGTAGAGGAGTCCGATGGGTCCGAGGCCCAGCACGAGGACACGGTCTCCCGGTTGGAAGGGCAGGGCGGCCAGGGCATCGATGCAGCACCCCAGCGGCTCGATCAGGGCGGCCTCCTCGAAGGAGACGTGGTCGGGGAGCACCAGCGCCGCTCCCCGGGAGACGTTCTCGGGCGGGACCCGGAAGAACTCGGCGAAGCCGCCGGGATCGAGGTTCGTCTTCTGGTACGTGGGACAGAAGGTGTACCGGCCTGCCCGGCAGACGTCACAACTGTAGCAGGGGACGTGGTGGTGCACGAAGACCCGGTCCCCGACGCGGTATCCGGTGACCCCGTACCCCACCCCTACCACGGTACCGGCCGGTTCGTGGCCGATCTTACCCGTGGCCGCGTAGTGGCCCTTGACCTTCTCCACGTCACTGCCGCAGAGGCCGCAGGCGTGCATCTCCACCAGGAGGTCCCCACCGGAAAGCACCGGACGGTCCACCTCGGCCACGACCACCCCTCCCGGGCCCAAGCGTCCGACTTTCATTCGACCAGTCCGGGTCCGGCAGACCCTCCAAGAGATATGAGATGTGCGCGGAGGACTGACCCACCGGTTCTTGTACCTCTGCTCCTCTTCCGGGTCATGCGGACCCTGTCGGCCGACCCGGTCGGGGAGGAGACCGGGGCGCCGGTGCCGCCCGAGCTTGTCGCGCTGACGACATCCCTCGTCCGCAAGGGATCGGAACCCCTCCGGGCGCTCTCGGCGGTGGAGCTGTTCCTGACCCGGTCCCGCATCCCCTCCCGCAGGCTCTTCCCGAAGACCGACTACCCGGTCCTGATCGCGGGTTCGCTCGAGCGCCGGCTGGGGACCGTCCTCGCGACGCATGTGGACGTCGTGCCGCCCGAGGAACGCCCCGACGCGGCACCCGGCACGGTCAAGGGCGATCGCCTGTACGGACGCGGGGCGCTCGACATGCGGGGGGGGCTTGCCCTCTCGCTCCTCCTCCTACGGGGATTCTACTGGTCCTCTCCCCAGCCTCCCCCCTTGACCGTCGTGGTCACGACGGACGAGGAGAAGGAGTCGCGGGGGGCGTGGCGCCTGACCGACCAGGGGATGCTGGTCCCGGAGCTCGTCCTCGTCCCGGAACCGACGTGGGAGCGGGTGGCCCTCGGCGCCGTCGGTCGACGGAGCTGGACGGTCTCCTTCACGGGAGAAGGGGGACATGCCGAAGGGAACTTCCAGCGGACGGCGAGTCCCGCGTCCGCCCTGGCCCATCTGGTCGCCCGGCTGCCCGCCGACTTCACGCCGCTTTCCCTGAGCACGCTGGGCACGGGGGAAGTGACCCTTCCGCTGCGGGCCGAGGCCCGGGTGGACCAGATCCTCAAGACCCGCGAGGGGGAGCATCGGGCCGAGGAGATCTTCACGATGCTCACCGAGCTCGCGGAGCGCCGGTATCCGGGGCTCCAAGGACGTTTCGGGCTCGTCCGGAGAACGTCCCCTTGGCCGCCTCCCTACAAGACCGACCCGACCCACGCGCTGGTCCGCCGGTTCCTGGCGACCGCGGTCCGCGATGGGCACGCCGCGGAGCGCATCGTGGAGCAGGCCGTCGGGGACTTCAACGCCTTCGGTTCGCGCTGGCCCACGATCGTCTTCGGACCTTCCGGAGGGGGAGCCCACGGGCCAGGCGAGTGGGTGGACCTCGCATCGCTCGGGCGCTGTTGGAAGGTCTACCAGAAGTTCCTGGCGGGGATCTTCGAAGGACGGCGACCCCTCCGGTGATCCCGCAGGTAGTCGAGCGAAGCCTTCCGGAAAAGCCGGAGAGGGACCCCGGCGGGACTACGCCTGGGCGCCGACGTGGGACCGGGCGCCCCCGAAGTCCGTCAGGGCCCGCTGGAGCCTGCGGTGCTCCTGGGGGACGTCCACGGGGTAGCGCCCCGTGATGCATCCCGTGCACAGCGAACGTTCCGGGTATCCGATGGCCTCCACGAGGCCGGGGAGCGAAAGGTATCCGACGGAGTCGGCCTCCAGGGCGCGGGCGATCTCCTGCTCTGTCCGCTGGAAGGCGATGAGGTCGCGCCGCTCCTTCATGTCCACGCCGAAGTAGCAGGGCGCCACGATCGGAGGACATCCCACCCGCACGTGGACCTCCGTGGCGCCGGCGCCGCGCACCATGGAGACGATCCTCCGCAGGGTGGTCCCCCGCACGATGCTGTCGTCCACGAGCACGACGCGCTTTCCCTCGAGCACCTCGCGGATCGGGTGGAGCTTCACGCTCACCTCGTCCTCACGGCGCTTCTGGTCGGGCAAGATGAACGTCCGCTCGACGAACCGGTTCTTGATCAGGCCTTCGGCGTAGGGGATCCCGGACTTCTGCGAGAGCCCGAGCGCCTGGGGACGGCTCGAGTCGGGCACGGGGCACACCAGGTCCGCCGAGACGGGGCTGTCCCGGCCGAGGATCTCTCCGATCCGGTGGCGGACACGGTAGACGAGCCGGCCGTTGATCTCCGAGTCGGGGCGGGAGAAGTAGACCCATTCGAACATGCAATAGGCGGTCTCGCGGCTGGTGGCGCCCTGGACGGGGCGCATCATCGGCGTCCCGTCGTCCTTCGACTTGGGGCGCTCGACCACCACGATCTCGCCCGGGGCCACATCCCGGACGGGGCGGCCTCCCATGAGCTCGATGGCCACCGACTCGCTCGCCGCCATGTACCCGTTGGGGAGGGCCCCCAGCATCAAGGGCCGGATCCCGAGCGGGTCCCGGAAAGCGTAGAACCGGCTGCCGTGCAGGAGCACGATCGCGTAGCCGCCGGAGATCTCCGACATCAGGCGCTTGATCGCATACTCCATGCTGAGCGACGTTTCATACTGCATGGCGAGGTAGTTTCCCATGACCTCGCCGTCCGCGTTGCCGGTGAACTCGATCCCCGCCTCCTGGAGGCGGCGACGGAGACGGGAGAAGTTGACGGTGTCCCCGTTCTGGGCCAGGGCGATGTCCCCGTCATGGGCGGGGACGACGATCGGCTGGGCGTTCTGGAGCGTGGACGTACCGCGCGTGGAGTACCGGACGTGACCGATCCCGACCGTCCCCCGGAGGGCATCCAGCGAGTCCCGGTCGAAGATCTCGTGCACCAGCCCCATCGATTTCTTGACGTAGAGCTTGCCGTGGGAGCCAGTCACGATCCCGGCGGACTCCTGGCCGCGGTGCTGGAGGGCCCGCAGTCCGGTATAGAGGTAGGGGGCGGCCCCTTCACCCTGCACGGAGATCGCGGCGACCCCGCATTTGTCCTGAGCGGGCACGGTACGCATGGGAGAGAGTGCGGGGTTTAAGAAGTCGTTGCCGCAAAAAGCCCGCAACGGGATTTCTCCGGGCGTCGTCAACTCCCATAGGGGACTCCGGCCGGGAACCACGCCGTAACGGCCCAACTTTCTGCGGATTCCGGGCTCAACGAGGACTAGCTCACTTGATCCCAACGGTGATCGCGTTGCTCAGGTCGCGCCACAGGACTTCTGCCTCGGAGAACCCGGCCGCCCGCAGGTACTGCAGGTGCACGGAGGCGGGCAGGTCAGGGTCCTGATGGTCAAGCTTCGGAAATCGTCGCTCCCGTTCCTCGAAGAGAGGTCTCAGCGAAGGATACCGCCGGGCCTCCTTCCACCAGGCGGTCCAGGGGTGCCCCAGGTCCTTGCCGCCGCGGGCGCGCATCGCATCCTGGTGGATCGCGGTCCCCATCCGCTTCAACGTCCGCTCGCGGGGTCCGACCGTCGCCCGGTCTCCGTTCAGGAAGATCCCTCCCTTGCGCAGCAGCTTCCACGCCTCCCGATAGGTCGCCCGCAGCTCGGAGGCGGAAAGCCAGTGGAGGGCCGTGGTGGAGACGATCGCATCGAACCGCTCCCGCCCGAGCTTCGCCGGCCAGTCCTTCGTCCGGAGGTCGGCCTCGACCCACGTGAGCCGGTCGCTTCCCGGCGGGGACCAAGCCCGGCCGATCGTCATGAGGACCGGGTCGTAATCGAGCGCGACGCACCGTGACCGCGGGAACCGGGCCAGTATCCGGGCGGAGAGGGACCCGGGGCCGCTGCCCAGGTCGAGGGCCCGGAAGTCCGGGGGGAGCCGCGATCCGAGAAGGTCGAGCATGCGCTCGAACCGGGCCTCCCGGACGGCAAGATACCACGTCTGCATGGTCTCCCAATCGCGGACCAGCCGTCGGGCATCCCGGGTTCCGATCATGACGACCCGCAGAACCCGCGGGGGACTAAACGCTGACGACCCCGAGGCCCCCATGTCCACCCGTCCTCGCGGCATGCTTAAGTGTCGGCCCGGGCTGGTGGCACCGGGATGAAAGAAGATCTGATGGAGCTCCTCTGCTGTCCGCTCTGCAAGGGAGAGCTCAAGCTTCAGGTCGGCAAGAAGTCCAAGGAGGAGATCATCACGGGCACCCTCACCTGCAAGGAGTGCTCGGCGACCTACCCGATCGAGGACGCCATCCCGAACCTGCTACCCCCGGACGAGCGGGAGCCGGCCAAGGGCTGAGAGGGACGCGATGAGCCAGAATCGTCGTACGTACCTGATGCGCCGGTTGTCCACCGGAGAGGTCACGTTAGAGGAGGCTCGCGAGCTCTTCCAGGTCATGCAACAGGAGGCGGATGACCTCCGGGCGGCCTTGCTCCAGGCCGCACCTCCTCCATCTCCCAAGGCAGCGCCCGGCACTTCATCGAGGGCCCCGGCCGGAGGGACCCCCACATCGGGCGGACTGGGAATGAACCTCGAAGAGCTCCTCCTTTTCGCGGGACCCGCGGCGGGCATCCTGGCGGCGATCATGAAGCGCTCCCAGGAGCCCCGGTGAGCCTCGGCGATCCCTCCGACACGACCGGTTCTAGGGCAACTACAAAATAGACCCCCGGGTTCTGAGTCCGGGAATGCATCGCTCTCGGTCACTGCCGGCAACTCGCTGGCCCCCCAGCCCAGGAATCTCCAAGAGGACGATGCACGGAGGAGCATGAGCCGGTTCCGGTTCGCGCACATCGCGGACGCGCACGTGGGCGCCTGGTCGAAGGACGAGGAGCTCCGGACGCGCCTCCTGGATTCGGTGCTGAAGGCGCTGGAGGTGGTCGAGCGCGAGCGCTGCGACTTCCTTCTAATCGCGGGAGACATGTTCCACGTGGCCTCTCCCCCTCCTGAGGAGGTGCTGCCGGTGGCACGGGCGCTCCATCGGCTCCAGGACGCAGGCATCCGGATCTACGCGGTCTTCGGCTCCCACGACTTCACGCAGCACCACACGAGCTGGCTGGACGTCCTCTCCGCTTCGGGACTCTTCATCCGCCTGGCACCGCAGCCCGTGCTCGTGGAAGGGGTCCGCTGGGACCTCCCCTGGGTCCGGGATGAGGGGACGGGGGCGGTCATCGCGGGCATCTCCGGGCGGGCGAAGGGGCTGGACAAGAACATCTACGGATCGATGAAC
>JAJYEA010000079.1 GCA_021790425.1 Thermoplasmata archaeon | reverse complement strand
TGGGATGCACGTTGGGGTGGGGGTTCCCCATGCTCCGATGTTGGGCAGCGTCCGGTTCGTCCTGGGGTTGAGAAGGCTCTGGGAGAACCCCAGGGCCGGGAGCTCGGCGTCCGATTTCAGCAACGAGCCAGTGGGAATGCCGCTCCAGTTGAGAAGGAGACCCCCCAAGAGGTCGTCCAGTGCCGACTGCGAGCTCACGTTGAACGTGAGGATGGACTGGACCTGCCGCGACTGGTCCGCGGAAGGCTCCAGGTAGGGGTTGGAGGCGAGTCCTTGACGGGAGAAGGGCATTCCGTTAGGGACTCGCCGCGAGGCTCACGGCGGCGAGTTTCGAATGAGCCATAGGCGCGGGGAGGATGGCGCTTGGCTCGCAGGTGGTATGACAACACAATCGGCCTTCTGCGCGGCGCGTAGTACGCCATCCGCGGCCTCCGACGAGAGCCCGTAGGAGTGCCAGCCGAGCGTAAGGATACAAGGAACGCGGGAGAGCGTATCCTCCAGTCCCCGATGATCGCTCATCCGAACCTCCGCGTTCGTGGACCACGAGATCCCTCGGATGACCCGGTCGTTCGCCCGAACTCTGAGACCGGATGGGCCGGTGTCGACATGAGTTATGGACGGCTCAAACGTCAGAAGCGCGCCCCAAAGAGAAAACAGGGCGAGTGCGACCAAGCATAGAGGGGCAGCCACGTGAAAGACCCATGCCGGGGGGGAGGCTGGCGCCAGGTACATGACCAGGGCCAACACGAAGAGGGCCGGACCTGTAACTCGAAGCCCCCACATCAGTGGGGCGTGCTGTCGTCGCATCTCGCGTTCACTGGCTATCACCTCGTAACTTTCCCAGGCCTGTTCCGATAGCCCATTCCCGACGGGTTCCGCCGTCATGCTCCGGGGGCCCCCTGCGAATCCGGGAACGAGCTAAGGTGCCGTTGCGTTTCCCGCTCCATGGAGCCCGACATGAGTGGCGCCTCACCTTCCAGCGCTGCATATCCCGGGTCCAATGTAAATCCGCGTCTTCGGGCCATCAACCTCGGGGACAGCAGTGATCGATCGGTCGCGTGACAACTTTGGCTGAATCCTTGCGAGTCCCCCCTGCCTCGGGTGGTTCTCTTACGACCCCCGGGGGGAAGCGAGGAATGCCCATTGCTCGGCTGACCCTGGATGCGAACTGGGATGGCCGGATAACCATCGCGGCGCTCACCGAGCGTCTCTTCGAGAAGGGAGCTGGTAAACAGAACCTGGTCGCCCTCCCCCAGGACACGGACCCGGAGCTCGTCGAGCAGCTCTGCGGTCCCTGGTGCCATCCTTTGGAGAACACACGCGACGAGAGGAAGGGGGCGAAGACGCGCGCCCAGGGGACCTGGTGGCCATCTCGCGCTCTCGGAGCCTCTGGTTGAGGAGGTTCCCCTCCTCGAGCACTCGTCGGCAGATAGTGTGGGGCCTGCGAGTTCCCGGCACGGCCCGTGCGAGTACTTTCGCATGTGCCCGGAGAAGCCCATCGGGTGGGCGCAACGAAGCCCTTCAACGAGCAATGAGGTGGCGAGCGGGGGAGGAGATCTCAAGCTTCGGGCATCTTGGGTCGGCGAGCACGCGAGACGCCTGTGCTGCGTCCATCACGAGACATCTTGGCGGGACGGGATTCCCGAACGAAACATGGACCGCGACCCGTTCGGACATCGCCAGGGGAATCACGACTCCTCGTAGGGCTGCGCGCACCATGGGCCCCTGAAGGCAATCCCACGGTGCGACAACCGTGCGAGCGTACTGGGAGACAATGACCCCATCTCCGGAGATCCCCACCCATCGAGTGCTTCCGGAGTAGAGCGCCAGGACCGCGGCATACATGGCAACAAGGAGAAGGATGGCTTCCTGCGTACCCGTGGACCCAATGCCCTCGCCAGACGAAAGGACAAGGCCCACCAGGACAGTTCCGCCCACGGTGACAATTCCGAGGATGAGTGCGAATGTGGGGGTGTCAAGCGCACCAAGCCAAGTCATCTCGGCGTTTCCGGAGGATGGCATGGGCGTGGGCCATACCCCGCACTTCGACTTGAAAGGATGGTACTCGTGGAGCGCGATCTCTGCGACAGACCCGATGACTCCCATAATCTTCGAGGAGCTATCCCCTCCGCCTAACGCTGAGACCAGCGCGCCAACATGGCCGAGTAAGCCGCCAGCCATCGCAAAGATCGCGGTCTCATTGGCAGCCCCGACAGAAGACCGTTGACAGATCGTCGAGGGGCCTGGAGCAAGTGCGGGTGCGAGTCCGGCGAAGAGGGAGCCAGCGTGGGCAGGTAGACTAAGATGGGACGGGGCTTGTCTGTGAGGGCGGACAGCAGCGCTGCTCCGAAGGTCGTGGGGTGGCCGGGATGGATGCTGCGGTCGGGGACCCCTCTGCTCCGGGGTTTGGCAGCGTACGGTTCACCGGGCCGTTGAGGGTGTTGTGGGAGAACCCCAGGGCCTGGGGCCCCGCTCTCGGGTGTCGCGCGCCGTGACCATCGGCCCGGGCATAAATGGACCTTCGAAGTCGAGGGGCGGCTTGAAGGCTCGATAGCGTAGAGTCACGCTCGCGAAAGACGAAGCGGCCTCAGCGCTCAGGGAGGACGCCGGGACGGCCTACGCGGAAGGTGCGCTTGTGGCTGAAGCTCGCTTGGTCGGGGGACATCTCCTCCGGAACGGCCAAAAGGGACCTCGGTGCGTCCGGGCCCGCGGGGTGGAGCGGGGGCACCGGCGGTACTGCGTGGTCCTTCGGCTGCCACTAGACTGAGCTGCAAGTCGTGTCGTTCACACGTCGCGGATTCGAATCCAACGAGACACGGGGGGGCCCCTGACGGATTCTCTGACCAGCCCGCGATGGTCAGGCCGTTCGTTCGTGCTCCGGCCAATATGGCATCCAGTGCCTCCTGAGTAAGCACTGTCAATGGCACCCCGCGGTTGTTGACGACGAAGACCAACGACTCAACCTTGGAGTTCCTTCGTTCCACGGGTACCGACCGCCGGTCCGAGATTTCCAGCCTGAACTTGGGATTGGTCCACGAAATGCGGGTCGTGCGTCCCTTGGTATCCTAGAACAAGAGTCCGCTCTCATCTACCGGGAGAGCAACGCCGACTTTCGTCCCCCGCATCAAGGCCGCGCCTTGCCAGGATACCAGACACGCACCAAACACCAACAGTAAGTAGAACGGGCCTTGAGACCTGGCTTCGGCGGCGAAGCCCACTCCTGACCAGGCGGCGAGCGCAACCGAGAGCATTGCGACGCCGAAGAAGAGAACCACGATCCGGCCAATCGTGAGGCTCCGGACATCACCCCGCTCCAGCCACCGGGCACTATCCGACAGAGAGAAGCGGCGTGGGCAGACGACCTCGGTCATTCCACCGCTACCCTCAGTACCCCTGTTACCAGTCCACGTCGGTTAAAGTGAACGTGGCAGCATCTGTCGGAGGCCCATTCGGCCGACCCGTAGGGGCGACCACTCTTGTCGACAGGCACGTGGCCTATGACTCGTGACACATGTTGGTGAATATTCTGTGACCCTCTAGGGAGGATCCCCCAGGGATCGGTATGTCGTCACGGCCGGGGAAGATTCTCGCGCAGCACATGATTCCCCCGGCGTCCGGGGGAAGTTCACGAGGACCTCAGGCGGAGTGAATTCGGACGATTTTGTGGCCAGGCGCTGATCTCCTTAGCGAGGATTCTTGCACGTCCAACCCGGCCGTCCTCGCGGCCAACACGATCTCATGAAGGGCTGAGGCGGAGACAACGAGTGGCGGATGCCAAGTGAACCAAGCAACCGAGGAGTCGCCCTCCGAGCCAAGGGCCGGCCAGAAAGTCAGGTGAAACGTGGGATCGGTCCAGCGTAGATCGTGTGTCTTGCCGGCGTCATAACGCAATCTGAGTCCGCGCTCCTCGACGACGCACTCACGAGCCGGTCGTTTCCATCTGACCAGAACATCCTTGGCACTCAGGCTTGCAAGCATGGCAAGTACGAGCGCAATCACCAGGAACAACGGGGTGAACTTCCGGTAGGATTGGTAGACCGTTCCGAAAAGGAACAGGACTTGGAATGCGGCGAGGAAGCCGAACACCACGGCTTCCGCCGCGCGCGAGAGTCGCTTGTTCCTTCGGAGGTAGAACTCGTCAGCCGCGTCCGTGAGATCGATGCTCTTCAGAGTAGGCTCCGTTAGGGCGAGCAGTTATTGATTCGGGTGACAAGATCGACCGGCTTCCCGCCAACGGTGACGTGCTCGTGATCCTGGCGGTGGCAACCGGAGTGGGTCATAGCCATTCTCGCCGAGCCCGAGAATGGTCGGACGTAGGGCCAGCCTCTCACACGAAATCAGCCTACCCGGGATGGAGGTTCTCGGCCTTGCTCCCATCACGACCCGTGTATTCGGTACGACTTGAGCTCAGGTCCGGACCAATGTGAGTGAGGCGCCTCATCCACAACGAGGCCGGCCGACCTCGCTGACGCTACGATGCTCTCCAAGCCATCCTTCGGCACAACCAGCGGCGGGTGCCAGCGTAACCACGCGACCATCGGGGAGGGATCTGGGTACAGCCCCGGGCGGAAGGTCAGCTCGAGCCGCGGGCTATCCCAGGGAACATCAAGCTCCCTCCCCGTTCGATACCGGATCTTCAATCCCCTCGAGTCGACTGAGCATGAGGACGCAGGCCATCCCCATTTGAAGAGAACATCCGTTGTGAAGATGGCCGTGAAGGTGAGAAAGACTCCAAAGACAACCACGGGTATGACTAGCTGCGTTGATACTGAGCGCGGAGCGGGGTGCGTCAGGAGATCGTAGAGGAGGGCGATTGAGAGCCATCCAAAGAGCAAGGTCTCCGCTAGGCGTATCCCCCGCTTGTTGCGACGAGAACGGAATTCACTCGCGACCGGCCTCAAGTCAATCTCGTTGGACACGCACCACCTACGGGTCGTAGTTCTGTCCCGAGAGATATATGGTGGGGAGCGCAAGAACCGCATTTGTGTAATCGAGAATCTCGGTCAATTTGTCGAGATTCTGGAATCCCTGAGAGAACTCCTGACTCTCATGGAGCCTTTCGGCTGGGATTCCAAGGGCTGCAACCTCGAAGCCCAATACACTGATGGTCAGAGCGTCCTCGTGGTCCCCATTCTTCGAGTCGACCGCGCCCGCAACATCGAACACTCTGGCCAAGACGGCCACCGTCAAGCCAAGCATGCGCCCGACAAGTTCGAGACTCGGGAGCTTTCCCCGAGACCGCGTTCACGATCCCGTTCGCTACTTCCTCGTACCTTAGCTGGGGCGGTGGGGGCGGGATGTACCTTGAGGTGGGGGTCCCCCATGCTCCGATGTTGGGCAGCGTCCGGTTCGCGAGGGCGTTGAGGACGTTCTGGGAGAACCCCAGAGGGACTTGGACACACGGTCCTCACATCATCGATGAGGAAAGCTTCCGAGCAACGTCCTCAGAGGTCTCGATTCGCCCCCAATCTACGATTCGGGGGCTGCTCCTCGCTTGCCTGCCCGAGTAACTTCCCACGGCGACGGTTACTTCGAATCGTGGGGGCGAACTTCCCTGGCGCAGAGTTGGTTTGGAAACCCGGTCCCAGCCAACCATCGTCTCTCGGAGAAGCAGAAGTCTGCGATGAGTCAAGACAACACCAGAACGAGCTATTGCGAAACTGATTGGCGAATTGGGAATGGGAGCGAGCACCAGTGCGAGAAGCGTGATTGCAACAAGAATTACTCCGGCTCCAACGAAGACGGTGTTGTGTGTCATCCTCGCTATTTGCCAGAGTTGGTAGAGGGCATCCGCGAGGGCGAGGGATACGACGACCAAGAACACCTCCTTCCCGGTACGGAACCCAGTGTAAAGATTGGGGAACGGACCGTCGATTGGGGTGGCACTGTCGAAAGACTGCGTAGGTGCGGTGTGACGTGAATCTGTCGAGCCAGATAAGTTCGACATCATAGTTTAGAAGGAGGTTGCAATCGAATGACTCACTTTCGAGGAACGGCAAGATGCTCGAACCAGCCGGCGACACCGCCTTGCGAGAGAATCGTACGCTCAGTCCCGCTGAAGTCCCTGTACGGCTGCCCCGGTAGGATCGCGGTGACTGTCAAGGTTGAACTGGGCGCTGTGAGCGGAGGAAGCGCTAAACTTTTGGCCGGATCCTTACCACCTGAACGGGCCCAGGAACTGAGGGGGAATCCTTCCAGCCATCCACGGCACAATGCTGGCGACGAGCCTCCTCAAGAATCCGCGCCATGGCTTCCCTCGGTATGGCCGCATCGAGAGGGATTGCGCCTCTAAGGACGAACTCGATGTCCGCCATGACGGGTATCCGTTGGTCTCTCGGGACGGCCCTGAAGTCTCCCACCTCGATCTTCGCCTTGGGATCCGACCATTTCAATAGGAACTCCCTCCCTTTCGAATCCAGCAGCAGGATCCCGCTATCGTTGACACGAACTTCTCGCGCTGCCTTGTGCGTGGTTACTCGACCCGCCAGGCCTGCGATGAAGACGACCGCTCCGACAGCAATCAGGACGGGCGCCCCGGAGTTCTTCGCGAAACCGCTGAGGGCGAACTCGAATAGAACCCCTGTAAGACCGAGTGCCAACCCAGCACCGGTTCCAGCGGTGTATAGAGTTCGCGTAAACTTGAGGGCGCCGGTGTCGTAGGCCTCGGATAGGGACCTGACGCTGAAGCGGCTCGTTGGGACGGAACCCTGGTTCATGGTTGCAGTGCTCAGTACCCAGTGAGGCCAGACCCAGGAGAACTGTGTTCGCCCTCATGACCGTGATGGCAGCTGCACCAGCACGGCCAGGGGAGGCGGGTCTGAATTCGAATGCTGCAAAAGTGGTTCCGAAACGACCGACAAGCCCTCGACGATATAGCCACCCCGCCATCCACCATTCTCTTCTCCCACCGGGGGGGCGCCCGAGGGATGCTTCTCCTGTGTGGGTCTCGCCTACCCGCGGCAACGGCGAGCCCGTCACAAGCTAGGCTAGGAAGTTCCGGGTGACCGCCACTACTTGTGAGGAGCCCCTTCGATCGCGGAGTCGATCCACTTCTCGACCTCCGCGCGCTTTTCCTTCTGCTGGG
>JAJYEA010000078.1 GCA_021790425.1 Thermoplasmata archaeon | reverse complement strand
ATCACTGCCACGCCACCTGGCACAACCTCCTGAACCTTCACGGACCGGACCACGCTTTCCTGGCCGGGTCGTAACAGGGGTCGACCGTCGTCAAGAGGGGCTATCGGCTAAATGTGTCCCACACCCGGAGCTACCGGGGGGGTAAAGCCAACCCGTGACATTGAGTGTGGAGCTGTTGACGACCGCAAGGGAGGAGGATCCATTGGATGCCGGCAGGTATAGCCGTTGGTCCTGTGCATCGAACACCCCGCTGGAGAAGGTAAAGCCCGACGGAAAAGGAGGGGCCCAGGACAAGCTGCGAACTATGGAACCGTTCTGACCATCAATCGCAGTGACATTCGACTGGCACCCGTACTGTCCAGTGCTGTTGTCAAAACAACCTCCTTCGGTTGCGATGACGTCTCCGTTGGTTGGGTCAAACGTCAGGGAGTCGATGTGCTCGTGGCCATTCACCCACAGGTCCACGTGCGCCACGCTGCCCGTGCTGAGATTGAGGATGGTGACATTTGCATCATAGTTGGGACCCAAGGCGAAGTACAACAGGTTACTGGAGGGGTCTATCGCGGGAATCCAATTCCCGCCTGCCCAACCCGGGTACCTGATGGTGTACGTGTGAACAACTTGATTCGAGGCTGTGCTGACCGCGGTAATGTTGAGGTCGGTATAGGGGGACCCGTTCGGGGACTGCACCGAGGACAGGTAGAGGCTATTGGTGGTGGGATCTGAGATGCCCCAACCCGAGCCTCCCGGAATGCCAGTTACGTTCCCGGTAAGCCGTCCCGTGATCGCATTGACCATCTGAAGATTCCCGAGGCTTGTACCCTCGACGTAAACTGTCCCCTGACCGTAGAGGAAACCCTGCACGCTGCCGAACCTCAAACTCGGAATCCACGTCGTCCCCAGGAAGCAGTTCGTGCAACTCGCCGTGCTCGCGGCCGGAGCGTCCCAGGGCCTTCCACCCGAACCTGTGGCCTGCTCGGGCCCTCTCTGGAGCTTCGCGACGTCGGAAGACGAGACCGGGTGATTCGGTGCGGACACAGGAGAGGTCAGCAGAGTTGCGGGAAACGCATCGTGCGGTCGCGAAAGTCCGGAATTGCCCTGATGAACTTGGGCCGGAAGTGTGAACAGAGTCACTACCACTCCAATGAGTACCACTCGGCTCCACGGAATCGTCCCCATGTTAGTTAAAGTAGAAGAAATCGGATAAAATAAGCCCTTCTGCCCTGCTTCGAAAGACGGCCTTCGACGTCGCGCCGGACCCAGACACTTCGGCGACTGACGACGCAGGGCGACTGTGCGAAAGCCAGGCCTAGTGCGAGGGCCGATGGCATTGACAACGAGGCCACGGTAGCAGAGCCATCAACAGGGCAGGTACCCCCTCGTGTGATCACCATGACCCCCACCACCGAGGAACTTGTTGGGGGGGAGGAAAGTGGTGGAGTGCCATCCCGGGGACAGGAGTCGACACGACCCAAGGACTCATGGGTTTCCCGATATCCTCCGTCACCGCGGAACGCTGGGCCTCCTCGAAGATCTCTCGTAAGAACCTCACGGATGCCTCCCGGCTCCTCTATGCCGTAGCGGGCCTGATCATCATCGCCGGAAGCTACTTCCTGGCCACTGGGCTCACTTCCGCCCTTGCGCAGGGTGCGGGCTGGGTGGGCCAGATGCCGCGCGGCGTCTTCCTGCTCGGCTTCGGCGCTGCCGTGGCCCTGTTTGCCAAAGCCGTCGGGAGCTAGAGCACCACGCGGCGGGTGGCCCGGCAACGATGGGGGTTCGGAATTCAGGTACCGAAGGTACTTTCCGTGGCGCGCGCCTCGCGGCGATCCGCTCGTCGACACGTTGAATCGCGGCGGGGCCCTATCGCGGGGCGCTGTAGCGGCTTCGCAGTACAAGGGATTATCCATGCGGCAGGTTCGGTCCGAGCGTGAAGAGGGACCTCCAGCTCCTGTCCGTCGGATTTGCAGTCCGGACCTTCGGGGCCGCCATCTACAGTCCCTTCCTCGCGCTCTTCCTGTTCTCCATCATGCACGTGGGGTACCTGGAGATCGGGGTGATCTTCGTGGGCCTGGGAGCCCTGCAACTTCCCTTTGGCCTGCTCGGGGGCCTCTGGACGGACCGGATCGGACGGCGCCGGCTGATCGTGCTGAGCCTGATCACCGAAGCGGCCTTCACGGCGCTGCTCGCCTATGCCTTCCAGGTCCAGTCCCTGGGCTTGGGAATCGCCACCGCAGGGATTGCCGGGTGCATCCTTTCGGCGACCGGCCCGGCTTTCTCGTCCTACATCGCGGACTGGGGCACCGGGTCGGGGCGAACCCAGGCCTTCACCTGGTATCGCATCAGCTTCAACGCGGGCTTCGCCGCGGGGGTGGCC
Organism: Thermoplasmata archaeon; assembly: GCA_021790425.1. Taxonomy (GTDB): domain Archaea; phylum Thermoplasmatota; class Thermoplasmata; order Lutacidiplasmatales; family UBA184; genus JAJYEA01. The sequence goes on along the minus strand of JAJYEA010000078.1, from coordinate 4,750 downwards.
ATCGGGGGAACCCTCGTCACGTTCGTGGGGTTTCCGGGAGCGGTGGCCATCTCCGCGGCGATCATCGGCGTGGCCGCCATCTTCGTGCTGGTGCTCATGCATCCCTCTCCGTACGACCTCGCCCTCCAGGAGGGGAAACCCCTGGCACCGGGAGGAGAGCCCGCCCCCTCCAAGGCGCACTCCATGCGAGAGAGCTTCTCCCTGCTGGCGGGGGATCGCCCGGCCCTCCTCACCGCCTTTGGATTTGCCCTGGTGTGGTTGACCGCCAACCAATGGAACGTGACCTTCTCGCTCTTCGTGCACAACAAGCTCGGGATCCCGTACGACATCCTGGGGATCGGGCTCGCCCTGAACGGGCTCATCGTGGTCGTCGGCCAGTTCACGACCACCCAGCGCGTCCTCGGGATCCGGCACACGACCATCGCGATCTTGGGCGGAGCGCTCTACGTCGTGGCGTACTTGCTCCTGGGCGTAGCGGCCCTCTGGATGTTGATCCCGGTCGTGATCTTCCTGGTATCGGTGACCGTGCTCACGATCGGGGAGAACCTGGGTTCGATACCGACCTCCACGTTGCCATCGAACCTGGCTCCGCCGGGAGAGGTGGGCGCCTACAACGGCATCTTCGGGACCTTCATGGGGGGTTCGGGTCTTGCCGCGGTCTTCTTCGGTGGGGTCGTCTTGGCCACGGTGGCCAACCCCCTGATGGAGTGGGTCCTATTGGTGCTACCAGCGTTCCCGGGCTTCCTGCTGCTGAAGTACGCGGCGACCCGGATCCCCATCGAGAAGGACCGCGCCTGATCCCCTATCATCGGAGTGGCGGCTTAGACCTCGGGTGCGACATCCCCGACCAGAGTGAGCGTCTTGAGTCTCCGCCGCTTCGGTCCCTCCGGGCCATGCCAAGCGGATTCGACCGGGAGGCGCACCTCTACGACGGTCGGCGAGGACCCGCGGCGCGCAAAGAGATCGAGGCCCTCCTGAGGGTCTTCGAGAAGGGAACCCGTCTCCTGGACGCCGGCGGAGGCACCGGGCGTTTTGCGCTTCCGCTCACGGAAGCGGGGAAGACCGTGACCGTCCTCGACCGGTCGCGCGGCATGCTCGCCCAGGCTCGCGCCAAGGGGCTCCCGTTGCTCGTTCTCGGAGATGCGGGTCAGATGCCCTTCCGCGATGGGGAGTTCGAGGGATCCTTGTTCGTCCTCCTCCTTCATCTGGTAGAGGACTGGGTGCGCGCGGTGCACGAGCTCGGGAGGGTCACGGAGGGCCCCGTGGCGGCAGTGGTGACGAGGAGGGAACCCGACCTGCGGGAGGTGTACTGCCGATCCCGCTCGGAGCTCGGACATCCTACCGGCAGGCTCGACGGCGGTGTCCTTCACCTGATGGACCTCCTCCCACCGTCCCACGTCGAGGTGATCTCCCGGGTCCGTCCCACGGTGGAGGCGGGGGACCTCTTCGAACGGTTCGAGCCCTCCGCGAGCGCGCCTCCGGGCATCCACGCCGAGGCTTCCCGGAGGGTCCGCGAGCGGTTCGGAACGACGACCGTGGAGGTCGTCGAGACCGTGAGCGTGGTGTCGTGGAGGAGCGGGGCCCTCCGGGACCTCGTTCCGGTCGAGCCGGGATCGGGCCCCCCCTCCCCGAAACCCCGATCCTCCTGAGAGCGGCCCGACGGGGTCCCGCGGGGCGGGGGCCGGCCGAGGGGGGCATCTTTTTGTGGCAGGCGACTTGGACCGGTCATGAGCCGCGATAGCTACGAAGTGGTCCTGCTTCCCGGGGACGGGACCGGACCCGAGGTCGTCGCCGAGGCGCGGAAAGTGCTTGAGGCTGCCGGAGAGAACTCCGCGGTCAAACTACGGTTCTCCCCCGTGCAGGGAGGGGCCCAGTACTACGCGAAGCACGGGTCCGAGTGGGAGCCCGGCGGTCGCGAGAAGGTCGAGAAGGGGGACGCGATCCTCCTCGGGGCGGTGGGATGGCCCGGCGTGATGCGGCCGGACGGGAACATCGCCGGCTACGAGCTCGTGCTCGGGCTCCGCTTCGGGCTCGACCTCTACGCCAACGTGCGCCCCTGCAAGCTCTACCCCGGCGTCCTCCACCGGCTCGGGAAGGAATACTCCCAGGTCTGGAAGCCCGAGAACGTCGACATGATCATCTTCCGCGAGAACACGGAGGGGCTCTACGTGCCCGCGCACGGGGAGCTCACCCGGGGCGGCGCCACCGAGGTGACCGTCGACACCCGGATCATCACGCAGAAGGGGGCCGAGCGGATCATCCGCCGGGCCTTCGAGACCGCGAAGGCGCGCACGCGCGGCGCCCCGGAGGACGGGGTGCGGCGGGTCACGTGCGTCGACAAGTCGAACGTGCTCCGCGGGTGCCAGTTCTTCCGCGCCACCTTCGACCGCGTGGCCCAGGAGTACCCCGAGCTCGAGCGCGACTACGCCTACGTGGACGCCTTCGGCCAGTGGCTCGTGCGGAACCCGGAGCACTTCAACGTGGTCGTCACCACCAACATGTTCGGTGACATCGTGACCGACCTCGCCTCCGTCCTCCAGGGGGGGATGGGGTTCGCCGCGGGGGGGAACGTCGGGGACCGCTTCGGCATGTTCGAGCCGGTCCACGGGTCCGCCCCGAAGTACGCCGGTCTCAACAAGGTCAATCCCTTCGCCACCTTCGAGGCATCGGTGATGCTCCTCGAATGGCTGGCCGACCAGCACCACGACCCGCGCCTGCACGTGCAGGCCCGCCGGGTGCAGTCGGCGATGGAGAAGGTCCTGGCCGCCGGCTCCGCACGGACCTACGACCAGGGTGGCCACGCCACCACGAGCGACGCGGGGGACGCGGTCGCCGCGGCCGTCCGCGCGGTCGCCTGAACGGGAGGCCGGGGCTCCCCCGAACGCGCGTCCCGTCTACCGGGGCGGCGGAGGGAGGCGGCCGGCGAGCTCGCCCGCCGCACCCACGATCGCCTGCACGGCGGGATCCGGGTCCTGCGCGGAGCGGGTGATCAGCGCGTCGACGGTGGCGCTCGCCTCGTCATCCTGCCCGAGGCGGATGAGCGCCTCGGCCTCGTTGAGCATCGCCTGCGCCACGAGCTCCCGGAGCTCCGCTTCCTCCCGGTCCTCGAGACGGCGCACCACCTCCCGGTACTGCGCGAGCTCGTCGCGCGGCCGGCGGCCCGCTCCGATCGCGACCCCCTTGTTGAGGAGGGCGCGGCCCAGGCTGGCGAGGAGGCGGGGATCGTCCGTGGTGGAGAGGGAGGTCACGACCTGGTCGTACTCGGCCAGCTCCTCCGCGACGCGGCCGTGGCTCCCGTAGAGGAGCCCGAGGTTCACGCGGGCGTTCGCCACCTGCGTGCGGACGTCGGGGTCCGGGGTGGCGGCGTAGCGGGAGAGCAGGTCCTGGTAGATCTCGACGGACTGCTCGGGGTGGCCCATCTCCCCCAGCGTGATGGCCCGGTTCATCAGGGCCTCGGCGACGTACGGGGCGAACACCGGTTCGGGGGCCCCGCCGACGTGATGGAGGACCTCCTCGTACATCGCGAGCGCCTCGCGAGGGTGCCCCTCGCTGTTGAGCACGTTGCCGCGGTCGAGGAGCGCGCGGGCCTCCCACCGGCGCTGGCCCGGGGGTCCGGCGGCCGGCGCGGCCCCGGGGCCCGGGCCGACCTCCGTGAGGCGGGTCAGGGACTCCTCGTACTGGCCCAGCTCCGAGAGGAGCTCTCCCCAGAGGACGAGCGCGCGGGCACGCTCCTCGGCCCCCGCGGCGCCGGGGGCGGGCCCGAGGTGCTCCACGGCCTCCCGGAAGGCGGCGAGCGCCTCGGGCGCGCGTCCCAGGAGGCGCAGGGTCGTTCCGAGGTTGATCCGGGCCCGGGACACGACCTCCTGGACCTTGGGGTCCGCGCTGGCCCCGAACCGTCGCCGCAGGTCCTCGTAGACCGCCACCTCCTCCTCCCACTTCCCCTCCTGGCCCAGCCGCGTCGCGTGGGCGAGCAGGTACTGGCAGATGCGCCAGTCGTTGCCTTCGGGGGGAGGGGGTGGGCTCGCGGCGCTCATTGATACCACGCTGCCGGGGGCTCCGAGAGCGGATAGGGTGAGGTCGGGGGGGTCCAGCCGCCGAACGAGGGCATCCCGCCGGCCCCGTAGCGGACGTCGCCCCACGCGGGCACCGACCGGGCGGCCGCCTTCTTCGCCGGACGCGGGCGGTGGCGGAGTCGGAGCGCGATCGTGTAGACGTTCCCGCCGAAGAGGGCCAGGAAGGGCGCGATGGCGCCGAGGGGCCCCACGACGGGGTACTGGGCGAAGAGGAGCTCCAGGGCCACGAAGAGGACCGCGACCAGGACGGCGAAGTACGGGGCCTGGCGCGGGGAGGACGGGCAGGTCCGGGGCTCCGGGACCATGAAGAACGCGAAGAAGAGGATGAAGGGCGAGAGGTAGGCCACGAAGAGGTTGGACTCGTTGAGGGCGATCGGCTTCCCGACGAGGACCGGCGTCAGGATGAGGAGGGGCACCACCGTGGCGAGGAAGAAGGCGGGGAGCCTCCAGCTGTTCCGCTGGCGGAGGATGAGCAGGAGCCCGAAGACGATCATGACGGCCTCGTCCAGCGGGCTGTTGCCGACGGCCCAGGGCACCTGCGTGCCGAAGAGGAAGAAGCCGATCGTGAGCCCGAGCGCCGTCGGGTTGAACCAGGGATGCCCGTTCAGCCGCACGGCGTGGCGGATCACGATGCCCGCCACGAGGACCGCGATGAGCGGCAGAGTGAGGACGCCGGG
>JAJYEA010000077.1 GCA_021790425.1 Thermoplasmata archaeon | reverse complement strand
CTCCGAGTAGTGCTGGCCCGGGTGGGGGAAGACGGTCTGGTCGAGCGTCCACGCGGCCCGGCGGACCTCCCACTTCACCATGTCGTTCATGACCCACTGGTCGGCTAGCTCGAACTGGATCCCCTCGTACTTGCCGAGCGGCTGTCCGAAGGTCGTCCGCACCTTGACGTACTCCCGCCCGATGTCGAGGGCGCGCTCCGCGGCCCCGACGCAGGCGCCGGCGACGAAGACCCGGGCCACGGAGAACCCCTCCATGAGCGGACCGAACCCTCCGCCCTCCTTCCCGACGAGGTACTTCGCCGGGACGCGGACGTCATCGTAGGAGAGCGAGCCGGTGGAGATGCCCATCCGGCCCATGTTCTTGAACCGCTGGACCTCGACCCCTTTCGTCTGGGTCGGGACGTAGATCAGGTTGAACCCCTTGCCGTCCCGGTTCTTCGTGACGGTGAGGTGGCCTCCCCCGTGCTCCTTCGCCTCGGTGACCCCGGAGAGGAAGGACTTCTCGCCCCGGATCACGTACTCGTCCCCCTCGCGCCAGGACTGGGTGGTCATCCCGGCGATGTCGCTCCCGCCGCCGGGCTCCGTGCTCGCGATGCCGAGGAAGTGGTCGCCCCGGCAGACGGGCGGGAGGACCTCCTTCTTCGCCTCCTCCGTCCCGTGACGGGAGAGGCAGAACCCCCACCCGGCCTCGAGCAGGAAGAAGACCGCGGTGGCCATCGACATCTCGCCGCGGCCGATCTCCTCGGCCACGAGCTCCGTCTGCACCGCCGTGGCGCCCATGCCCCCGTACTGCTCGGAGACGGGCATGGCGAGGATCCCCAGCCGGCCCATCTCGTGGATGACCTCCTGCGGGATGATCCCCTTCTCGTCGATCTCCCGCTCCCGGGCGCGCAGGACCTCGTCCCCGAACCTCCGGATGTTCGACTGGATCGCCTTGTCCTCCTCGCTCAGGTTGAAGTCCATGGTCCCGCATCACCGGGCGCGGTATGTATTGCTTGCGGACCGGTGGAGTGCTATCGAGTACAACAATTGTTTCCCTCCCCCCGCCGGGGAGGGGTTCCAGAGGGAGGGAAAGCATGGAAGGTCCTAGGGGGGTCCAGGGGGGAATCGACTTCCCGCCGCGTTCCTGCTCTTCCCGTGACCAAGCTCACCGACCGGAGGATCGCCTACCTGATCCGTCAGACCCAGGAGGATTGGGTCTATCCCCCCGAGACCGTCGGCCAGCTCGCCGCCCGGTGGGGCGTGACCCCGAGACGCCTGCGCCAGCTACTTCAGCTCTGGAGAACTACCGGGGTTGTGCCCCGCCTCAACCCCAAACGCCGTCCCCCGGGCCCCCCTCTCACGGACGCCCAGAAGCTCCTGATCGAGCGGGAGTGGCAACGCCACCGCAAGGGCCCCACCAAGCTCTGGAGGGCGCTCCAGAGCCAGGGAGTCGAGCTTCCCCACGAGAAGGTCTACCAATACGCCAAGAGCCGTGGCTGGAGCCGTCCCAATCCCCGCAAGCAACGCCCCCGTCGTCGGTGCCGCTACGAGCGCGAGCATTCCGGGTCCCTGCTCCATGGAGACTACCACCGGACGAGCCTGGAGCATCCCTACGTGATCCTCTGGGAGGACGACGCGAGCCGGAAGGTCCTCTCGGGCGGGGAGTTCCCCGAGAGCTCGAGCGCGCACGCGATCGAAACCTTGCAAGAAGCGTTGAAGGAGGCGCGGAAGTGGAACCTGGAGGTGCGGCAGGTGAACACGGACCGGGGAGCGGAGTTCTTCTGCTCCCCGAAGCGGGACGGGCGGGAGCTCGGGGAGACGGAGTTCCAGGCGTATCTCCGGGAGCAGGGGATCCAGCACGTGGTGAGCCGCGTGAACAACCCTCAGACCAACGGAAAGCTGGAACGCCTGTGGTACGAGTATGACCGGCACCGGTGGCGGTTCGGGAGCCTGCGGGAGTTCGTCGAGTGGTACAATGACGAGATCCACGATGCGCTGTGGTTAGAAATGTTCGAGACCCCGCGGAAGGCCTTCCAGAGGAAACTCCCCGTAGAGTCCCTGCTGGGACTCCACCTGAGGCGCGTAGAGGTCCTGGCATGAGACGGAGAAACCCCTCCCCGAGCCCTACCCCCACCCGTGGGGGAAAGAATATCCGTACTCAACAGACCGGTGGAGTGACTTAGGGAGTCCACGAATAATGGATGCTGGGCCAGCATTGGGGTGAAGGAGATCACAGGCGTTCCTCCACCATCCCTTTCACACCGGGGGGGTAATGTCCAAGGTAGCCCCTCAATCTCCGTGCATCCACCGAACCCAGGTGCTCCCGCCAGGCCCTCGTGGTCCCACGTTCCTTCTTCTCGGTCCAGTAGTCGAGATAGGCGAGATCCAAGACCGTCTTCTCCGGGTCGCTCAGACGGTAGCTCCCCCGTCGAAGCAACCCGGGTCCAAAGAGTCCGGCTCCCCACTTGTGGATCACGAAACGCCGACGGCCAATGGGCACTCCCCGGATACGATAGAATGACCGGCTCACGACCGACTCTTCCCTTCGATCCTCGTGAGTGAGACCATTCATGCGCAGGGCCGTGGACAGCCCGAAGTACCACTCTCGGATTCCTTCGGCACGAGCGGCGAGTGCGAAGAGTTCGAGCGGGTCATGACGCTCCGTATGGAGACGCAACTCCTCGGCCGTCAGACGTAGTAGTAGCCCCGGAAGAGCGGCAGAAGGTAGCCCTCGCGACGGAGATGGCGGAGGGCATGCTCGGGTTTCGCTCCCAGGCGGCGCGCCATCGTGGCGAACTCCGCCGACGTAAGCACCTCTCGTCCCGCGCGGACTGGGACCTCCCAAAGGGCGGTGCTCGCACCTCGCTCCGCCATACCACCATGGGACTTAGTACGTCCTCCTGTGATATGGCTTCCCTGAGGGCAGGCCACCTCGGGCATTGAAATACGTGACCTACTGACCGTCGCGCAGTTTCCTTGAGCCCCACCGAAGTGTACGTCCGCTGAGGTCTCCCGACAATCCGCATCCGTGATTTCGCGCTCCGGCGTGAGCGAGCTGGCGCCAGGGCCGTGGGCCGTCCCGCATTCTCATCACCGCCAACCGGGCCCCTCTCTGCAACTCCGTCAGGTCATGCGGGGCGTAGCGGGCCAGCTCGTGCTTCTTGAGATGCGCCCGGACCCACTCCTCTGGGTTCAGCTCGGGGCTGTATCCGGGAGGCCGCCGAGGAACACGAGGTGTCTTGCCACGACGAGGATGGGGGCTACGACTGGTCGTGATCTGAGTATGGCGCATGGACTTCCAAGGTGGAAGTCCGGTCGTAAGACAGGTCCGCTACCTCCCTTTGGGGGCGCGGGCCGCCTGATGGAGCCGCCAAGCGAGACCCGGGTGCTCTTCGAGATGCTTCGCACGGGTTCCGTCCGATTCCCCTGCGATGGCGGCAAATGCGCTCTTGTCTCCACTCAGGAGTTTCTCGCGGAGCGATTGCTCCTCGGGGGATGCGTGAGTGAAGGGGAGCCCCCGCTTCTCTAGCCCGTCCCTTGCCACTTCCCGAATCCTCTCCAGAGTCGGGGCGTGAATCGTTGAGCGGAGTACGTCCTCCAGTTGATCCGGCCGATATGCGACCTCCAAGCGGACTGGGTAGTCCAGGCGATACCATTCCTGGTCTTCGAGGAAAGAGTATGCCAGGTACGACTGGCGCGACCGCAACTTCGATTGCCAGTTCGCCATGATCATGAGGTACATGTCGAACAGGTCCCGGGGTGCGGCACGGTAGGCCACCGCGGCAAGCTTCTGCCCCATCAACTCTTCATCGGCAACTACAGGGAACCTGAGATCGTCGGCGTGGAACAGTACGGGCCCAACCATAGAAGTGGGGGGCATGATCGTCATCCGATTCAGGAAATCGAGGTCGATCTTCACCTGGTCGGGAGCTCCGAGGGTGTTTCGGTAGCTCATCCATATGGTACAGCCGGCGTCCGCAGGCTCCTTTCTCACCCTGTACCCGAGCCTTTCGGCAATCCCTTCGATTAGGGTTACCGCCTTGCCGCGTTCCGCGCTTCCTGGGCTGGCGTGAGGGAATCCCGTTGCCATGAGATCCAGATCAACGCTGAGACGAGGCGTCTTCGGCCAGTGGAACACATTGAGTGCAGTTCCACCTTTGAGGGTGAACTGGCCCTTGGTCGCTTGGACGGCCTGAACCTCGCGGAGGATTCCGAGCAAGCGGTGGACCTTCTCGGCCGTTGCCTGCTGGAATCCCTCGCTCAATGCATCCCGGATGTCTGCCCTCTCGACAACAACCATCTCAACCTTCCCCCGGGTAGATCACCCTGAACCTGCTGTCGTACTTGTTGGAGGCGGTGCGTGGCTTGGTTGCGAAATAGATGGGGCTTGCCTTCTTCACGGAATCCTGAATCGCCGTGAGGGTGTCCTCCGATACGAAGACTCCCGGAGTGACAGCAGCGAGGAGATGGCCCAATCGAGCGCGCGTTGTGATGCTAGGGTTGGAGAGTATCGCGCTCCTCAGGCTCTTGGGATCGGTCTTGGGAAGTAGGGACCGGTATGCCTCCAGGTCCCCCTCATAATCTTGCATCGAGTTCGGCAAGGCGGCCAGATCGACCAGAGTTCTCCCTGGAGTCGTCACCCGGAGAGACACTCCCCCCCTTCGAACGGTCGTCGTCGCGTCGTCCCACCCCACTTTCTTGCCGGAGTGAACGTGGACCACGAGGTCCCCCATCTTCCGACGGCGAGCACGGACTCCGGGCGCGGTGACATGGATGGTCTTCCGAACGGTCTGCTCAAAGCCTAGGAGCGCGAGTGCACTGAGATGGCTGAATGCGTAGTTCTTGCCCAACGCCTTGTGGACCGTAAGGAAGGGGTCCGGGCGGAAACCCTTTGGGTCGATGTCGAGGGGGACGCTGGCGTACAGTCCCTTCTTCACCTCGACAAGGAATCCTCTAGCCCGAAGGTCGTATGCCAACTTCGCAGCTCTCGGCCGGGACAGATGGTACATCCTAGACAGGTCCTCGGTTGTGGTCACGGCCTCCCGTGCGAGACGCTGGAGGTCCTGCCGGGTTAGTCTGTTACGCTCCATGACAATTACACTGACAGTAATAATTGGGGAGTATAATAAAGTGACTGGTCTTGGGCGGGGCCAAGGAAGGCTGATTGACCCCGAGGGGACCCCCACCCGGGACGGTCCTTCGGGCCCTATTCCTCACTCTTCGGTGAGGTGAATGCTGTGTTTGGGCGGAGAAAGCTCGCTTACCGGTGCGAAAAAGCGCACAACTCAGTGTCTGAAAGCTTACAGAGGACATGGGTTTTATAGGGGCCGAAAATGAAGCAAGGGAGAGTGTCCCTTCATGTCCTTGCGGAACCCTCGGGGAGCGAGCAGCGCCGGAATGGCCTGGTTGATCATCGGTTTCGTCCTCTTGGCGATGGGACTTCTCATCGGGGGATGGGTCTTCGTACTCTTCTTGGTGTTGTTCATCGTGCTGTTCGTGGTCAGCGGCCTCTTCCTCATCGCCGAGAACCAGGTGGGGATCCTGACCCGCAAGATGTTCGGCGAGAAGATGCCGCCCGGACAGGTCATCGCCCGGGAGGGGCAGATCGGAGTGCTCGCGACGGTGCTCAACCCCGGCCTCTACTGGCGGTTCCCCGTCTTCTGGGCCATCGAGAAGGCCCCCCTGATCGAGCTCGCCGAGGACGAGGTGGCCACCGTGGAGGCCATCGACGGCCGCCCGCTCCCCAAGGGGCGCCTGCTGGGCGACGAGGTGGAGTGCAACCAGTTCCAGGACGCCGAGGCCTTCCTCAAGGGCGGCGGGTTCAAGGGACCCCAGGTCGCGATCCTGCGCCCGGGGAAGTACAGGATCAACATCTTCGCCTTCCGTCTCGAGCGGGCGAAGGCGGTGGCCATCCCGCCCGAGCAGATCGGGATCGTCACGGCGCTCGACGGGCGTCCCCTGCCTCCCCGGTTCATCCTCGCCCCGCCGGAGGCCCCGCCCCCCGGGGCCGCCCCGACCTGGACCCTCACGCACAACTACTTCCAGGACGGGCAGGCCTTCATCAACGGCGGTGGGTACCGGGGGCCCCAGATCCCCACCCTCCAGCCCGGTAAGTACTACATCAATCCCCTGCTCTACAGCGTGGACCTCGTCGCGATCCAGGAGATCCCTCCGGGCTTTGTCGCGGTCCTGCGTTCGAACATCGGGGAGCAGCTCGAACGCTCGCAGGTGCGTCCCACTCCCGTCTCGATGAGCCCGGACTTCGACCAGACCGTCACGAGCGAGATCGAGCAGCTCCTGACGGACAACGAGCGGAACCGGGGTATCCTCCGCGCCCCCCGTGCGCCCGGGAAGTACAACATGAACACGGTGGCCTACACGGCCTACCTGGTCCCCACGAGCGCGATCATGGTGGACTGGGCGGCCTCGCCCAGCCCGGGGGCCCCCTCCATGTCCCGCCCGGAGGCCCGGCCCACCACCGACCTCTCCAACTACCCCTACCTCGACGGCATGAGCGGGAAGGGGAGCGAGTGGTTCAAGTTCGAGCAGCTCCGGGTCACCTCGAAGGACGGGTTCCAGCTCGAGGTGGACGTGCGGGTGGTCATCCGCATCCTCCCCGAGAACGCCCCGATCATCATCGCCCGCTTCGGATCGGTCTTCAACTTGATCCAGCAGATCGTCCACCCGCTGATCGACGCGGAGTTCCGCAACAGCGCGGGGGAGAAGAAGGCCCTCGAGTTCGTCCAGAACCGTAGCCAGCTCCAGCAGGAGGCCCTCGAGAAGGCCCGGACGACCTTCGCGAAGTACTACGTGGAGGCCCAGAACCTGCTGATCTCCTACATCAAGGTCGACACCTCCCTCCTCGAGACCCAGACGGAGAAGGAGATCGCGCTCCAGCAGCAGGCCCAGTACGAACAGCAGGCGCTCGCCGCCGAGAAGCAGATCGCGGTCCGCGAGAAGACCGCCATCGCCGAGAAGCAGCCCCAGGTGGTGCAGGCCCGTCTCGACATCGACATCAACGCGAACAAGGCCATCGCGGCCGTGAGGGAGGCCGAGGGGGTGCGCGACGCGACCCGCATCCGTGCCGACGGCGATGCCGCGGCCATCACGCGGGTCGGAGTGGCGACGGCCGACGCCTACCACGCCCAGGCGGACGTGGTCGGCTCCGAGCGGGTGGCGCTCATCAAGCTCTTCGAGGAGATCCGGGAGGGGAAGATCGTGATCACCCCCCAGTCCGTCGTCAGCGTGACGGCCGGCGGTGAAGGGGAGAAC
>JAJYEA010000076.1 GCA_021790425.1 Thermoplasmata archaeon | reverse complement strand
TCGCCCGGCTCGCGCAATGGCCCAAGTGGCCCCGGTCCAAGAAGGACGCTGGGGACTCCGGCTTCAGCCGTGGATGGGACTTTGCTCGCCTCCGAGGGCCCCTTCGCCCAGGGGACAGGTTCGGCCGGGTCCACCCCGGACCCGAACGGTGATGGGGATGGCCGAGGTGGTGGCGGATGGAGCCCTCCTCCTCCCTGGTGGGTCAACGGCAGCACTTACCCCAATGAGGACGGACCGTCGGGGGAAGTCGAGGGGCAGGTCCAACTCGGTCCCGCCCACCGCATCGGAGGAAGTGGTGTCGGGCCCGGTAGCCCGACCTGGCGAAGGGGACGAAAGAGCAACGGAGGAGACCGGGCTGCGGGGAGCGCCCGGGAGACTGTAGGCTTCGTGTCCTACGTGTCGTAGTTGACCGGCCCACCATACCGGGCCGGACCCCGAGGGGGATCTGGGTCCCTCCGCGTTTCGAGATAGGCCCTACGGAACGAGACATCTCCGAGGTCCAGCGGCCCGTCGGAGCCGATCGGCAATCGCAAGGCCGAGCCCTTCGGGGGTCGGCAGAGAGGCTACAATGACCTCGCACTGACGATGATCAAGCTCCCGCAAGAACCCGTAGAGACAGCCTGCATACTCCGTCATATCGCCCGGAACGGCGATGACCGCATGTCCAATGCCCTGGGTGTCGGCCGGAAGGGACCCCGGCGGCAGGAGGAGGCCGACCCGGCGACCCTCCCCCTGCCAGCGTTTGGCCTCACGGAGGACCTGATCCGCGTCGACTAGGACCATCCTGGCCACCGGCGCATAGTGGAGCGGAAGTTGCCCCGCGGATCGCACGGGACTTTCGGCATGGACCGGAAGGGAACGTCCGAGCGCCCGCTCGAGATTCTCCCTTGTCGTGCCTCCTGGCCTCAGGATTGTCGGAGCGTCGCCGGACACGTCGACGATGGTGGACTCCACACCCACCAGACACGGTCCTCCGTCGAGGACATAGTCCACCCCCGATCCCAGCCCCTCACGGACGTGGTCGGCGGTCGTGGGGCTCACGGCGCCGAACCGGTTCGCCGAGGGGGCGGCAATCCCCCCGCCGAACGCGCTGAGCAGGGATCGGGCGACCTCGTGCCCCGGCACCCGCACTGCGACCGTCTCGAGCCCCCCCGTCACTACCCGGGGAACACGAAAGTTTCGGCGAAGCACGAGGGTCAGAGGGCCGGGCCAGAAGCGTTCGGCGAGACGGAATGCCGTCTCCGGCACCCCAAGGGCCCAATCCTCGAGCTCACGGGCATCTCTGATGTGGACGATGAGCGGATGGCTGGCCGGCCGCCCTTTCACCGTGAACACGCGCTTCACAGCCCTCGGGTTCTCAGCGTCCGCGCCCAGCCCATAAACCGTCTCGGTGGGGAAGCCGACAAGACCGCCCGCCCGCAGGACCTGGGCGGCCCGCTCGATGGGAGGGACCTCGCGCATGCCGCTACCGGTGCCCCGTCTCAATCCTCGCCCTGGGCGCGGGTGAACCCGGTCGCCTGGTCAAACTCTTGGAGCTTCTCGAGGTGCATCCAGCCGTGGTGGGCGGCAACGCGCTGAAGCAGGCCCAGAAGAGCGGAATCCGGAACGTCGGCCTGGTCATCCAGTGCGACGAAACGGCAGCGCCAATGGTCTACGCAGTCGGTGATGGCTCCGGTGGTCGGATAGACCTTTGTGCCGCGGTTCGAGATCATCTTGAGCCTAAAGGGGGTCCCCGCCGCGAGACCTTCGAGGCTTTGACCTAGCGCTTCGGCCGATAGCCCTGACTCCACGAAGATGTCCATCCCCACGACCCGCCGTTCCTTGGGCCGGACCGTGTCCGGAGTCGGGTCGACCTTCGGAAGGCGGATCGGCCGGTACGACCGGACCCGGTGCCGCTCGGCCCTTCGGCCGATGTTCGAGAGGATGGCTTCGGTGAAGGCGGTGGTGGACGCTCCCTTGTCGTAGCCGACCACGTCCCCGGTCCGGACCTTGCCCTCCTCGAGCGTTGACAGGAGGGCATGTTCGATCGTCACCGCCGCGTCTAGCTCACCGAGGTGGCGCAGCATCATGACCGCCGATTGGATCACCGCAGTGGGGTTGATGACGTCCTTGCCCGCGTACTTCGGCGCCGAGCCGTGCACCGCCTCGAAGATGGCGACCTCACTCCCGATGTTCGCGGAGGGTGCGAAGCCGAGACCGCCAACGAGCGCCGACGTCAGGTCGCTCAGGATGTCCCCGTTCATGTTCGTGGTCACGATGACATCGAACTGCTCGGGCCTCTTGACGAGCTGATGGGCGCAGTTGTCGACCAGGATGTGCTGGGATTCGATCCCGGGGTACTCCTGGCTCACCCTCTCGAAGGTACGCTTCATCAATCCCTCGGTGAGCTTCATGATGTTGGACTTCGTCGCGCAGTGGACGCGCCGACGTCCCTCGGCGACCGCCAGTTCGAACGCGAGGCGTACGACCTTCTCGCAGCCCTTGGCGGAGATCAGTTTGAGGCATTGGGCGACGCTGGGGGTCTGCATGTGCTCGATGCCCGCGTAGAGGTCCTCAACGTTCTCTCGGACCACCACCAGGTCGATCCCTCGGCCGCTGTACGGGGTCAGCACGCCGGGCAGCTCGCGCACAGGTCGGATGTTGGCGTAGGTCTCGAAGAGCTTCCGGAGGGTGACGTTGGCGCTCTTCTCACCGAAGCCCACCGGTGTTTCCAAGGGCCCCTTCAGGACGACCCGGGTCTTGAGGATCGACGCGATCGTCCCCGGGGGAACACCGGAAGCGATGCCTTGACGGAACACGCTCGCCCCGGCCGGGCGCTCCTCCCAGGCGATCGCTGCGCCCGTCGCGTCAATGATGCGTTGGGCGGCGCGAACGCATTCGGGTCCCACCCCATCCCCTGGGATGAGGGTCACGAGCTTCTTCTCTGTCGGCTTGAACGGTGCATTCATCGGTCTTCTCCCTTCCCTATGCGGTCCTGGGTCGTCGGGGGAGAGAGCGGAGACGTCCACTCGGACCGGGTGGTCGTTCGGGCCTCCCGTCGTCCTTCGGACCTTCCCGTGCGCCACGCCGCGCCCGGGGGCTTCGGCGGGTCCCGCAGGAGGGGTCGTGGCTCTCTCGGCCAGGCAACCCAGGATCTGTCATGGAGCGGCCGCCCCGGTAAGTCGAGCACGGCGGCCTCGGGGTAGGTCTCGAGGAGGTCTGACCTTCCACCGCTTCGGGGCCCCCGGGTCTGGACCCCCTTCCCCGGGCCAGGGCATGGGACGACCATCCCTTAAGGTGGCGGTGAGGGCGAGGGATTCAAATAGCGCCTCCGCCCGCTGCACAGATGCCGTTGGGAATCGCCCGCCCCGAGGGCCCCGGGCGGCAAGCTTCGCTCTCCCGCGAGCCCGCGGAGGAACTGGTCCGGATCCGGTGCCGTCCCCGGATAAACCATGCATCGCCTCTGCGACTCCACATGCGATCCTCAAGTTCGGAGGTCCCGATGCCTCAGAGACTCTCAAGGACACATCGTGGGGAGGATGCCAGCCGGGGACCCCTGGGAGGCAGGCCATGCTCATCCAGCCCTCTCCGGGGCCCTCTGGCGCTCCAAATCGGCTGCGATGGCCTCCACGGCCGCGCGGGCCTGGTCAACGCCCTCCCCGAGGACCAGCACGTGCCCCATCTTACGTCCGGGGGATGCGACTCGCTTGCCGTAGAGATGCAGATGGGCGTTCGGGTGGGCGAAAACGGCGTCCCACGCGGGCGTCCCCTCCCGCCAGAGGTCCCCCAGGAGGTTGAGCATCACCGCGGGCCGTAAGAGCGACGGGTCCCCGAGAGGCAACCCGCAGATTGCCCGCACGTGCTGCTCGAACTGGGATGTCCCACAGGCACCGAAGCTGAAGTGGCCGCTGTTGTGCATACGCGGGGCGATCTCGTTGACGAGAAGCCTTCCTTCCCGGGTCACGAACAGTTCGATGGCCATCATGCCAACGTGCTCGAGCCCGGACGCGATCCGGGTGCCGAGTTCCTCGGCCTCGGACGCTAGCTCGGGCGGGATTCCCGCCGGTACCGAGGTGGTACGGAGGATGCTACGACGATGAACGTTCTCGGCGACCGGGTAGAACCGGATATGGCCACCGAGGTCCCGAGCCAGGAGAACCGAGACCTCTTTCTCGAATTCGACGAAGGACTCCAGGACCGCCGGCGCCTCTCCGAGCGCCTTCCAAGCTCCCGCCAGCGCGCTTTGGCCTTCGACCCGGAGCTGGCCCCTTCCGTCATATCCTCCGCGTCGTCTCTTGAGGACGGCGGGGAACCCTACGGCCTCTGCGGCGATGCGAAGGTCTTCTGCGCGCGCTAGGGAGGAATGCCGTACCTGGGGAAGCCCGTGAGAGGCCAGGAAGCGACGTTGCTCCAGCCGGTCCTGAACGACGCGCAAGACATGGGACGAAGGACGAACCGGCTTCAACCCCTCGAGCTGCTCTAGAAGGTGGGCTGGGACGTGCTCCGTGTCGATGGTGATCACGTCGCTGTGATCGGCCAGGACCTTGGCCGCCGCAATATCGTCCCAGGCCCCCTCAATGCGGACATCTGCCAGCTGGCCCGCCGGTCCCGCGGGATCGGGGTCCTGGACGGCGATCCGATACCCCAGGCACCGGGCCTCAATCGCCAACATCCGCGCAAGCTGTCCGCCTCCAATCACGCCGATGGTCCCGCCCGGATCAACTCGGATCACAGCTTCTCTTCGAGAACGGCCCTCGTTTGTCGGAGGCGGTACCTCTCGAGGCGTTCTCGCAGTGCTGGGTCGTTGAGCGCGAGAATCACGGCCGCTAGCTGAGCGGCATTGTAGGCTCCCTGCTCCCCGATGGCGAGGGTGCCGACCGGCACCCCTTTAGGCATCTGCACGATGGAGAGCAGGGAGTCCAACCCCTGTAGGGCCTTGGACTGGATGGGAACCCCTAGCACCGGCAGTAGGGTCTTGGCAGCCGCCATTCCCGGCAGGTGGGCAGCCCCTCCCGCTCCCGCGATGATCACCCGTATGCCACGCGCCTCGGCGCCCCCTACGTACTCGAAGAGGAAGTCGGGGGTCCGGTGGGCCGAGACAATCCTCGTCTCGTAGGGGACCTTGAGCTCCTGGAGGACCTCGACGGCCCGCTCCATGGTCGCCCAATCGCTCTTGCTGCCCATAATGATGGCCACTAGCGGTGCGGCCGGCGACCCCGTCATGGCGATGGACCCCCCATCCCTCGGACGGGGGGGCGCTCTTGGTAGTCAACGGACCCGGTTCCCGAAAGGGAAAGGGTTGCCCTAGGAAGGGGATCTTGTCCCCTCGGGTCGATGGGGGGGGCGACCTTGAGGGCCAGAGGGCGCGTTTCGGGCTGGACGACCGGGTCCGCGGCTGGGCCCCCCAACATCCAGTTCCGCCTCTCCATCACACTCCTCGCTGCTCGGGGGAAAGTCTCGGAAGGTCAAGATGCGGGCGATGGCGCCGGGCCCGCCAGGACCCCAAAGGCCCCGTGACCAACACCACTTTCGTGTAAGATCCCCCCGCCCGCCCCATGCTCCCGACGAGGGGTTGCCTGTAGTTATCGCTTCGGGTTTATTCGGTGATCCCCCTCCGACCAAAGGAGCACACCTCGCCAGATTGGCCGCCCTCCGTCGGCGAACCAGAGGAACTTTTCAGGAGGACGGGGCGCCCCCCTCGGTCCGGGCACGACTTTTCGGAGCAGGAGGTCGCGCGCCTGCCGGTCCTCCGACTTCCGGGAGAGGCTCTCCACCACAGGGTCCGCATTCGCTGATGGTCGAGCAGGGGCGCGGTAAAGGCCCGCGCGTACACCACGCCCCCGTGGGAGGTTCCCACCAGATGCCCCGACCCCCCAGTCCCGCTCCGGGTCTTCGAGACGCGTGGGTGACGGCCTCCTTGCCCCACCCGGTGACCGAGCCCACCACCCGGCGGCCCGCGGCAACGGCATTGGCCCCGTTCAGTCTCGAGGGCAGGCCCTTGTCCCTCACCGGGGTGAGATGCTTCAGGCCCCGTGCCTCGAGCAGCTCCAAGGCGGGGGCTACGCGGAGGAAATCGCTCTGCCCTCCGGGGAGGGCACGGCAGAGGTTCGGGTGGTGGTGCCCTTTCGAGACCCCCATCCCGAACCCGGCCACGACAGCGGTTCCCCGCCCGTCATGTCCCCCTTGAGCGTACGGGCAGTGGCTCCCGTAGTACGACCGCTTGGTGATGTCATAGTACTCCCCAGGCGGTTCCCGGGAAGAATCGCGCCGGGCCCGGGTGAGCCTGCTGGTGGAGCTAGTCGCGGTCCTCCCAGGTCTCCCGGGACGCGAGGTGACAAAGCGCGGAGAGGACTTCCTCGAATGAGCGCGGGGTCAGTTTCTCCGCGTCCAGAGAGAGACACCCCAGAGGTGGACTGGCCCTCACCCACGCGGAGACAGGGTTGAGGGGGACCCGGGTCGTCGCCGGGTTGAGTCCCAGGGCGAGTAGGGTGGCGGCCCCCTCCCCCACGTTGCGCCGCCCGCTCCCCGGTGTAAGGGGGGTCGACGTACGTCCTGCAAGGATGGCGTTCCCCCATCCGGCGGCCCAACGCTCCTCCAACGACCAGGGGCATCTGACATGCTCCGGCGGGAGACGACCGCGAATGCTTGGGACCGGAGCGTGGCCGTCGGTCACGGCCCCCCTCCCGACGGGCATCCTCCCGACCGGCCCGGCTTGGCGTGGGACCCCCTCAGCGCGAGGGGCTGGGCTCCGCACCGAAGGTGGAGTACCCCCCGTCGACCGGGATGGTCGCGCCCGAGATCCACCGCCCTTCGTCCCCTATAAGATAGGAGACCATCCGGGCCACCTCCCAAGATCCGCTTCCGCTGGCGTTGGTCAAAGGGAGAGGCTGCGCCGGGTCCGGGGGGTCCAACGAGGAAAGGTCGTGTTCCATCGTCCCGGGGAGCACCGCATTGACCCGGATCCCGTAGGGTCGGTAATCCCGGGCGAGCTTCCGCGTCAGGTCGATCAACCCTCCCTTTGCGGCGCAGTAAGCGACGTTGCCGGACCAACGCACCCGGTCGGCCGCCGAGACCAGCACCAGCGATCCCCGCTGCCGCTCCAGAAGGAGCGGGAGGACGGCCCGCCCCACCCGGAAGATGGCGTCGAGATTGGACCGGAGCCCCTCCGTCCACTCTTGGTCGGTGGTCTTGTGAAGGAGCGTGTCCCCCGCGATCCAGCGCCCCGTCTGGAGACAGGCGCCGTCCAGGGGTCCGGCCTCCTTCAGGGCCGTGCTCACCAGCCGGTCCACG
>JAJYEA010000075.1:6974-7384 GCA_021790425.1 Thermoplasmata archaeon | reverse complement strand
GGATGGTGTTGAGCTGCATCCCGAAGCTGTCGGGCCCGTCGTTCTGCATGTAGAAGGGGTTGATGCTGTTGAGGACCGTCGTGGCCTTGAAGCTAGAAGTGTTGTAGGTATAGGTGACCGCAGTCCCCGTCGTGTTCGTGACCCCGTAGTCGCCGATCCCCATGGGGGCAGGAGCGATAGTGGCCATCGGGCCGGGGGAGTTACGGATCGGTCCGTTGTTCCCGAGGAAGTTGGGAAGTTCAATGTACTTGCTGGGAACACCGCTGGACTTGATCTTGGAAAGGATCGAGTTCTGGAGGTTGAGGCGCTCCGTGTAGGCCGCCGAGTGGCTCGGAGCGGCCGTAGAGGCAGAGGTTGCTGGAGCTGACGCAACCGGGTGTGTAAATCCAGAGGACGGAACCGCATTCACG
>JAJYEA010000075.1:0-6964 GCA_021790425.1 Thermoplasmata archaeon | reverse complement strand
CCGATCTATTCACGGTCACGGACGTGGCAACTCCCGCGAAGCTGCTCACCACCATGAGTAACGCGACCAGGATCCCCATCCCGAGTGCATACTTGGCTGGGCGATTTTGGCTGATGACTCTCTCCTTTGAGACCAATCCGCTCATCGTCTTTCACCCAATGGATTCCCTCGTAACGAGGTTATCGACTGATAGGGCTTATGGTATAAAAGTGTTACCCGGGGTACAAATATGAGTCAGGGAGAAAGAAAAGCCGGGTTTGCCCTGGCCCTGACCGGGACCCCGGGGGTTGGAAAGACCACGGTCAAGACCCACCTGGAAGGGATCTGGAGGGGGGGCAGCCGCCGCGGCCTACGGTGCGTGGAGGTCCGAGATCTCCTCGTTCCCCCCGGCACGCCCGGGGCCCGCGGGGGGCTACCCTTGGGCGAGCCCGACATGTCGCGTGCTATCGAACCGCATGAGGGAGCGGCGCTAGGGCCGCGCAGAGCCACGGTCGTGGTCGACATGGCCAAGGCGGCGAAGGCCCTCCGGGCCCTGACCGCCCAGGGTCTGGAGGTCGTTGTGGTGGGGCATTTGGCCCACCTGTTGCCGGTCCGTCGGATCGTTCTCCTGCGGTGCCGACCCAGCGAACTGGGGCGGCGGCTCCGCGCGCGGGGCGATCCCGAGGAGTGGGTCCGGGCCAACCAGGAAGCGGAGTGGACGGACCTCATCCTCTTCGAGTGCCTCCGGACGGGTCTGCCGGTCTTCGAGCATGACACCAGCGGGGAATCCCCCGATCGGACCGCGCGGTGGGTGGCCTCGGTGGTGGCCGGATCGATCCGACCCTCCCATGGCAAGATAGACTGGCTCTCCGCAGAGCCCCCGCCCCCACCGGGGTCGTTGGGACGCGGCAAGACTATATCCCGGTGAAGGCCTCGGGGAGCCCGCGGGATGCTCGAGCGATACCGGGGGGAGGCGGCGCCGCGACTGGACCGCCTGGCGCAGCCGTTCATGGGCTGGGCTCCCGATACGCTCAGTTGGCTCTCCTTCGCGCTCAGCGTGGGGGCTTCGGTGCTCCTGGTGATGCTGCGCTTCTTTCCTCCTGGGTCTCTCTGGGTCCCTCTGCTCTTCTTTGATATCGCGTGCCTCATCTTCGTCGGCGGCGTCTTCGACGCGCTGGATGGGCATGTCGCCCGGAAGCGGGGCCTGGCGAGCCGCCGGGGGGACTTCCTCGACCACGTTCTGGACCGCTATGCGGACACGGTACTTCTGGTCGGGGTCACCTTCAGCGCGTGGGTCAACCCCCTGCTCGGGCTGCTCGCCCTCGCGAGCCTCCTCCTGACGAGCTACATGGGGACGCAGGCTCAAGCGGTGACCGGACAGCGGGCGTACGGGGGACTGCTGGGTCGGGCGGACCGGCTTGTCCTCCTGACCCTGGGGTGTCTCGCCATGTCCCTGCTGACCGGCTGGGACTTCGTGGAGAAGGGACCCCTCTCCATCCCCCTCTGGTTCGGGAGCGGGAGTTGGGTGCTCGGGCCGCTCGACCTGGTGATGCTCTACTTCATCCTGGCGAGCCAGGCCACCGCGGCCTACCGTGCGGTCGCCACCTGGCGGGCCCTGGGGTCCCCCTGACGGTCGCTCAGCCGGCCGGAGGGGGGGCGGGGGCGCCCTCGGGCACCCCTTTCCGTTGCTGCTTGCGGCGGAAGTAGTAGTTGCCCGGGTGCCGCAGGCCCGGGTCCAGGCACAGGCTCGGCTGGGTCGTGTCCCGTTCCTTGAAGCAGAGGCCGTTCGCCCGGACGTTGGCGCAGTCGGGCGCGCTGTACCCCTTGCCCTCGTCGCGCGTGGTGATGTGCTCCACCTGGTAGCGGGTGATCTCCTCGTCGAAGTCGGGCGCTCCCCGGAAGCAGTCCACGATGTACTCGCGATCGGCCCCCACCCGATGGAGGAACGCGGCCAGGGTGAACCGTCCGAAGTGGGAGAGGTTCTCCCCCCGCTCCATCATGGCCCGCATCTCGACCACGCAGGGGGGGAAGAGCGCGGGCTCGAACGACCCGGGACGCTCGCCTCCGGGCGTCGGGGTCAGCCGCTGGAGGTCCTCCAGCAAGGTGCCCTTCTGGAGGGCCACGCGCTCCACGACGGCGGGCTCCAGGTGGACGCGGGGCATCGAGAGCAGATGGAGGCGGATCGCTTCCTGCAGGAGACGGGAGGCGCGACGCTGCGAGACGATCACCTCCCCGTGCACCACGTCCTGCTGGGCGAGGCGGTAGACGGCTTCACGGATCGGCGTCGCCATGTGGACGTAGGACGGCACCGAGAACCCGATCCGCCCGGGTTCGGCGACGCGCGCGGAGAGCCCCAGGAGGCCGGCCAAGGTCACGAGCTCCTCCGGCTCGATCTCCCCGCGGATCAGCGTCCGCCAGGCGGACTTGGCGGTATAGAGGCACCACCGTCGGTACAGGGCCTGGGGGACCCCGGGCATCGCGAGCAGGATCCGCGCGTACTGGAAGGTGAGGTATCCGAGCTCGCCCATCCCCAGTTCCGCGCCTTCCGCGGCATCCTCCGAAGCCGGTCCGGAGGCCGACTGGCGGAGGTCCGCCTCGGCCCGGGTCCGGGCCTGGGCGAAGAGCGGGAACGGGCTCTCCAGGAGGTCGCGCAGGTTGGGCTCGACCGACTCGACCACGACCTCCGCCCCCGGAAGGAAGGGGTATCGCGGTGCCAGACGGCGAAGGGCTAGAGTCTGGGGCCCACGAACTGCCATAGGATCAGGGCGAAGATCGCGAGCGTCGCGAGCAAGGAGAGCCGCGAGACCACCCCTTCCAGGCGGGCCTCGGGCCAGGAGCTGCGCGCCTTGCGGACCACCTTCGTCATCGCGTCGCGGAAGAGGAAGCCACCGTCGAGGGGAACCGCGGGAAGGGCATTGGAGAGGCCGAGGAGGACGTTCATCCAGGCGAGCCAGTACGCCATGTTCGTCAGCACGAGGACCCCGTTGACCCCGAGGAAGGCGAAGGGGCCGCTCACGGTGTAGAACGCGGCGGGGGCTCCCTGGAGCGGTTCGAGGCTCACGAAGGGGAGCGCGAGGAAGAGGAAGGGGGTGGAGGCCGTCCCGCCGCCGGTGAGGCCGGCCTGCTGGGCCCCGTTGCCGAAGGGATTCGTGAGGACCGAGGTCAGCACCTGGGGCGGCAGGACGTACTCCTCGATCCCGAAGAAGGCCGCCTTCGAGGCGTTCCCCGTGAGCCCCGGGATGAACGCCGACGCCTGCCCGAGGGTCACGTTGGCCGACACTACCCTACCATCGGCTTGACTGTACCAAGACACTAGTACGGACTGCCCGGGACGGGTCGCCCCCAGGGCAGATCGGAGGTCCACCGTGTTCGGGGTCGCGGTGCCGTTGACGGACGTGATGATATCCCCGGGCGCGAGCGAGGCATTGTGCGCCGGGGTGCCCGCGATGACCGCGTAGACGCCCACGCCGTCCGCCTTCGGGTGGAGGGAGGTGCTCACGACCATGGAGAGGATCAGGAAGAAGACGAGCGCGAGGGCGAAGTTGGCCATGACCCCGGCGGCCGCGATGCGGTCCCGGGACCGTGCCGGGGCCTTCATCATCTCCTCATCGTCCTGCTCCACGAAGGCGCCGATGGGGATGACGAGCCAGAGGACCCCCAGGCTCTTCACCTTCACGTTGTTCGCGCGGGCCAGGATGCCGTGGGAGTACTCGTGCAGCACGACCCCCACGATGAGGGCCACCAGCCCGTACCCGATGGGGATGAAGGGATTGATGCCGGGAAGGGCGAGCGCCTCCGCGGGCTGCGGGGCGGCCGAGGACGGAAGGCCGACCACGAGCACGGCCTCCCAGAGGAGGAGGATGACCATGCCGGCCATCGCAACGAGCGACAGGATGATCCCGAGATCACCGTAGGCGTTCCAGAAGCGCCGTGACCGGCGGGCGATGGCGTCGAGCGTGGCCCGGCCCCGGACGGTCTTGAGCATGAGGGCGGGCCCGAAGAGGGTGAGGGGCTTGTCCTTCCCGATGTGACCCGCGCGATAGAGCAGGACGACGATAAGCGTGTAGGCCGTCACCAAGAGAACAAGGACCAGCCAACCGATGTCGATCATGCACGGGGAACGGCTAGTCCAAGGCGAATTACCACATAAGGTAGGAGGCGAAGCCGCGGGGGAACTCCCCGTGCGGTCCATCGGACGGGGGGAACGTCGGAAGAGCTCCGGGGCCCTTTCCAACCCTTGAGCCCTAGCGTGCTATACCAACACACACGGGAGCAATGGTTTTCCCCATGATACGGTAGTGTTGGGGTACCGTACTATGCCAGGGGCCGGCATGGCTAAATACCCGTGGACTCCATGGGGCCCCGGGATTCCGCCATGACGCTTTCTCGGAAGAAGTGGGTAGGGATGTGCCTGGTAATCGCCGCGGTTCTGATCGCCTCGCCGCTCGGCTCCCCCATCAGCTCGGGACTGGAGCATGGGTTGAACTCGGAGATGCAGACCCTCGCCTGGTCGTTCGGGGCCATCTTCCCCACCGCGGTCCACGTCGGGCCCGCGCCCGCATCGACCCAGGTGAGCATCGGCCTCAGCCTGCCGGTCCGGGACGCCGCGGGACTCGACTCCCTGGTCCAACAGGTTAGCACTCCCGGGACGGCGCAGTACCACCACTTCATCACGCCCGCGGAGTTCAACGCCCAGTACGCCCCGGACGCCACCACCTACCACGCGCTGGCCAGCTACTTCACGCCGTATGGAGTGAGCGTCGCCACGGAGCCGAACCGCCTCATGCTCACGGTCACCGGAAACCCCACCGCCATGGGGGCGGCCTTCCACACCAGCTTCGACAACTACCGCATGGCGAACGGCCAGGTCTTCTTCGGACCTACCTCCGCGCCCCAGATCCCGGTGTCGCTGGGCGTCTCGGCGGCGTACGGGTTCACCAACGCGCTCTACAACACTCCGGCGAACCTCGTCCGGGCCCCCGCGCCCGCCACGACAGAGGTCCCGCTCGCGTGCGGCATCGGGGGAGACACCCCCGCCCAGATCCGGACGGCGTACGGATGGACCTCCCTGCCCAGCGGCGACACGGGGACGGGCATGAAGATGGCCATCGTGGACGGCTACGACTCGGCCGAGCCCCAGACCACGCTCAGCTCGGACCTCAGCTCCTTCGATTCCGCGTGCAGCGTCGGGACCGCGACCGTGTCGTGGAACTACCCGGTCCAGTCCACCACCTACAACTCCAGCGCCTCGAGCGGATGGGGCGGAGAGGAGGACCTCGATCTCCAGTGGTCTCACGTGATGGGGCCCGGCGCCACCATCGAGATGACGTTCTCCCCGAACGCGGGGACCGGCCTCTACGAGGCGGTCGACTGGATCGTGGCCAACGCGGTCGCGAACGACATCTCGCTCTCCTGGGGCGAGCCGGACGTCGGCATCTACGGCGGGGCGGCCTGTTCCTTCGAATGCAACGCCTCCACGGACGGTAGCTACGCGATGCTTCACCCGGTGCTCGAAGCGGGCGCCGCGGAGGGGATCAGCACGTTCGTCGCCAGCGGGGATTGCGGTTCGGCCGACGGGACCAACACGGTCGCCACGGACTACCCGGCTTCCGACGAGGACTCCACGGGCGTGGGCGGCACCGTGATCACCCTTTCCGGTGGCGGCTACGGCAGCGAGAAGGTCTGGTCGGGCAATCTATCAGGATCCGCCTGCACCAACAGCGGTGGTGCCGGCGGCGGTTGGGCCCCAACTCCCCAACCCTGGTACCAGCACGGTTACGGGGTCAAGAACAAGGGACTGCGCGGCGTCCCCGACGTGGGGATCACCGCCGGAACCTTCCTAGTCATCTATAGCTCGGGCTCGGCCTCGGAAGAGGCCGGGACGTCCGATGCGGCCCCCATGTGGGCCGGGATCACGGCCGTCGCGGACCAGGTCAACGGCGGCGGGCTCGGGCTGCTCAACCCGGCCCTCTACAACATCCTGCGCAGCACGACCGGCTACAACAACAGCTTCCACGATGTCTCCACCGGCACCGGGAACGGGTATCCTCCGAACCCCGGATGGAACCCCATCACCGGCATCGGCACCCCCAAGATCAACGTCCTCGTCCCCGCGCTCACGGGAGGCGGCACGAGGCCCACGCTGAATCCCCTCACCGCGACCATCGCGGCGAGCGTCACGAGCGGGGCGGCCCCGCTCTCGGTCACCTTCACGGCCACCGCCAGCGGAGGTACCGGCACGTACAAGCTGTACGACTTCAACTACGGGGACGGCAACGCCACGCCGAAGCTCGTGAACTCCGTGACCTACAAGTACACGGTGGCAGGCGCCTACCCGGCGAGCGTCGAGGTCTACGACTCCTCGGGCAACTCCACCCTGTCCACGTCGGTCCTCATCAGCGTCGGGACCAGCCCCTTCACCCTGGGGCTGGCGGCGAGCTCCACCACGCCCGCGGTGGGCACCGCGGTCACCTTCACGGCTACTCCGACCGGCGGAACATCGCCCTACACCATCACCTACAACTTCGGGGATGGGACTTGGTTCTATCAGACCACGTCCACCTCGAGACCCCACACATTCCAGCAAGCCGGGGTCTACTGCGCCCAGGCGACCGCTACGGACGGAGCCTCCCCTGCCGCCGGTGCCGTGAGCCCGGTCGTCACGATGGATGTCGGTGGCGCGACGGGTTCGTGCGGGGCCGCTCCTTCCGGTCCCACGATCAGCGCCTTCACGGCCTCGCCGGCCACCATCCCCTCGGGCGGCACCACCTACCTCAACGTCACGGCCACCGGAGGGGTCGGACCCCTGTCCTACGCCTATTCCGGTCAGCCGGCATCCTGCCCGAGCGCTAACGCGACCCAGCTGGTCTGTTCCACCACGGTCACCTCCACCACGACCTACACCGTGACCGTGACGGTCTCCGACTCCGCGTCTACTCCCCACACGGCGACGAAGACGGCCACCTTCACGGTGAACGCCCCGGTG
>JAJYEA010000020.1 GCA_021790425.1 Thermoplasmata archaeon | reverse complement strand
CGTCTTGCGACGGGACTTGATGAGCTACCGGGGCGGAAGGCAGGAGACGGACGGACCCGGACGGCCGGTGATCCGACCCCGTTCCCTGCGAGGGAACCGTCGTCTGCCCGCCGAGCGGGCCTCCTTCCGGGACTGGGTGGCAGAGGTTCCGTCGACCACCTATGCGTCGCATGGGATGTACTACTATCCGGCGCGCTTTATCCCCCAGGTGGTCCGCTGGTCGTTGAACCAGTACTCCCGGCCGGGCGACTGGGTCCTCGACCCCTTCGCGGGCTCCGGCACGGTGGCGGTGGAGTCCCTGCTGACGGGCCGGAACTCCCTCAGCCTGGACCTCAGCCCGATGCTCGGCCCGCTCGTCGCCGCGAAGACCTACCGGGGGGCCTCCTGGGAGGACTTGGAGCGGGGATACCGTGCGGTGACCACCAGTCGGTCGCGCTATCGCCCCCCATGGTCCCGAATCGGGTACTGGCACCCGCCCGAGCTCCTCGACACGCTCGGCCAGCTCTGGGGGGGCTATCACGACCACCCCCACCCGCTCCTTCTGATCGCCCTCCTGCGGACGACCCGGCGCTTCTCGTACGCGGACGCGGTGGTCCCGAAGCTCTTCAAGTCCCGTCGCAAGACGGCCGAGATCACTCGCATGGTCCGGGGGGACTATCGCCGCGCCCTGCGCGAGGACCTCCGGTCGAACCTCGAGGCGGTCTACGCGGCATCCCGTGACTTCGAGCAGAGATATCGCGGAGGACGCGCGCTGGTCCGGGAGAGGACGGACCTCCTCGAGTACACCCCCCGCCGGCGGGTGCGGCTGGTCCTTACCTCCCCGCCGTACGGCATCGCCCACGAGTACATCCGCAGCGTCAAGCTCGAGCTGGCGTGGATGGGGCTCACCGATAGCGAGATCACCGACCTGACCCACCGGGAGATCCCCTACCGGTCCCCGCCCCCGTTCCGGGTGAACTCCCCCACCTACGAGAAGCTCCTCCCGCGCATCGAGGGCCCGGCGAGGAAGAACTGCGAGCGCTACTTCGCCTCCATCCTCTTCGTCCTGGGGCGCGTCCTCGGCCGGATCGAGCCCGGGGGCCATGCGGCCCTCTTCGTCGGGAATGCGACCTTCGCCGGGGTGGAGATGCCCTACGCCCAGATCTTCTGGGAGCATCTCGAACCCGAGGGGTACGCGTTCGAGCGGCTGCTCGAGGACCCGATCCGGGGGCACCGTCTCTTCCGGGGACGGCGGAACCGGTCCCCGGACGGGATCGCGGTCGAGCGCCTCCTCGTCCTTCGGCGGGAGGCCCCATGACGGAGGAGACCCACCCACAGGGCCCGGGCGAGACGAAACCGGGCCGGCCGAGCTATGGCCGCGTCCTCCGCCAACCCGCCTTCCTCCGCGTGTGGCTGGCCCAGCTGGTGAGCCAGTCGGGCGACTTCATCTTCGAGGTCGCGCTCATCTGGTTCGTCCTGGAGACCACCCGGTCCGTCCTCGATGTGGGCATCGTCGTCACCGGGACCATCCTCCCGGCCGTGGTGATCGGCCCCTTCCTGGGGGTCTATCTCGACCGCTGGGACCGGAAACGCGTCCTCGTGGGCACGAACCTCCTCGAAGGCGGCGTCGTGGCGGTGCTCGCCTTCCTGGTGCTCGAGGGGGTCGCCTCCCTGTGGGTCATCTTCGGGATCGTGCTGGTCCTCGGGGCCGGCGCGCGCCTGGTCGGGGTCGCCACGGAGGCCTACGTCCCCTCCTTCCTCGCGGTCGAGGACCTGACCCCGGCGAACAGCCTGCTCTCGCTCAGCGGGTCCTTCAACCAGATCGTCGCCCTCTCCGTGGGAGGGGTGGTCGTGGCCCTCTTCGGGGTGACGATCCCGATGGAGTACGACACCCTGACGTTCTTCGCGGCCGCCCTCCTGCTCCTCTCGGTGCACGGCCCGACCCGCCCCGCCACGCCCGCGCCGGGCACGTCGCGCTCCTCGTTCTTCACGGAGTTCCGCGAGGGCTTCGCCTTCGTTCGCGACAACCGGTTCATGCTCGAGATCATCGTCATCGGCATGCTCGTCAATTTCTTCGGCAACGCGATGAGCGCCCTGTTCGCCCCCTACGCCGCCTTCGTCCTCCACGGAGGGGCCACGGTCTACGGGCTCCTCGGTGCCTCGGTCGCCGCGGGCTCGCTCGGGGGGGCCGTGGCCATCGGGAACGCCGACACGCGCAAGTCGGCGGGACGTTTCCTCTTGGCCGGGGGGATGGGCGTTGGACTCATCGTGCTGGCCGTGGGCCTGGTCTCGAACATTCCCCTGGCGCTCGCCCTGATGGTCGGGTTGGGGATCACCATCACCGTCACGAACCTCCCCATGCAGACCCTCCTCCAGGCGAAGGTCCCGGACCGACTGCGGGGTCGCGTGATGTCCGCGTTCTTCGCCCTGGTGATGGCCACGGGTCCGATGGGTCCCCTGGCGGCCGGGTGGATGGCCTCGCGTTGGTCGGTCGCCGGGGCACTCGTCATCTCCGGAGCTGCAATCACGGTCGTCATCGCCCTCGGTGCGCTGACCATGCGCTCGCTGCGCGACGTCGAGTACTGAGCTCGGCAAACAGACCCCGTGCGATCTCACGTCCCACTCCTGACGGATCCGCAAGACTGCGGGCCCGAGCGGGAAGAAGGGGGCCGCGCGCCATGAGCCCCCGCGTTGGTCGCGGCAACGTGCGGGGGGCGAGGAATCGGGCACGTCGGAGATTCGGCGCGTACGGGAGCGTTCGACTACCGCCCGGTCGACCCCCCCTCCGCGAACGACCAGGGGGATCGGACGCCCCCCCGCGGTCGCGTTACGTGCTCCGCGGAGCGACCGGAAGGGGTACCAGCCCCTCAGGTGCCTTTGCCGGCATCCTCGGAAGGCGGGTTAAGGATCGTGGGGAGGTCGTCATTGGCAGGTATCTGGACCGTAGCCTCCCGTCGCGCTCGGGGTCGCGGCGCCGTCCCGTCCCGCGCGTCCGGCCCGAGGGGTAACTCTCGGTGGCGGGTGGATGTCTCGTCCAGAAAGACGCGTGACCCACGTTCGGAAGGGCAACCAGATCATGCTCGTTTGACTGCGGAAGAGGGCCTGGGCCCTCCCCTTGCCCGTTCGCGACGTTTGGTCGACCCCGACCAGGCCGAGCCGCTGGAGGCGGTGGAGGTTGAAGTAGACCGTCGATTGGGGAAGCCCCAGGGCCCGGGTCAAGCCCCGTGCCGACATGGGGCCTCGGTCGAGCGTGAACAGGATCTCTCGGGTAACCTTGTGACCCAAGGCCTCCATCACGACCTCCTTCTGGGTGAGCGGAAGCCTCTCCCGTCCCTCGACCGGTCGCCCCGCCGTCCCGTGAACGACCGCTGACGTCACCGCGAACGCTCACCGGAAAAGGATCGCCAGCGCGTTGCGACGGAAGGTGCCGCGCGTGGCGAACGGGAAGCGCTCCGGGAGCCTCAGGTACGCCGAGAGGCTGTAGACGTTGGGAATGAACGCCAGGAAGAGGAAGACCGGGACCATCATCAGGTCTCCCCCGGGATCGGTGTTGTAGCCGAACCCCGAGGCGTTCATGCCCACCCAACCGCCCATGCCGCCGTAGATCCAGATGGAAAGCATGATCGCCGCACTCCACAGAGCGGCCGGCTTCTGGAAGATGCCCACGATGAGGAAGACCCCGCCAAGCGTCTCCCCTATGGCGACCAGTACGCCGAACAAGAGCCAGTTGGACAGGATGATCGATGGGGGCGCTGGAGAGAGCATCCACATGCTCACCAGGGTGCCCTGCATGCTCCCGGTGGCAAAGATCGCCCATTTGAGGATCCCATCGAAGAGGAAGATGGCACCGAAGGTGATCCGCAGGGAAGCCAGCAGCTTGTCCGTGTGGTCTCCTGCCTTCCAGGAAGAAGCCTTCTCGGGCGGCACCCCCGTGTTCCGACCGGCCTCTTCGGTGTCCCACGTCGCCGAATCCTGCTGCCCTGCATCTGCCCTGCTCATGGATGTGAACCGGGATTCTAACTACTTCACTTGTTCTTAAGCGATAGGCCAATTCTAATTACTTGGTCTAAGCATGTTGATTAGAAAGGCGCGGCCGGGTCCCGCGTGACGCCGGGAGTCTCGTCTCGAGAACTGGAACTGGACACCCCGAGCATCCTCCAGCATGAGACCGCAGAGTAACCGATTCCTCCAGGACGGAGAGCATCCGCTGGTGGTCCGGAGCGTTGCGTCGCACGAGAGGGGCCTCCACTGTAGTTCCCCCCCCGGATTCGAGCCCGCCCGGCAAGGTGGAGGGAAGGATCTCGACACGCCCTGTCGGCATTGCACTGCGTTTCCGGGCGCCACTCCCCCGCACGGGGGGCGGCCGGACCGACGATGGGGTCCGCGAAAAACCAAGACCGGGGGCCCCTTCGAGGATCGTCGATGCCACCAATAGGGCCGCAAGGACCGCTGTCCTGGGCCGGGCCCATCGGATCCCCCGTTTCCGCTCCTGACGGGAGCTTGTCCGAAGCACCTTGCAGGGCACCATCTAGTGCGGAATTCGCCCCGCCTCGTGAGGATCGTCCGGTCGGCGGTTCCCCCGACCGATACGGGCGGGCGCACGGGGCTGCGAATATGCGCCCGATTCGGCGCGGTCGTCTTCGCCTCAGCCAGGGGTTCGAGCGAACGCGTCCCGGAACTCCAGGATCACGCCTGACGTGCTGCGCGAGAGGGGAGGGACGGGGGGGCCCTAGGGGCGGGGCCCCGCTTGGCCTTTACCCGCAGGTAGTGACGCGCGGCCCGGGCGCGGTTCCCGCACCCCGTGACAGAGCACCACCGCTGTCCGGCCGTCCGGGCGATGATGAAGTGATCGCACCCCTCACCCTCGCATCGCCGGAGACGACCGTCGGTCATCTCCCCCAGTGTTTCGGCGGTGCACGTGGCCAGTTTGGCCAGCAGCGCCCTCTTGGGGTCCTTGGCGAGTGACTCGGCGGCCACGGAACGGGACCGATCCCCCCAGGACAGGACGGTGTAGGAGGGGGCCGCGCGGGCCCAACGGTTCAGCTCCTTCACGTCTCCGGGCCGAGGGGGAGTCCCCCGGAGGGCGGCGTCGAAGAGTCCCCGGATGATGGTCCGGAAGCGTAGGAGGTCCGCGAGCGGCACGGCACCCTTGGTCGGACCGAGGAGGGACTCGTGATCGGCAAGCCATCGTCGCGCCGCAGCCTCCGAGGCGAGCCCATCCCCCACCCGGCACGCTGAGCACGCGACCGTGTTCGCGAAATCCACGGA
This sequence comes from Thermoplasmata archaeon, assembly GCA_021790425.1. GTDB lineage: Archaea > Thermoplasmatota > Thermoplasmata > Lutacidiplasmatales > UBA184 > JAJYEA01. The sequence continues at coordinate 29,689 of JAJYEA010000020.1, read as the reverse complement.
GAGGGACTTGATGCCCTGGGCCGGGTCACAGCAAGAGGACGTCATAGGTAGAGAGAGTGCATGGCCTCCTATTTAGGCTCCATCCAAGGGGCCCCCACGGTCACCGTGGGCGGGACGGTCAGACCTCGGCCGTCCTGCGCCGCGAGATCCGCCGTCGCCTCCAGGGGCGGGGTCTCTGCGTCGGCCGCGGAGGTGGGATTCCGCGCGATGGGGGTCGGCCGACGTCGGAGGTGGTAGAAGAGCAGGCCGAGCGCGAGGAGGACCGCTACCGTCACCGCCACGCCAGCCCAACCGTTCAATGCGGACAGGAGCGCGCTCTCGATCACCCCTTGGTAGATGCCGAAGACCTGGGACCCGGGCACGGAAATCATCCGATCCATCACGCCCAACGTGATCGTGACGGACCCCATCGCGATGAACAGGATCCCGGCGACCAGTTTGGAGGAGTGGACCGACAGGTCCGAGCCGAAGATGTTCAGGTGGATCAGACGGCCCTGCAGGAAGGTCGGCGAGGCCCGCGCCCGTTGCTCCCACCAGAGCGCGATGAGGAGGAGGGGGAAGACCATCCCCGCGACGTACGCGAGGGCGACGAAGAAGGCGAACAGCAAGCTGCCGGACAGGGTGGCGAGCACGAGCACGCCGAGCAGGACCGGGGCGCAGCAGGAGCTCGCCACTCCCGAGAAGACGCCCAGGGCATAGACCGAGGGGGCATCCTTGCGCTTCAGATCCACATCGAAACTGAACATGGGGATGACGGACGTTCCCCACAAGGTCAAGAGCCCGAGAACGACCATGAAGAACCCTCCGATCACGAAGAAGAGAGGGTGGTTCACGGTGAGAAAGGTGGTGAAGTAGGTGAGCCCCATCGCGATGGGGAGGAGGATGGTCGCGATCCCCGCCCCGAAAATCGCCGTCATCCCGACACGCCCCGTGAGGGATTCGAACGACTTGGCGAGATACGCGGGGAGGAGCACCGTGAAGCAACACGGCATCGCCAGTGCGACCATTCCCGCGAGGAACGCCACGATGAGCGTGGCGGCCAGGAACGCCGCGATCACGGGACCCCGGGCGCGGAGGGCGCCCCCAGCGCCCGCCGGAGGTCCTCCTCCCGGATCTTGCCCTTCGCCCAGAGGCTACCGTCGAGGAACACCGCGGGAGGGACGAGGATGCCGTTCTCCAGCGCGAGCGCAATGCCCTCCTCCGAGTCCATCAGGACCTCGCGGATGGTGAGCCCGGGCCGCTCCCGCGCTATCTCGCCGAGGAGCCGGGTGACCCGCAGGCACGGAGTGCATCCCTCCCGGCCGAGGACCAGCACCTCCGTCACGGCTCACCCATATTGCGTCTGGGCGCTCCTCACGTTCTGGAGGATCTCCGAGAGGGGGACGGACATGTCGGAGGGCCCATAGTCCGCGCGCCAGATCACGGTCCCCGACTCGTTCACGAGAATGAAGGTGTGCCCGGGGGCGCTCCCCGGCATCATGCTGACGGCGGCGCCGGTCGTGTCGTAGAGGTTGGACACCTGGAGTGTGGGGTCGGCGCAAACGATCGTGTTCGTGACGTGATCGTTCGAGGCCCAGGTCGCCATGTCGGATTGGGAATCGCCCGTGATCTGCACCACCTCCACGTTGAGCGAGGTGAAGTCCGCATCGTTCGCGTCCAACTCCTCCATCTGGGTCAGGCACGGGCTGCAGCTCAACCCTTCGTTGAAGAAGAGGAGGACATCGCGATGTCCCCGGGCCGAGGACAGGGTGAAGGTTCCGGGTTGGTTCGCGATGGCGAGGGAGAAGCCCGGGGCGGTCTTCCCGACCCACCCCGTAGGGGCCCCGCTCTCTCCCGGAGGTTGCACGAGGAGGTAGCCGACTACCGCGACGAAGGCGGCCGCGAGCGCCAGCACCACGATCCCGCGGCGGGAGAGATGTAGCCAGGAGCGATTTCCCGCATCGGTGACAGGCCGAGGCCGTCCCCGGGACCGATCGTGGGTGGTAGAGCGGCGCCGGAAGTACAGCGCCTTGAGCGCCCGGCCCGCGTCGGTCCCGGAAGGAGAGGAGAACCCCACCCGGGGGTCGTCGGCGATCTCGTCCCAGGCCATGCCGCGGGTGCGCAGCTTCTCCACCCGTGTCCAATCGGTCACGGGTATCTCCCCCGGCCCCTCATCAGGCTCAACGCGGGGGAGCCCGCAGATCCTCCTTCATCCGCAGGTATTCGTCGCGGCCGACCTCCCCCCGCGCGTAGCGGGCATCCAGTACCTCTCCCGGAGTGCCCGTCGTCGGAGGAAGGACGGTCACGGTGGACGACCGACCCGGCACGAGAAGCAGCACCAGGAGGATCACAAAGAGGATCGCGCCGGCCGCCATCGGGAGCATCATGAGGGCCCACCACCCGCCCCCGCCATAGCCACCCATCATGTACCCGTACCCCACGGTGGTGCCGGAGTTCCACCCCCAGTACGAGGCCATGGCGATCATCATCACGACCACGCCCACGATGATCACGACGACGAGGATCCCCGCGACTAGCCAAGGAGACCGGTGGTCGCTCGCCCACACTGTCGACTGGTTTCCGGACATTGTTCCATGCGAATTCTCCGGATGTATTTAACGGGAATACCGAATACAAGTAGTTAGAATGACAGGGCCCCGCCCTTCGGGTCCGCTGGAGCGGGCGCCACCACCGTCGTGCCCGCATGCCCCAGGAGGGACGGGCCCCGGGGCACGATGCGCACGACCGGGCCCGGGCCCAGGTGGTCGAGGGCTTCGAGCGCCACGATCCGACCCCCTCGGCGGGCCACCCCTCGGAGGAACTCGACCGTGACCTCCGGGAGCCGGCGGGCCCCGGGGACCTGCCGGGGGTCGTCGGAGAAGACCCCGGGGACGTCCTTCACCAGCAGCACCTCCCGGGCGTCGAGCGCCCTCCCCAACGCCACCGCGGTCGTGTCGCTCCCCCCGCGGGACATCGTGGTCACGTGGCCGTCCTCTGTTCCGAGGAAGCCGCAGACCACCACGGTCGCGCCCTCGTCCAGGAGGGGACGGAGACCCGCGATGGCCCTCGCCCGGCTGGCATCGAAATCGAGCCGGGCCCCCAGCGACCCGCCGCGGGTGACGATGGGCCAGCGTGCGTCCTCCGGCTCGACCTCGACGACCGCGACCCCGAGCGAGCGGAGCACGGCGGCGAGAAGGCGGGCGCTCAGCCGCTCGCCGAGGGAGAGCACGGAGGCCATGTCGGCCGGGTCGAGGCTGTCCCCGGACCTCCGGAGGGTCTCCCACAGCCGGTCCGTGGTCGTTCCCGGGGCGCTGACCACGACAAGCTTCCCGCGGGCAGGGTGATCCCGGACGGCCCGGGCCGCCTCGACGATCCGCTCCGCGGTCGCGAGTCCGGATCCCCCGAACTTGACCACGAGGAGGTCGGCGGCGCTCACGACCACCCCGTGAGACGGGCTCCGGCGCCGACCCCGGAGGTCAGAACGTCAACCGCTCGGCCGACCGAGTGGAACGCCTCGCGGAAGGCCTTACCGACGGCCCCGACCCGGGTCGGAGGCACGAGCGCGGCGAGGGCCGGTCCGCTCCCCGATAGCATTACGCCGTACGAGCCAGCGGCCAGCGCCCGCCGACGGGCGACCTCGAACCCGGGCACCAGGGGAGCGCGGTACGGTTCCGCCAGGCGGTCGCCGAAGTTGCGGCCCACCAAGGCGAGGTCCCCTTGGACCCAGCCGAGCAGGAGGCCAGAGGCACGGGCTACGTTGATCACCGCGTCACCGAAGGGAACCTGGGCGGGCAACACGCCCCGGGACTCCCGGGTGGAGAGCCGGAGGTCCGGGACCGCGATGACCCAGGTCGCGGGAGCCCCTGGCCAGACGGAGTGGACCCGCGGGGGATCTTCCGCTTCCGAGAACGTGAGCCCGCCAAACAGGCTGGCCGCCACGTTGTCGAGGTGGCGCGCACCGCTCGCGGCCTCCTCACCGGCGAGCGCGGCCTCCACGACGGCACCGACGACCCCCGGATCCTCCGGGTCGAGTCCGAGGAGGGCCGCCGCGGCGAAGGCCCCGGCGGCGGCCGAGGCCCCGCTGGAGCCGATGCCGCTCGAGCCGCGGAATCCCTTGACCAGCCGGGCCCGCAGCACGCCCGGCGGGCCGAACCGTTGGAAGAGGGAGCGGGCGGCGACGCCGGCCGCGTTCTCCTCCCAGGAAGCGGGCAGGTCGCTGTCGCCCACCACCTCGAACCCCCATCGCGAGGCGTACCGGAGCTCGAGGGTGTCCACGGGCGACGCGAGGGCGACCGCGAGATGGTCGAAGCCCGGGCCGACGTTGGCGATGCTGCACGGGGCCTCCACCCGCACGTAACGGGGGCGCACCCCGGGGGGCGCGAAGGCGGTGAGCGGGGGCAGTCCGGACCGCCGGGCCGGTTCCGGGGGGAAGGGCCCCTTCGGCCCGTTCGCATGCCGGTAGCCGCCCTCGGTAACGACGCTCGACATGGAGAACCTACCCGACCGCCCCCGCCGGCGTCCACGCCGGGCGGGGCAGGGAATACCTTTCCCCGATCGGAGGGGAGGCAGAGGAGGGGCCCGACCCTCGCAGGAGCGTGAGGAGGTCCGCCAAGAGCCCGCTCGCGGTCTCCTCCGGGCCCGCCCCCCGCCCCTCCAAGGTGAGCGTTCCCGCACGGCGGGTCTCGATGCAGAAGCGATTGACGCCACCGGGGAGCACCCAGTGGCTGTCGGCGTCCACTTCGGTGAGCTCTACCGAAGCCTGACCGGAGCGCACGCGCGTGAGGGAGACGAGCCGTCCCCCGTTCTGGATCGCCCGGAGCGCCCGCGCCTCGCTGTCGGGCGTGAGCGGCTCCCGACGCACGTCGGCCGGGGCGATGGGACGCCCGAAGAGCAGGTTGTGGAGTATGGCGGCCTTCATCGCGGCATCCCATCCCTCCTGGTCCCGCCGGGGGTCGGGTTCCGTGTAGCCCAGCCGGCGAGCCTCCTCCCAGGCCTGCGGGAACGAGAGCCCGCATCCCAGCCGGTGGAGCACGAACTGCGTGGAGGTGTTGAGCACCGCGTCCACTCCGGTGATCTCCGCCGCCGGGAGACGTTCGACGAGCGTCTCCAAGATGGGAACGATACCTCCTACCGTCGTACCGTACCGCAGACGGCGGCCCGACTCGCGAAGGGCCTGCTCGACCTCCACGTAGCGGACCGCGAGCGGACCCTTGTTGCAGGTCACCACGTCGGCGCCCCCGCGCAGGGCTTGGAGCACGTGACCCGTCCCTGGCTCGCCCCGTAGGGGGTCCGAGAGGGTCGCCTCGACCACGATGTCGGGCACGACCCGGGCGAGAGCTTCTCGGGCATCCCAGGCGCGCGCCCCGGCCGGGCCGAGCGAGGCGGTCGTCTCCTTGACCCGGAGCGCTTCGGCGAGGTCCACCCCGCCTTCGTCGTACAGCACTCCCCGGGAATCGGCGACCGCGACGACGTTCCACCCCGGGGCGCGGATCGGCCCCTTCTCCAGGAGCCGACGGGCCAGGGTACGCCCCACGCCACCGAACCCGAGGAGGAAGATCCTTGGACGTACACTCTCCATGGGCCTCACCCCCCCGCCACGGCCGGGATGAAGTCGACCGAGTCCGCAGGACCGACGGGGGTCTGCAGTCCGCGGGCGAACCGGACGTCCTCACCGTTGACGAAGACGTTCACATACCGCCGGAGATGCCCGTCCTCCGTGAGGCGATCCGAGAACGAGGGCCCGAACCGGCCCGCGAGCGACCGGAGGAGGGTGTCGAGGTCGCCCTCCGCGAAGTCGGGAAGCTCGAGGCGGGCGACCCCGTTCGTCACGGCCTTGAGGGCACCGGAGAAGAACACGTGGACCATGGCCTCAGACCTCTCCGTGCGCCGCGGCTCCCGCGAGCGAGGGGAAGGCGGCAAGGTCGGGCAGGGTGAGGGACCGTTCCCGGGCCGAGACGCGCAGGCGGGGTCCGAGGTCCTGGCCCTCCCAGACCGGGGGGGTCTTCCATCCCGCCCCCGTGAGGAAGGCCACGGCGGAGTCCGAGCGGTCCAGCGTGCCCTGATCGACCAGGCGCTTGAACGTGGCGAGCACGGTGCCTCCCGCAGGCTCGGACCAGACCCCCTCGAGGCGCGCGGCCTCGCGCAGGGCCCACCGTACCTCGTCCGCAGTAGGAGCATCGGCGGCACCGCCCGTCTTGCGGATGGCGCCGAGCGCGTCGTAGCCCGAGGCGGGGTTGCCGATGGCGAGGCTCTCCGCGATGGTCTCGGGATGGGCGACGGGAACGATCTCCTCCGACCCCTTCCGGAACGCTTCCGCGATGGGGGCGCATCCCTCCGGCTGGGACCCGACCAGCCGGGGGAGCTCCTCCTCGGAGCTATCGAGCCACCCGATGTCCTGGACCTGCATGAGCGCGCGGAACGTCGCCGAGAGGAGCGCCCCGGAGCCGAGCGGGATGCCCCACACCGCCGGAGGGTCCCAATGGCGCTCCTCCAGGATCTCGAACGCGAGGGTCTTGGAGGCCTCGACGTAGTAGGGGCGCAGGTTGATGTTCACCAGACCGAGGCGGTCCTCGTCCGCAAGGACCTGGGCGACCCGGTTCGCGTCGTCGTAGGTCCCCTCGACCTCCACGATCCCACCGCCGAAGATGCGCACGGGCAGGAGTTTCGCCTCTGGCAGCCCGGCGGGGACGAACGTCCACGCCGGGAGCCCCGACAGCGTCGCGGCCCGGGCCGTGGCCGCGGCGAGGTTCCCGGTGGAGGCACAGCCCACCGCGGGGTACCCCAGGTCCCGGGCGTAGGCCACCGCGAACCCGGCCGGCCGGTCCTTGAACGAACCGCTCGGGAGGGCCAGGTCCTCCTTCAGCCAGAGCTCCCGGAGGCCGAGCGCCCGCGCGAGCCTCGGGGCGGGACGCAACGGCGAGGGGCCGAGCGGGACCCGCTCCCGGGAGGCGGGCGAGACCGGAGGCAGGAGCTCGAGGTAGCGCCACAGCCCCGGAGCGCGACCGGCCAGCACCTCGTCCGGCGAGGTCCCCCGCAACGGCCCGTGGCCGTAGACCACGGAAAGGGGTCCGAAGCACCGGTCGCACGCGGTGCGCGCGTCCAACGGGAAGAGCGTGGAGCACTCCTCGCAGGTGAGCGCGGCCGCCAACGACCCTTCGTCCGCCAGTTCCTCCAAGGTGATCTCGCTCTTCCGACCTTTTGCCTTCCGTGCTCCCATGCGCTTGCCTCGAGCGTTGCGGAACCCGGGTCCGTAGTTAAGTCGCGTTGCACAGAATATTCTTATAGGAATTTCGCGTCCCACGGTCATGTTCCCCCCGCTCTCCGAGCTCCGGCGGCGCCGGGTCCAGTCCGGGCTCACGCAGGGTCGGCTCGCGCGGCTGGCCGGCGTGAGCCAGTCGCTCGTGGCCAAGATCGAGCGGGGCAAGGTGGAGCCCTCCTACCGGAACGTGGTCGCGCTCTACGAGACGCTGGAGCGGATCGGGGAGGAGAACACGCGCGAGGCCCCGGCGGGTCACCTCGCGACACGGACGATGATCACCGTGAGGCCGCGGGACCGGCTCACGGTCGCAGCCCACCTGATGCGCACGCACGGCGTGAGCCAGCTTCCCGTGAAGGAGGGGGAGTACATCGTCGGGAGCCTCACGGACCGGAGGGTGGTGGAGTGCCTGGCGGACCATGGCAAGTCGCGGCCCCTCGAGCAGGTCACCGTCGGGGAGGTCATGCAGAAACCCTTCCCGACCCTGGACGCGAGCACCCCCGGGAAGGTCGCGGCGGCGCTCCTCAAGCATGCCCCCGCGGTCCTGATCACGGAGCGCGGCAAGCCCGTCGGGATCCTCACCCAGGCGGACCTCTTCCGAGGGCTCTAGGCCGCGCTTCCGCCCGATCGCGGTGGGGGGCGCGGGCTGTCAGAGCTCTGTCGCGGGCACGACCGTGCCGTCGTTCGCGCCAGCCTTCCGCATCTTGTGCGTGAGGCGGAGATAGAGGAAGACCGGTTCCCCGAGGTGGGCCACGGTCGTCCCGTGCCGCGTCAGCGAGTAGGTCACCTGGGGCGGGGTCGAGGCCACCACGGTGCGGCGCACCAGGCCCTCCTCCACCAGCGCGTGGAGCCGCTGGGAGAGCACCTGGGCGCTCACCCCCCCGATGGAGTTCCGCATCTCCTGGAAGCGCATCGCCTTGCGGGAGAAGAGGGCCGTGAAGATCTCGAGCGACCACTTGCCGAAGATCCGGCGCGCGAGCTCCACGTTCTCGAGCGCCGAGGAGTCGTCCGTCAGGGCCTCGAGGTCCCGGGCGCGGTCCGTGACGGACTTCGAGAAGGCGCTCGTCGCCCGGGCGAACTCGTGGAACTCCTTCAGGTAGGACCCGGGGGAGGGGGGCGGGTCCCGCGGGGACGCGGCGGCGAACCGTCTTCGGGGCGCGGTGGACCGGGGCTCCCGGGGCGGGGAGCGACTAGACCCGTCGTCGGGACCTTCCGCCTCGGCCCGACCCCGGGCGCGAGGAAGATGCGTGCGTTTGGACATTCTCAGGCCGCTTCCTCCGAAGGTGGTGGTTCCGCCGAGCAGTCATCCCGGTTTCACTACGATGTAATAGCATAACGAACATATGAGTTCTCCCATAAGGGTCGTTTCGCGGGCCCGAGCACTAGCATTAATAACCGCCCCCGTGTTGAGAAGCCCCATGAGCGCATCTCGCGAGGAGACAGAGTCGGGTCCGGTCGAGGCCACGGTGCAGGAGGCCCTCGCACGCCTCGAGGAGTACCGGAACGAGCTGACCTCCCTGCTGCGCCAGCAGGAGCTCCTGCGGATGTCCCTCACCGAGCATGAGCGGGCCACCCAGACGCTCGAGGAATGGGACCACCTCCCCCAGGGGTCTCCCCTCCTGACCCCGGTCGGCGCGGAGACGTTCGTCAAGGTGCAGCCCGACGCGAACCAGCGGGTCCTCATCAGCATCGGCAGCGGGCTCGCGGCCGAGGTCGAGCGGGCCAAGGCCCTCGAGATCCTGAACGAACGCAAGCAGGGCCTCACCAATGCCCAGCGGGAGGTCTCGGAGCAGGTCCAGCGCGTCGACAGCGAGGCGCAGATGCTTTCCCAACAGATCGAGGCGGTGATGCGGACCCCGCCCGCGGCGACCCGATCCCCGCGCCCGTAAGGCCACGATGTGGGCGCGCCTGAAGGAGCGCCTCGGATTCTCGCAGCCCCCTCCATCGGAGGCGGCCCCCGAAACGCCGAAGCCGACGGCCCCGACCGCCACTCCCTTCACGGAGGGGTTCGGCCACGCCCTGAAGGAGAAGGACGTGGAGCGGGTCCTGGACGAGCTCGAGATCACCCTCCTCGAGTCGGACGTCGCGGTCGAGGTCATCGAGCACGTCAAGAAGCGGGTGCGGACCTCGCTGGAGGGGAAGAAGATCCGGTGGGGAGGGGAGGCCGAGGAGGCCATCGAGCACGCGCTCCGGGAGACCGTGCTGAAGATCCTCTCGCGGCCCCCCCTCGATCTCGAGGCGCGCATCCGGGAGTCGCCCAAGCCCTTCATCCTCCTCTTCATCGGGGTGAACGGGAGCGGCAAGACCACCACCCTCGCGAAGCTCGCGCACTGGCTCACCGCCCAGGGGCACACGGTGGTCCTCGCCGCCTCGGACACCTTCCGGGCGGGCGCGATCGAGCAACTCGAGGTGCACGCGGAGCGCGTCGGGGTGCGCGTGATCCGCCAGGAGACCGGGGCCGACCCCGCCGCGGTCGCCTTTGACGCGGTCCAGCACGCCCGGAAGCGGCACGTGGAGGTGGTCCTGGTCGACACGGCGGGCCGCCAGCACACGAACGAGAACCTCATCGAGGAGGCGAAGAAGATCCGCCGGGTGGTGAACCCCACCCTGACCTTCTACGTGGGAGACGCGCTCTCCGGGAACGACCTCGTCGAGCAGGCGCGGCTCTTCGAGAAGGAACTCGGGTTCGACGGGGTGGTGCTGACGAAGCTCGACGCGGACGCGAAGGGCGGGGCCGCGCTCTCCGTCGCCTACGTGGTGAAGAAGCCCATCGTCTTCGTGGGGATGGGGCAGGGCTACGGCGACCTGCGCCCCTTCGATCCCCAATGGATGGTCGACCGTCTCCTTTCCCCCTCGGGAGGTAACCACTCCTAGGGATGCCGGTCGAGCTCACCGTCGTCCTCCTGCGCCCGAAGGAGGACGGGAACGTTGGCGCGGTCGCCCGGGCGATGAGCAACTTCGATGTCTCCCGCCTCGTGATCGTTGCGCCCCGCGCCAAGTTGGGCGAGGAGGCACGGCGTCGCGCCATGGCCGGTCTCCGCATCCTCAAGGAGGCGAAGGTGGTCTCCCGGGTGGAGGAGGCGATCGCGGACGCCGACCTCGTGATCGGCACCACGGACCTGTCCACCGGACGGACCGAGTCCTACCTCCGCCGCTCGGTCACGCCGGAGGAGTGGGGGCACCTGGCGGGCGGGATCCAGGGCAAGGTGGCGCTCCTCTTCGGGCCCGAGGACAACGGGCTGAACGTCGGGGAGCTCGCGCGGTGCGACCTCATCGTGTGGATCCCCACGTCGCCCGCGTCCCCCACCCTGAACCTCTCCCACGCTGCCGCCGTCCTCCTCTACGCGACGTACCTCGGCCTCGCGGGGTCCGCCCTGCAGCGGACCGAACCCATCCCGTTGCGGGCCCGGGAGAAGGAGGTCTTCCTCGGGCTGCTGGCGAAGGCGATGGAACAGTTCCGCTATCCCCGCCACAAGCGGAAGAACATGCTCCTCCTCTACCGCCGGCTCCTGGGCCGCGCGATGGCGAGCGAGCACGAGTACACCATGATGATGGGGCTCTTCCGCCGGATCCTCTACCAGCCCCCGCGCAACGCCAAGGGCCGGAGGCGCACGCCGTGAGCGAGGAGGGGGATGCGGGGGACGTCCACGCCCGGGAACCGGGAGGGATCTGGCTCCGTTGCCGCGGGGTCGGCCGGGAACGGTTGACCCGCTACCTCACCGAGTACTTCGCCGAGCTGGGATACTCCGCGGCCGCCTCTGAAGTGGGGCTCGAGGGACGGAACGCCACGCGCGTCACGCTCTCGCTCTCCCGCCCGAACCCCTCCGTCCCCACGACCCTCGTCCGCATCGTCCTCCGGATCGTGTCGACCGGGGGCGGGTGCCTGGTCTACTGGGATGCCCCGAAGGCGGCCGTCGACCCGGCGCGTCCCGACCGACCCCGCCGGTTCGTGGAGGAGATGGTCTCGGCCCTCGTTCGCACGGTCTCCACCGCCAGCCGGGGGACGGCGCGCGTCACGGTGGAGAAGCCGGGAACCCTGCCCTTCGGGGCGTAGCGCCGAGCTCGGCCACGAGCTTCCGGATCCCCTCGCGGTAATCCGTCGGCCGGACCCCGAGGCGCCGCACGTTGTGGAGGCGGAGCCCGCCGTGCAAGGGCCGGGGGGCCCTGTGGGGGTCCTGGACGTCCTGCAGGCGGGCGCCCGTGAGATCGCCCTTCCCGACGCCGATCTCCTCGATGAGCGCCTCGGCGAACCCGTAGGGGGTGGTCACCGTCGGGGAGGCCACGTGATAGATCCCCCCGCGCCGGGCGACGAGGAGGGCCGAGAGCGTGTCGGTGACGTCGGGGACCCACGTGGGCGTGATCTCCTGGTCGGTGTACATCGGGAGGAGCGTGCCGCTCGCGAGGCGCATCAGCAGGCCTCGTGCGAGGTCCAGCTTCCCCTCGAAGCCGCTCCGGTAGGGGTACGAGATCCGGACGATGGCCGCCTTCCCCTTCCGGGCCAGTCCGGCGACGGGCGACTCGCCCACCCCCTTGGTGTAGCCGTACCATCCCAGGCCCGGGCCGAGCGGCGAGGGCGGTTCCTCCTCGGAGTAGGGGCCCGCCTTTCCGTCGAAGACGAAGTCGGTCGAGAGGTGCAGGAGGAAGAGGTCCCGGGACGCGGATTCCTCCGCGAGCCATCGCGGCAGCTCCGAGTTGAGCACCCAGGCGCTCCCCCGGTCCGGGTGGGCGGGCCGATCCCCCCTCCGGGGCCGTTCCGACTCGCACCCGTCGACGTCGGTCCGGGCCACGAAGTTGACCACCGCCGTCGCCTCCGTGGTGCGCACGAGCTTCCGGACGGCCTCCTCGTCACCGAGGTCGACCCGGGTGAACCCCTCCACGGGAAACCCCCGGCGCCGGGGGTCCTGCCGGCCCGCCACGAGGACCGGGCCGCTCCCCCCGTAGACCACGAAGTGGCTGCCCACGAGCGACGTGGCGCCGAGCACGAGAACGCGAGGAGAGGACGAGGGCTCTGCCATCGTGAGGAGGGCGGACGGGACCCGGGCTATTCATGTTTGTGGCCCGCCCCGACCCGCGGGCGCCGTCAGGCGGGAGGACGGGAACAATAGCCGAGGATCCGCTCCACGCTCTCCTCCGGCGGTGCCGTGGAGTCCACGCGCAGCACGGGCTCCGTCCACGGAAGGTACTCCCGGTGGAGGACCTCCTCCCACGTCGGCTTCGGGAGCGGAGGGGTCGGAGGGGTGCGGCCCTCCACCCGGCGCCGGTGCTCCGTGGGGTCGCCACAGACGACCTCGACCACGTAGCGCTCGGCCCGGTGTTCGCGGGCCAGCTCCCGCCACATCCGGCGTCCCTCCTCCACCCCGTTCACGGCGTCGATGACGACCGACCGGCCCATCGCGAGGTGGTCCGCGGCGACGTCACGGACCCCGAGATAGGCGGCCAGCCCCGTCTCGAAGGAGCGGGGCAGTCCGGCCGCGAGCAGGGCGGCCTCGATCGTGTCGACCCGGAGCCAGAGGGCCCCGAGGCGCCCGGCCACCGCGCGGGCGAGGGTCGACTTCCCCGTCCCGGGAAGACCGGCGAAGACCACGACCTGGGGAGCGGGCGCCATCCGATATCGCCGGTCCGAGCCGGAGGGCCCGCATAAGGGTTGGGCCCCGCCCACGCTCTTCCGGCCGAGCGGCTACGCCACGGGGGCGGGCTTCCCGTTCTTGCGCCGGCGGTGCCGATGTACATACTTTTTGGGTCAAAATATATAGTGTTGACAGAAAGTCTATATCCCCTCTCACGCTCGGGCCGCCGAGGCAGAACATGGCGAGAGGATGGGACGGCGAGGAGTTGGGCGTCCCCCGGAAACGGGTCGACCGAGAGCTCGCACAGTACCTGGGCGACGAGTACCGCCGGGCATCCCCGGAGACGGACGAGGGGTTCCCCGGAGGGCGGAGCCGGGGACGGATCGAGGCGGTGCTCCGCGGAGGGTGGTCCCTCGTCCGGGGGCGCGAACCGAACGTGAGCCTGGGCCGGGACGATGCGACATCACCGGTCCCCCTCGAGGAGCGGGAGACGGAGACCGGAGAAGCGGGGGACGAGACCGGGACCCGGCGGCCCGCCGCGGCCGTTCCCGCGCACTAGGAGGGCCGGCCTCGTCTCGATCGACACCAGACCCGTCTGCGGCGCGCTCCGAACTGGGGACGCGCCCTCCTCCTGAAGGAGTATTACGAGTGCTCGCCTTGGGAGGGGCTGGATGGAGATGGCCGTTGCACAGGGTCCTCCGTTCGTCGGGCGCGCTCGCGAACGCACGCTCTTGGAGGCGGCGCTCGACCAGGCGGTGGCAGGGCATGGCAGCACCTGGACGGTGCAGGGGCCCACGGGCATCGGGAAGACCCGGCTCCTCCACTGGCTCGAGGACCGGAGCCGGGCACGAGGCTTCGACATCCGGTGGGGGTATTGCCTCAAGGAGGCGAACAATGCCTACTTCCCCTTCTACCAGATCTTCCGCCAGGCCGAGCCGGACGGGAGGCCTCCCGCGGACACGACGGACGGGGGCCCCAAGATCCCTCCCGTCCTCCTCTTCGAGGAGGAACGGCCCACCCGCTTCTTCCAGAGCCTCGTGGAGCTCTCCCGCGAGCACCCCACGCTCCTGATCTCCCGGGAGCGGGAGGCGGGCCTGCGGCAGAAGTTCCCCGGGCTCGGCCCCGAGACCCGCGTGCTCGGGCTCTCGCGGGTCGAGGCCCCCGGGACGCTCAATCCCACCGCGCTCGACACGATGGCCGAGCTCGCGGGCCGTCACCTCGAGTCGAAGCCCGGGGCCGTGGTGGGCATCTCCGGGCTCGAGTACCTCGTCAGCCAGAACCAGTTCCTACCGGTCCTCAAGCTCGTCCAGTTCCTCCGGGACTGGGTCGAGGCCACCGGAGGGTTCCTCTTCGTCTCCTACAACCCCCTGGCCCTCGAGGCGCGCGAGGTCGCCCTCCTCAACGGGGAGGGAGAGGTCCGGAGCGCGAACCGCCCGGCGGTCGCCGAGCCCGTGAGGGTCGAGGAAGCCCCCGCCATCGTCATGCTCCGCTACCTCGAGTCGATTGAGAAGTGGGCGCGTCAGCGCCCCCAGGTCCTCTTCCTCGACGACCTGCAGTGGGCCGACCCGCAGTCCCTCCAGGCATTCCAGTTCCTCTCCCGGAACACCCGGGGGCTTCCCGTCCTGATCGTGGCCTCCCTGCGCGAGACGGAGGGGGAGATGGTCACGGAGGCGGGGGATGCTCCGCTCGAGGAGACCCTCGACGCGATGCGCCGCGAGGGCACGCTCGCCCCCCTCCCGCTGGGACGGATGGAGGACACCTCCCTGGCCGAGCTCTGCGGACACCTGCTGGGAGCACCCCCCCGGCTCGGCCCGGGAACGGGGAGCCTGAGCCCGCTGCTCGACAAGGCGGAAGGGAGCCCCTACTTCCTGCTCGAGCTCGTGCGGCAGCTGCGGGCTGACGGTCATCTCGCGCTGCGGGGCGGGCAGGCAGTCCTCGAGATCCCCCCTTCCTCCGGGGACGGGGACGGCCTGCACCTCCCCGACACGTTGAAGCGCCTCGTGCTCCGGCGCCTCCGGATGCTCGCCCCCGAGGACCGGAGCCTGCTCGAGTTCGCCGCCGTGGCCGGGAGCGAGTTCGAGCCGGCCCACCTCGCGGCCGCGCTCGGGCGCCCCCTCCCGGAGCTCACGTCCACCTTCGACCGGATGGCGCGACAGCACGGGCTGCTCGAGCGCCCGAAGGAGCCGGGCGGACGGTGGTCCTTCGCCCACCAGCTGGTCTGGGAGGCGCTCCTCTCCGAGGTCCCCGAGGCCCGGCTCCGAGCCGATGCCGAGACGCTCGCCCGTTGGAGCGCGCATCATCGCCCGGAGGACGTCGAGCGGGTCGCCCGGCTGTTCCACCTGGCGCGCAATGTCCACGACGGGCCGACGTGGGTGAAGCGCGCCATCGAGCGGGGCATCGCGGAGACATCACCGGAGACCGTCGAGCGCTACCACCGCTGGCTCCAGGAGCTGCTGGAGACGGACCGGACGGGGACGGACGAGCGCCTCCAGATCGGGCAGGAGTACACGCTCCGTCTCCATTCCATCGTGGGACGCCACCCGGCGGTCGACCGCATGCTCGAGCTCCTGATGGACCTCTGGGCGACCCCGGGGCCCCACGCCACGATCGCCGCCTACCGCGCCTTCGTGGCGAGCCAGGAGGACCCGGAGGGCGCCCACCGGCAGATCTACCAGCTCCGGGAGAACCTGGAGGCCCAGGGGGAAGCGATCCCGCCCTTCTTCCACGCGCTCGAGCGGGCGATCGAGGGCAACCTCCAGTACTCGCGCGGCCACCTCCGCTCCGCCCTCGCCGCCTACCGGGACGCGATCGCGGTCGGCGGAGCGGTGCCCTCGTGGCTCATCGACCGGTGGTACTACGATGCGGGCTGGACGGCCCGCGAGCTGGACGATGAGCCGACGTACGAGGACTGCCTCGCCCGGGGGCGGGCGCTCGCGGAGCGCCTCGGCCTCGACCGATTCCGGGCCTACTTCCTCGGGTTGGAGGCGGTGACGGCGGTCTATCACGGGGAGCTCGCACGGGCCGAGGAAGCCGAGCTCGTCTACCATCGCATCCTGCGCGACCGCGGGAACGTCACGGGCACGGCCACCTCCTGTTGGGACCTCGCCTCGCTCTACATCCTGATGGGGAAGTACGACCGGGCGCGCGACTTCATCCACGAAGGACGGACCGTGGCCCGGCGGTTCGCGATGGGGGCCGATGAGGAGCTCTTCCTGCTCCCCGAGGCCCGGATCGACCTGGCGGAAGGGCACGCCGAACGGGCGGTCGAGCGGCTCGAGGCCGCGGTCCAGCGGATCCGGGCGAGCAACGCCACCGGCCCCATCGCGGGCTACCAGGTCACCCTGGCCGCCGCGCGCCTCGCCCTCGGGGACATCCCGGGGGCGGCCAGCGCGCTCGCGACCGTCCGAGACCCTGCGGCCACGCTCAAGCCCCACGAGGTCCCGGCGTACTACCGGACGCAGGCGCAGCTCGCGCGGGTCCGCGGCGAGCGCGACGACTCCCGGAGGGCCGCCGAGCGGGCCCTCGAGGTGGCACGAACGGTGCGCGACGTGATCGAGGAGGCCCACTCCCTGGACGAGCTCTCGCGATGGGAGCTGACGTTCGGGACCGTGGACGCCTCCGAGCGGTTCTCCACGATGGCGGCCGAGATCTATCTCCGGACGGGAGCCGCCACGCGACTTCCCCGCGAGCCTCCCCCGATGTAGCACGCGCGGCGACCGGGCCCGCAGCACAATGTCTTAACTCCCGTTCCTTTCGAGAAGAACGATGAAGGTCATCCTCACGGGCGGTGCCGGGTTCATCGGGGCGAACCTCGCCTACCACTGGTCCGATGCCTACCCGGAGGACGAGCTGGTGGTGCTCGACAAGCTCACCTACGCCGGTCACCGCGAGTCGCTCGCCCCGCTCGAGCAAGCCGGGAAGATCCGGTTCGTCCTCGGGGACATCGTCGACCCGGACGTCGTGGACACCGCCCTCCGCGGAGCCGGCCTGGTGCTCCACCTCGCGGCCGAGACGCACGTCGACCGGTCGCTCGCGGACCCCGCCCCCTTCCTGACCACGAACGTGCTCGGGACCCGGACGCTCCTCGAAGGGGCCCGGAAGCACGACGTGGGGCGCTTCCTCCTCGTCTCCACGGACGAGGTCTTCGGGAGCCTCCCGCTCGACCATCCCGAGCTCCGGTTCACGCTCACCTCCCGCTACGACCCGCGAAGCCCGTATGCCGCGAGCAAGGCGGCCGCCGACCACCTGGCGCGGGCCTACCATCACACCTACGGCCTTCCGGTCCTGATCTCCAACTGCGGGAACAACTACGGACCCTTCCAGCACCCGGAGAAGCTCATCCCGCTCGCGATCACCCGCCTCCTGCAGGGAAAGAAGGTGCCCCTCTACGGGGACGGGGCGAACGTGAGGGACTGGATCCACGTGGAGGATCACGCGCGGGCGCTCGCCGCGATCGCCCGCCGGGGAACACCGGGACAGACCTACCTCGTCGGTGCGGACGGGGAACGGTCCAACCGGGAGGTGCTCGCCCGGCTGCTCGCCCTGCTGCACCGCGAGCCCGAGAGCATCGAGCCGGTGGCGGACCGGCTGGGGCACGACCGGCGCTATGCCATCGATCCCTCGCACCTCCGGGAGAGCCTCGGATGGAAGCCCGAGGTGAGCTTCGACGAGGGGCTCGCCCGCACGGTCGCCTGGTACCAGGAGCACCGCTCCTGGTGGGAGCCCCTCGTCCGTCCCCACAACGGTTAAGCCCTCGCCTTGTTCTTCGGCGGCATCGTGGTGCCGAAGCTCCGCACGGTGTCCCCGACCGAGATCGGGATCCAGGACGTTGTCGTGCTTCCGCGCACCGCCCACCATGACCCCCGGGGGTTCCTCGTCGAGACCCTGCGGTCCGACGATACCACCGTGAAGGGGGACACCTTCGCGATGAGCTATCTGTCGCTCACGGTCCCCGGGCAGATGCGGGACGCGGACCGCTGGCACGTCCATCAGCACCAGGTGGACCGGTTCGTGGTCCTCCTCGGGGAGATGGTGCTCGCACTCTACGACGCCCGCCCTCGGAGTCCGACGGAGGGCCGGTTCACGCTCGCGCGGATGGCGGGGGCCGAGCCGACCTGGAATGCGACCCGGCCGCGGAAGAAGGAGGACGCGACCACCTACCTCGTGACCATTCCCCCCCAGGTGTACCACTGCATCGGGAACCTGTCGCAGGAGCCGTTCTTGCTCCAGAACTACCCCACCCGGCTCTACGACCCGGCTGACGAGGGCAGGGTCCCCTTCGCGGAGCTCCCGATCCCGGCGGCCGGCGGCCTTCCCTTCGGGTGGGAGAGGGTCGAGGTGGTCCGGCCATGAAGGGCCTCCTTCTCGCGGGCGGCCACGGAACGCGGCTGCGCCCGCTGACATGGAACGGGAACAAGCACATGCTCCCGATCGCGAACCGTCCGCTGCTCTACTACGGGCTCGAGCACCTCAAGGAGGCGGGGGTGCGGGACGTCGCCATCATCCTGGGCCCGATCAAGGAAGGGATCGAGGAGCAGATCGGGGACGGCTCCCGCTTCGGGGTGCGGGTGCACTACATCTCGCAGGGGGACCCCAAAGGTCTGGCCCACGCCGTCCTCTGCGCCCGCGAGTTCCTCGGCGAGGACGACTTCCTGATGTACCT
This sequence comes from Thermoplasmata archaeon, assembly GCA_021790425.1. GTDB lineage: Archaea > Thermoplasmatota > Thermoplasmata > Lutacidiplasmatales > UBA184 > JAJYEA01. Next base: position 11,226 of record JAJYEA010000020.1, on the reverse strand, counting down.
GGGGGACAACATGCTCGAGCACGGCGCGGCCCCGTACGTCCAGCGCTTCGCCCAGGGCGACGCCACGGCCGTGGTCGGGGCGGTGAAGGTGAAGGACCCGCGCCACTACGGGGTGGTCGAACTGGACGGGCAGTCCCGCATCGTCTCCATCGAGGAGAAGCCCGCGCTCCCGAAGAGCAACCTCGCCCTCATCGGCGTCTACCTCTTCACCCCCGCCATCCACCCGATCATCGAGTCGCTGAAACCCTCCGCCCGCGGCGAGCTCGAGATCACCGATGCGATCTGGGCCCTGCACCAGCGGACGGGGAAGGTGCAGGTCATCGAGCTCGATGGCTGGTGGAAGGACACCGGGCAGCCGAACGACCTCCTGGAGGCGAACGAACGCGTGCTCGCGTCCCGCCCCCCTGCCTTCTTCCGGGTCGAGGGGCGCATCGACCACGGAGCGAACGTGAGCGGGCACGTGGCCCTCGGACCGGGCGGCGAGATCGCCGCCGGGGCCACGGTGCGGGGGCCCGTCGTCCTGGGCCAGAACGTGCGGATCGAATCCGGAGCCTACATCGGGCCGTACACCTCGATCGGGGACGGCTCGGTGATCCGCCGGGCCGAGGTGGAGCGGAGCATCCTGATGGAGAACGTCACCGTGGACGTCCCCTTCCGGATCGTGGACAGCATCGTGGGGCGCGGAACCACGATGACCGAGCGCCGGCACCTTCCCAAAGGACACTCATTCGTACTGGGCGACGCGAGCCAAGTGGTGCTCTGAGCCCGGAGCCGCGACCGGTCAGGGGCTCCCGGCCGCGGTCGGCGGCTTCCGCAAACGGTACCGCCGCACCAGGCGCCCTGGGAGCTGCTCCACCGTCCAGGGCCTCCCGCTCGCGAGCTCCTGGAACATCTCCCGCGTGAGGCCCAGGCGCCGGCTCTTGGCAGGGGGACGCCGGGCCCGATACGGGAAGGTGGCGACCGCGACCCCGCCCGGCTTGAGGACCCGCCAGGTCTCGCCGATCGCGCCCGACTTGTCCGCAAGGCAGCAGAGCACGAGCGAGAGGAGGCACCGGTCCACGCTCGAGTCGGGGATGCCCGGGACCTTCGCCGCCGTCCCCGTCATCACCGTCAGTCGCGGGTCATTCCCGCACCGCCGTCGGGCGATCGCGAGGTTCTCCTCATCGATGTCCACCAGGTAGAGCCGCCCCTTCGTCCCGATCCGGCGGAGGACCTCGGGGGCGTAGTAGCCCACGCCGGCGCCGAGGTCGGCCACGGTCATTCCCTCCCGCACGTCGAGGAGGTCCACCAGGCGGGAGGGGGGGCCGAAACGCCGGCGGAACACGTTGTCCAGGGCTTTCGCCTGGCACATCCGGTCCTCGCGGGTCGGGATCATGGGCAGGCTCCTGGGAGGGTCGCCCACCGTGCTCACCTCCCCCGCGTCCCGCCGTTCCGACGGGTCGCGAACCCCTTGCGGACGGAGTCCCGGATCCCCTGCGGCATCGGGTACCGGGCCAGATCGCGGGAGGAGACCCAGGCGAACTCGCTGTGTTCCCCCGGGTCGATGCGGGGCTCTCCCGTCGCCCGGAGACGGCATTCGAAGCAGACGATGGTGCTCTCGTGGATCCCGCCGGTCCGGAGCGGGTGGTGCGAGATCCAGGCGTGCACCGGGGGGCCCACCCGCACCCGGAACCCGGTCTCCTCCCGCACCTCGCGGTCGAGCGCGCCCTCCAGCGTCTCGCCGGTCTCGACCCCGCCGCCCGGCAGGTCCCAGAGCCCGGGGACGAGGTTGAGGTCGTCCCTGCGATGCAGGATGAGGAGCCGGTCGGCCCGGAAGAGGAGTCCCTTGACCCCGACGTGGGCCATCTGGTAGGCGGGGTACATGCCTTCCTGAAGGGAACGGTCGCCTTAAGCCTCGCCGGGCCCCGCGCGCCAGCCCGCCGGGACCTCGAGACGAAAGTACTTGTAGAGCGGAGGGGATACCATCCGCATGGCGGGTCCCGACGAGCTCGGCCGGCTGCTCGGCCTGCTCGGCCAGTTCCGCGGCGGCTCCCTGAAGGTCACGGTGGGGGAGGTCCCCGTCGTGGACCTGGACCCGGCGCGGAAGAACCTCGCGTTCGACGTCGGGCTGCTGGACGGAAACGGACCGGGCCAGGTATCCATCCTCCACGAGCACCGGATCGGGATGTGGCGGGCGCTCGGGTTCGCCCGTTCCCTGGACCACATCGGCTGGCAGATCATCCTCGAGAAGGAGGGGAAGGAACTCCTGTGGATGGGGCGCGACATCAGCGCCCTCACCGGACACATCCGGGCCGACGTGGGGGCCCTCGCCCGGTCGGGCGAGCTCGGCCGGATCCTCTGAGCGTCGGGGGCTAGCTCTGCGCGACCGGCGTGTCCGACATGCGGACCGCCACCGTGATGGACCCGCTGATCTCGATCGCCGTCTTCTGTCCCGGCAGCGTCACGGAGAGCCGCTTGAACTCGATCTCCATCTGCGTGTGCTTGTCGGTGAGGGCGTCGATGAGCCCCTCCAAGATGCCCTTGCTGACCGCCTCCTCCTCGCTTCCCGTCATGACCCGTTCCCGCGATGTTCACGCCCCCACCCCATAAAACGGCGCGGGGGGCTCGTCCTCCCCCGGCGGGGACCGGTCACCAGTCGATCATCCACCAGACGGCGAAGGCGATGATGCCGATGCCCGCCGCCAGCAGGAGGATGGCGTACCAGAAGGTGCCGAAGGCGTCCGCGTGCGCCCCTTCGAAGAACCACAGCACCATGACCGCCAGGATCCCGACGCCGACGCCGAAGACCATCTTCTTGAACTCGTCCTCGTCGAAGTACAGCATTTGCGTCCCCCGTATCGCTCGCACGCCCGTTGCGAGAACGGTCACCAGACAGGGTGGGGGCCATATAAGGCACATTGCAAGCGGATGGAGGCCCCCTCAGCGACCTTCCCGGGCCGCTTACCCCGGGGGGCCCGTGACGGGACCCCTGACGTTAAGGCCCCCCGCGTTCTCCACGGCGCGCGGATGAAGGTCGTCATTCCGGCCGCCGGTCTCGGCCGCCGTTTTCTCCCGGCAACGAAGAGCATGCCGAAGGAGATGCTCCCGGTGGTGGACCGGCCCGTCATCCACTATGTCGTGCAGGAGGCGGTGGACGCGGGGGCCAGCGACATCGTGATCATCACGGGCCGCGGCAAGCGGGCCGTGGAGGACTATTTCGACCACAACCCCGATCTCGGCCCGATCGGGGAGGCGCCCGAGCTCGAGGAGCTCGAGCGGCTCACGGACCGCGTGTCCATCTTCTTCGTCCGGCAGCGCCAGCCCCGGGGGCTCGCCGACGCAGTCTACTGCGCGCGCCATCACGTCGGGGCCGAGCCCTTCGGAGTCCTCCTCGGGGACACGATCAACGTCTGCGACCCGCCCCTCCTCCGGCAGCTCCACCAGCGCTTCGTGGAGCTGGGAGGGGCCTCCTCCGTGATCGCCGTGGAGACCGTGCCCACCGAGAAGGTGGCCGACTACGGGATCGTGGCCGGTCCCGAGGTCGCCCCCGGTGTCTTCCAGGTCGAACAGATGGTGGAGAAGCCGAGGCCCGAGGAGGCCCCGAGCCGGCTGGGGATCACCGGTGCCTACTTCCTCACCCCGACCATCTTCGACGCGATCGCGAAGACCGCTCCCGACCGGAGGGGGGAGGTCCAGCTGACCTCGGCCCTCGACCACCTCCGCCAGAAGGAGAAGCTCTACGCGGTCACCTTCTCCGGCAAGCGCTACGACATCGGTGACCGGAAGATCTGGCTCCGCACGAACCTCGAGTTCGCGCTGCGCGACCCCCAGCTCCGGCCCGCCGTGCTGGATCTCCTTAAGGGGGTGGGACACTGACCCGACGGGCCCTCGTCGCGGGCGCCGCGGGCTTCGTGGGCTCCCACCTCTCGGAGTCCCTCCTCGCCGACGGATGGGAGGTCTGGGGGGTGGACAACTTCCTGACCGGACGGCGGGAGAATCTCGAACCCCTCCGTCGCTATCCGCAGTTCCACTTCTCCCGCATCGACGTCAGCCGGAGGGTCCCCCGCGCCGAGGTCGACGTGATCTATCACCTCGCCTCCCCGGCCTCCCCACCGCGGTACCAGGAGCACCCGCTCGAGACGCTCGAGGTCAACTCGCGCGGCACGGCCCGCCTCCTCGCCCATGCGGCCGCCTGCAAGGCGCGGATGGTCCTCGCCTCCACCTCGGAGGTCTACGGTGACCCCGAGGTCCATCCCCAGACCGAGTCCTACTGGGGGCACGTGAACCCGGTGGGGCCCCGCTCCTGCTATGACGAGGGGAAGCGGTTCTCCGAGGCGCTCTCCATGGCCTGGCGCACCAGCCGGGGGGTCGACGTGCGCATCGCCCGCATCTTCAACACCTACGGCCCCCGGATGGACCCGGAGGACGGGCGGGTAATCTCGAACTTCTTCGTCCAGGGGTGGAAGGGAGCCCCCATCACGGTCCAGGGCACCGGCCGGCAGACCCGTTCCTTCTGCTACGTCAGCGACCTCGTGCGCGGCCTGCGCGCGCTCGCGGAGGTCGACCGGGTCGAGGGACCGGTGAACCTCGGCAACCCCGACACCGAACACTCCATCCTCGAGATCGCGGAGCAGATCCGCGAGATCACCGGGAGCCGCTCGAAGATCGTGCGGATCACCCGGGGCAGGGACGACCCGGAGCGCCGGCGCCCCGACATCACCCGGGCGCGGAAGATCCTCAAGTGGAGGCCCCGGGTCTCGCTGGAGGAGGGGCTGCAACTCACCTCCGAATACTTCCGGTCGGTCGTGCAGGGGACACGGCGGTGAGATCGATGCCCCGGCGTGTCGGAATCGTGGGCATGGGGTACGTCGGCCTCGCCACGGCGGTCGCCCTCGCCAAGGTCGGGCACAAGGTCGTCGGGTACGACCTGGACCAGGCGCGGGCCGAGGCGCTCCGGAAGGGAGTGGCCCCCCTCTACGAGGAGGGGCTCCCCGAGCTCTTCGCCCGTCAGTCGAAGCTCGGTCGCCTCTCCATGGCCGACAGCGCGGCCGACCTCCTCGCGCGGTGCGAGGTGATCTTCCTCTGCCTGCCGACCCCGAGCGGCTCCGACGGGTCGATTGACCTCTCCTTCCTGCGCGCGTCCGCCGAGGAGCTCGGCACCCTCCTCGCCCGGATCCCCGACTGGCGGCTCTTCGTCGTCAAGAGCACGGTGGTCCCGGGAACGGCCGATTCGGTCGTGGCCCCGATCCTCGCCCGGAGGAGCCGCAAGGCCGCGGGGCGGGGGTTCTCCGTCGCCTCGAACCCCGAGTTCCTCGCGGAAGGGACGATGGTGGCGGATGCGATCCACCCCGCCCGCATCGTCCTCGGCACCCAGGATCGCAAATCCGAGGCGGTGCTTCGCGCGCTCTACGCGCCGTTCCACGCCCCGATCGTCGTCCTTCCCCCGGCCGGAGCGGAGCTCGTGAAGTACGCCTCGAACACGATGCTCGCGGCCCGGGTCTCCTTCGCGAACGAGATCGCATCGATGGCCGAGAGGGCCGGGGTGGACTACCGCCCCGTGATGGATGCGGTCGGGCTCGATCCGCGGATCGGCCCCCGCTTCCTGGTGGCCGGGCCCGGGTTCGGTGGCAGCTGCTTCCCCAAGGACGTCCGTGCCCTCGCCGCCTGGGCGAAGGGCGAGGGGCTTTCCGCGCGGCTCGCGGAAGCCGCGCTGGCCGCCAACGAGGACCAACCCCGGCATGTCGTGGACGTGGCCGCGGAGCTGGTCCCCTCGCTGGACGGCAGCGTGGTGGCGCTGCTCGGACTCTCCTTCAAGGCCGGCACCTCCGACTGCCGGGAATCCCGTGCCTACCCCATCCTGGCCGAGCTCCTGCGACGGGGGGCCTCGGTGCGGCTCTACGACCCCCATGCGGCGGAAGAGTTCCGGAAGGGGATGCCGGACCGGCTCCGCAGGAGCGTGGGAACGAGGGTGCGTTTCACCCTGTCCCTGGCCGAGGCGACCCGCGGATCGGACATCGCCGTGATCCACACGGACTGGAAGGAGTTCCGGACCGCCCCCACCAAGATCTGGAAGGGGCTCCGGCAACGCGCCGTGGTGGATGCCCGTCGCTCGGTGGACCCCGCCCGCCTCTCGCGTGCCGGGGTACGGTACCGCGCGGTCGGGCTCGGTACCCGATGAGCACCGTCCTCACCTACGACAAGGGGACCGTGCTGGTCCAGGGACGGAAGCCCCCGTACGGTCTCTGGGACGAGCGGGCGGGGGCGTACCGGGCGCTCGGCATGGAGTATGGGAAGCTCCTCGCCTGGGGGCGCGGTCTCCCGGCCGGAGAGTTCGAGGACCGCGCCATGGAGGCCCTTCCGGCCCCACGGTTCGAGCACTCCGAACAACTGCGGCCGTACCAGCAGGAGGCCGTGGAGGAGTGGCGACGGTGGGGGCAGATGGGCGTGATCGTGCTGCCCACCGCCGCCGGCAAGACCCATGTGGCCCTCGAGGCCATCCGGGCCGTCTCCGGTTCCACGCTCGTGGTGGTCCCCACCCTCGACCTGATCGACCAGTGGGTCACGAAGCTCTCCCAGGTCTTCCACCAGGAGGTGGGGCGGTTGGGAGGGGGCGCGGCGGACGTCCGCCCCCTCACGGTCTCCACCTACGACTCGGCGCTCCTGCGGGCCGAGTCGCTCGGGAATCGCTTCGACTTCCTCGTGGTGGACGAGGTGCACCACCTCCCCTCCCCGTCCTTCCGCCATATCGCCGAGATGTACCTCGCCCCCGCGCGGCTCGGCCTCACCGCGACCTACGAGCGCGCCGACCTCCTCCACCTCGAGCTCCAACAGCTGATGGGGGGGAAGATCTTCGAGCGGGGGTACGAGGAGCTCACCGAGTACCTCGCGGACTTCTCCCTGGTCAAGGTGAAGGTCGCCCTCGGCCCCGACGAGATGGAGGAGTACGAGCGGCACCGGGAGGTCTTCACGAGCTACCTCCGCCGCCATCGGATGCGCTTCCGGGGCCCCTGGGACTTCGATGCCTTCATCCGGCGGTCGTGGAACCCGGAGGGACGGGAGGCCCTGATCGCCTGGCGGCAGGCCCGGTCCATCTCGTTCAACCCGCGGGCGAAGCTCGAGGCCGTGCGCACGATCCTCTCCCACCACCGGGGGGAACGGGCGATCATCTTCACGGACGAGACCTCCCAGGCGTACGATCTCTCCCGCGCCCTCCTGGTCCCCTGCATCACCTACAAGACCGGGGAGGAGGAGCGGCGCGAGTACCTGGCCCGGTTCAAGGAGGGGCGGAACCTCGTCCTCGCCACGTCGCGGGTCCTCGACGAGGGGGTCGACGTCCCGGAGGCCTCGGTGGGGATCATGCTCTCGGGGTCGGGGAGCCCCCGGCAGTTCCGGCAACGCCTCGGCCGCATCCTGCGCCCCCGCGAGGGGAAGCGGGCCGTGCTCTACGAGGTGCTCTCCGTCGACACGACGGAGGAGGGGACCGCGGCGCGACGGAAGCGCGGCATGGGGGGCACGGCCCGGCCGAAGGAGGACGGATGAGCACCCTGCTCCCCCGGGGCCTCCTGGTGGCCCGGGTCTACCGGGACCAGGTGCGTCCACAGTTCCTCGGGGAGGACCAACGGGGGATGGCGGAGGGGGTGCTCACGGCCTTCCGACGGTCCAAGGGGAGACCCCGCCGCGAGGTCGAGCGACAGATCCGGGAGATCGAGGAGGGGGCACGGTCGTACAAGATCGTGCGCGCGCTCGCGCTCCTCGTCGAGCGCGAGAGCCTCTTCCGCATCCGGCCCGGTCCCCCTCCGGCCGAGGTCCGCCGGCGGATCTTCGACGCGCACCGGGAACCTGCGGTCACCCCCGGGGAACGCCACGCGGCGCTCACCGCCCTCGGGCGGGAGCTCGCGATGGACCCCGAGGCCGCCGCGGTCCAGATGTGGGCCGATCTCGAGGAGGAAGAGATTCTCGAGGAGGTCCGGGCCCCGGAGGCCCCCGAGCTCCTCCGCCGTTTCAACATGGGGCAATGCCAGACGCTCCTCTTCCGCGCCTCGCAGATCAATGTCTCCTTCGACACGACCGGCGTTCACCGGACGGCGATCGCGCGGATCAGGCGCCTGGGGCTCATGTTCACGGCCCAGGAGGGACCTCCGCCGCTCCTCCGGATCGAGGGCGTGGTCTCCTTCCTCCATGGGACGGAGCGCTACGGGGCCGCGCTCGCCCGGCTCCTTCCGATCCTCCTCCCGTTGCCCGGGTGGAAGCTGGAGGCCCAGATCGCGCATGCCGGGTCGGACGGGAGGAAACGGTCCCGTACCCTGCGCCTGGACCCCTCGGTCGAATCCCATCTCGGGGTCGAGCCGGAGGAGGCACCGGCACCCGGGCCACCGCCCTCCCTCGAGCCCCTCGTCCGGCTCGCGGCCGCGGCCGGGCTCCGGGTCGACCCCTCCCCGAAGCCTCACCCGGCGGAAACGGGCCTCCTCTTCCCGGACCTTGTCGTCTCCGGCCGGGGAAAGGAGGTGGCCTTCGAGGCCGTCGGCTTCTGGTCCCGGGAGTGGCTCGAGGGCAAGCTCGCCCGCACCGCCCGGCTCCATCCCCCCTACCTGATCGTGACGGAGGCGGACTTCGCCGTGACGAAGTCCCTGGCCGGCGAAGGGCAGGTCGCCCTGGGCAGGGGGAAAGCGGGGCCCGAGGAAGTGTGGCAACGCGTCCTGGCGCAGTACTTCGGGAGCATCCTTCCGCCCGCACGACGCCGCCACGACGTGAAGGCGGCAGACCTCGTCCTGGCATCCCCGGTCTGCACCGTGGAGTCCATCGCCCGGTCGGCGGACGTGGACCCCGCGACCGCCGTGCGGCTGCTCGAGGAGAGAGGCTATTTATGCGGAGGGGGGTTCGCCGTTCAGCAGGACCTGGTGCCCCGGATCCGCTCCGAGGTGCGGGGGGCCCTGCCGAGCGTGGAAAAGGTGGAGCGTGTCCTAGCCGGATGGTCGCTGTCGACCGCGATGCTGGAGGCCCTCGGATTCACAGTGCGATGGCACGGGCTCGTGCCGGAGAGCGTAGAGGAACGATGAGGGGCGTGGTCACCCTCGCCGGGGAAGGCACGCGGATGCTGCCCGTGACGCGCGGCCTGCGCAAGGAGATGCTGCCCCTCTTCTACCGCGGCCGGGACGGGGTGCCCGTCCTCGCGCCCGTCGCCCACCTCGTGGTCCGCACCCTGTACGGCGCTGGCGTCACGAGCATCACCATGGTCGCCGGCCGGGACGTCGAGGCCGTCGTGCGCTACTTCACCCCGGACACGGACCTCCTGGCACGTCACGCGCACCACCAGGAGCGACTGACGGAGACCGTCGCGCTGGACGAGATGCTGGCCCGGCTCCGGCTCAACTGGGTGGTGCAGAGCGCCCCGCGCGGGTTCGGGAACGCCCTCCTCGAGGCCGAGGACTCCGTCGGGGACTCCCCGTTCCTCCTCCACGCCGCCGACGCCCTGCTCCTCGAGCCGGTGCACGGGGGGGCGATGAAGCTCATGGCCGACCTCCGCGAGCGCGAGAAGGCCGCCGCGGTGGTCTTCGTGCGGGAGGTCAAGGACCCCCGCCGCTACGGTGTGGTGGAGGGGACCCAGGCGGGCACGTTCCGCGGCCACTCCTTCCTCCGCGTGACCGGGATGGAGGAGAAGCCGAAGGAGCCCAAGAGCTCCTGGGCGGCCACGGCGCTCTACGTCTTCGAGTCCGGGATCTTCCGCGCCCTCCGGGCGGTGGACGGGACGGAGCGCGAGCTCGAGGTCACCTCTGGGATCGCGCGGCTCATCGGCCAGGGGAAGAAGGTGCTCGCCGTCGTGAGCGACGCATCGAAGGAGCGGTGGATCTCGGTCGGCTCCCCCGAGGGGTACTTCGAGGCCCTGCGGGCGAGCTACGAGCACTCGCGTACCGGCGCGATCTGACCCGGCCCGCCCCGGGGGACCGGCGGGCTTATGCCCCCGGGACCGCTCTCGCCCTCCGGCCATGCCGTCCGTCTTCCGGGGAGTGGTGTCGCTCCTCGACCGTCGCTCCAGCGAGCGCGTGAAGGCGATCTGGGAGACCCTCGACCGGGAGCTGGGGCTCCAGGGGGTCTTCATCATGCCCTTCCCGCACTTCAGCTACCATCTCGCCTTGGAGTACGATCCGGACGGGGTCATCGCGGCGCTCGAGACCCTGGCCCGGGAGACGCCCCCCTTCGACGTCCGCGCGCGGGGCCTCGCGACGTTCGAAGGGAAGTGGCCCGTCATCCACATCGCGCTCGCGCGCGATCCCCGGCTCCGGGCGTTCCACCGGCGGCTCTGGCACCTGTGCTCCCCCCATGCCCGGAAGGAATCCCCCCACTATCGTCCGAACTCATGGTACCCGCACATCTCCCTCGCGTACGGGGACGTGCGGAACGCGGTCCCGCTCTCCCGGCGGTCGATGCGGGAGGCCCTCGAGATCCTGGCCCCCGGGGACTATCGCTGGAAGATCCGCATCGACAATCTCACGCTCGTGGGGGACGACGGGACGGTCCAAGAACCGGTACGGACGTTCCCGCTCCGGGGAAGGGCCCGGCGGCCCGGAGGGGAACGGAGCCCGCGGCGGGTCCGCCGGCCTACCCGACGATCTTCGCGCTCGTGATCTTGACGGGCGTCCGGGGCCGGTCGCTCCCGTCCACCGGCACCTTGCCGATGGCGCGGACGATCTCGATCCCCTTCGTGACCTTGCCGAAGATGGCGTGCTTGCCGTCGAGCCACGGGGTGGGCGCGAGCGTGATGAAGAACTGGCTCCCGCCGGTGTTGGGCCCTGCGTTCGCCATGGAGAGGATGCCCTCGGAGGTGTGGCGGAGCCCGGCGCCGAACTCGTCGGGAATCTCGTATCCCGGGCCCCCGGTGCCGGTGCCCTTCGGGCACCCGCCCTGGATCATGAACCCGTCGATGACCCGGTGGAAGACCAGCCCGTTGTAGAATCCCTTCTCGACCAGCGTGCGGAAGTTCCCCGCCGTCTTCGGAGCACGGTCCTGGAAGAGCTCGATCTCCACGTTCCCCATCGTCGTCTCCATCGCCACCTTCGGATTCGCCATGCCCGTTACCTCGGCCCCCGGTGAGGCGGGAGACCCGCTTAAGCCCTTCCCGCGAGCCGGGTGTGGGACACATTTAGGGGGTGACCCACCCGCTCACTTTCGCCGCCGGCGGAGAGTCCTGTCACTCACATCGGCCCCGGGCTTGCGGACCACCACATAGACTGCGCGCCCGAGGTATTGCTT
>JAJYEA010000002.1 GCA_021790425.1 Thermoplasmata archaeon | reverse complement strand
ATCTCACGGCCGAGGAGGCCTCGCAGGGGTTGGCAAGCCTTGAGCGGACGGGTTCGGTGGAGAAGCGGACGGACGAGGAAGGCCTCGAACGATGGTCCCTATCCTCGATGGAGCCGGATCACGCGGACAAGGGCGCGCCCGAGGGGAATGGGCCGGAAGCGGGGGTGACCCCATGAGGGCCCTCGGTGGAAGAGCGCCCCTTGACATCGCCTGGCCGGTCGCCGTGGCCCTCCTCCTGCTGGTGAGCGTTCCGGTCCACCTTCTGCCGAACGCCCCGGCCCCCGCCCACCCACGAGCGTCCGAGACCGCCACCGTCACGGCCGCCAATGCCACGGGAAACCTGAGCGCGTCCCTCAACCGGCTGGTCGTGATCGCCTCCGTCGCCGCTGGGGCTGTCGTGACCCTCGCCTGGATCCGCGTGGGGATCTCGTGGTTTTCGAACGACCCCACGAAGAAGGTCACTGCCAAGGATCGCGCGCGAGACGCCGCCCTGGGGACCTTCATCCTGCTCGCCGCCGTGACCGGGCTCGCTTGGGGACTCGCGCACTGGGTGCTCACCGGGAGCTAGCATGGACTGGGGGAGCGTCGTCAACGCCGTCCTCTTCGCCATCTTCGGGGCCGTCACCGCCGCCATCCAGGCGGTGGTGGGCCCCACCTACGACAACCTGTTCGTACCGGAGATGGCCCCCACGGCGCTCTACGCCCCCTTCGTAGGGCCGGGCCACGCCAACAACCTCTTCGCCCAGGGGGCCGCGTTCAGCAACTACGTCCTCGTCGGCGTGGTCGACCCCCTTGCCGTCCTCGTGATGGTGGTGATCGGCGTGCTCTACCTCGTCCGGGCAAGCCTTCCCTCCTTGGGAACGATGTGGACCGGCCTCGTCCCTCGGCTCGTCCTGGGAATCCTGCTCGCGAACATGGTGCTCCCACTGGCCGGGATGCTCTGGGACATCGCTGCCGCGGTCTATCCCATCTTCTACACCTATGGCGGGGGTCAGTGGCAGAGCTACGGGAACATCGTAGCGCCAGGGGCGGTGTCCTTCACGTGGGACAACGGGCTCCTTGCGTTCGTCGCCTCGATGGCCCTCCTCAGTCTCGTCCTCGTGCTCACGCTGCTCGTGGCGGTGCGGGACGCCCTACTCGCCGTCCTGCTGGTGCTCTTGCCACCGTTGACGCTGTTGTGGCCCATTCCGGGACTCTCGGGACTGGCGGGGCGCGCGTGGCGCCTCTTCGGGGAGATGGTCTTCCTCCCTTCCCTCCTGGTGGTTCCCCTGGCGCTGGCGGTCGGCGCACCGAGCATTCTGGTGGTGCTCGCCCTCTTCTCGGTCGCCGTGAGCCTTCCCGTGCTGGTGAGCCAGGTGGGAGGATCGCTCTCCGGCGGAGGATTCCCCCACGGAGGCTCCCTCTCCTACGGGGGGATGTTGAACGGTACCCGGAGCGCGGGCTCGGCCGCGTCCGGAGGTGCCCAGATGGGCATCCAGGGTTTCCGCCAGGGATACGCGGGGCCTGAAGCGAAGTCGACCGCGAGTTCCGCGGATGCCGTCGGTTCGAACGGAGGTCTGATGGGTGGGGGCGCCGGGGCCGGCGTGCCCAACGTCGGCTCGGGCCTGGCGGGCAAGGCTGGAGGGTCCGGTGGAGGTTCGAAGACCATGGCTACGAAAATCCCGGGGGGACCCGCTGCCCTCGTGGGTGGCGTCCTCTGGGGGGCCGGGCGGGGCCTGGGCGCGCTCGGCCGCCACATGGCCACCCGCGTACAGAAGACGCGGAACAACCGGGAGAATCCTCTCCGCTCGGTGAGCCCGGGGGGGAGCGTCGGCGCATGAAGGTCGCCGTCCCCGAGCGCCTTGGGCGGCGCATGTCCGTGGGGCCCTTCACCGATCCGCGGGACTTCCTTCGCTTCCTGATCTTCGCGAGCGCCGGGGCCATCGTCGCCCTCTGCATCGGGATCCTCTGGGGTGCCGTGATCGCGGCGCTCGGGGCGGTCCTTACCCTCGCCCGGATGCACGACGAAGCGGTGCTCACCCTCCTCCTCCGCCGCGCCTCGTACCGGTTGTTGCCCCGGAACCGTTCGCCGATGGTGGGACGGGAGACCCCCCAAGGATGGCGCGACCGGTGGGGGAGACGCTGGCGCTTCTGCACCCGGGACCCGTTGCCCATCTACGGGAAGGCGCCCGACCTACTGCACGAGGAGGCGCTCCACCTCGTGCGTCTCGTCTCCGCCGTCGAACTCGAGACGGTCCTCATCCGAAGCGCGGTGCCTTGGTCGGTCGATCACCACCTCCCCGCAGGACTCCCCGAGGAAAGGGTGATGATCGCGGGCTATCGCCGTCTTCTCGAGCAGTCCATCGAAGGAAGGTACCGGTCCCGGATCGTCATCGGAGTGTGCGGGCGACGGGGCGAGTGTTCCGAGGCGGTGGCTTCCCTCTCCCAGGAGGGCTGGCGTGAGCTGCGAGGCGGCGAGCTCCTCGCCACCCTTCGCCACGCCTTCCCCTATCTCGTCCGCGCACCCGTGCTGTCCGGAGAGCCTCGCCGCAGGTTGGGATGAAGCCCCCGAGGCGACGGGGAAGCGCCCCCCGGATATCGATGTTCCTTTCCTTGGAGACGCTCGAACCCTACGTGGTCACCTTCACGCTTGTGGCGGGGGCGGCCGCAACGATCGGCTTCGTGGGAGTGAACGTCCCCACGCTGGTTGCCACGTGCTGGTTCCTCTTCCTGGCCCGGGCGCGCCGCAACGGGCCCGAGGTCCGATGGTGGAACTACCTTCCGTCGGCGCTCCTTGGTGTCGCGGGGATCGGTCTCTCCGTGGTCCCCGTAGACCCCGGACCCTGGAAGTTCGCCGCGCTGGCGGGGCTCTCCGCCGGTGCGGCCTGGCTCTTGCTCCCGGATGGTCAGGGTCACCCCGTCCCGCTCGAGTGGTCGTTGAGGTCCGGATGAGCGGGCCTGTACGTCCATCGAGCGAGGAACGCCCCGGCTCCTGGCGCCACGGATTGCGGATCTCGGCACCGCTGGTCGTGCGCCGATTCCCACAGGCCCTCGACGTCCCCGCGCTGGCCCCCGCGGGCAGGACGGACCTACCCTTCACCACGGTGGTCCGGTTCCAGGCGATGCCCACGGCCTTGGCGCTCCGACGTGTGCGGGAAGAGCGCGCGAACGTGGAGGCGGAGCTCGACTCCCTGCGTTCCCGGGCGGACCCGAGGGCAGCCGTGCTCCGCCAGGAGGCGACGGCAGCGGAGGGGCTCGAGCGGGAGCTCGTTTCCCGTTCCACTCGCCTCTGGGAAACCGTGACCGGGTTCATATTGCAGGGTCGGTCGGAGTCGGAGGTCCTGTCCCGCGGCCGTTCCCTCGAGGAGCCCTTCCGCTGGGCCGGCTACTCCTTCCACGATCCGGAGTATCGCGTGGGTCCTCTCCTCGGCCTGCTCTCGCCTGGGGAAGGCCGGGAGGAGAGCCTGAGCCACCCGATGACGGACGATGGGGTCGGGGCACTGCTTCCCCTGTGGGAGGACCGCTTGGACGAGCCCGGAGGGAGCCTCCTCGGTCTGCACGCGCTCGAGGCGACCCCGCTCTTCTGGGACCGTTTCGCCCACCCGAGCCACTCCTCCGCCATCTTCGGGGAGACGGGGAGCGGGAAGACCTACGCCAGCGCGATCGGGTGGATGAGGGCCCGCTACTTCCGCCCGGATCTCAGCGTCTTCGTGCTCGATCCCCTCGGCGGGCTGGGTGCCGTCCTGCAGGCCCTCGGAGGCACGCTCTTCCGCGCCGGGGTGGACGAGCTCGCCGTCAACCCGCTCGACCCCTCGACCACGGGAGGAGATGTGCGCGCGAAGACCGCCCGCGTGATCCTCCTCCTACGGTCCCTGTTCCCCAGCCTCTCGGACGAGGAAGCGGCGACCGTCGACACGCTCCTCTCGGGGCTCTACTCGGAGCGGCCTCCGGAGTCCCCACCGCTCCTCGAGGACCTCCACGAGGCCCTCTCGGATGCCGCGGGGGCGCCTCCGCGCCTGGCCCGGCTGCTCGAGCCCTTGCTCCGGGGTTCGCTCACCCATCTCAACCGCCCCACGACCATCGACCTGCGTTCCCAGATGCTGGGTTTTGATCTCTCCGGGCTCACCTCCGAGGAACTCCCGTTCCACCTGACGCTCTTCCTCGACCTGATCTACGGGGAGATGCGGCGGCGGCCCGGGCCCAAGCTCCTCGTCATCGACGAGGCGCACTACATCGCCCGGAGCCCCGCGGTCGCCCGGTTCCTGGACTACCTCGTCCGCCACGTGCGACACTTCGAGGGGGGGATCGAGATCGTGAGCCAGAACCCGGCCGACTTCCTCGGGGACGAACATGCCCGTTCGATCCTCCTAAACGTCGACAGCGTGCTGCTCCTCCATCTCAAGGACGGGGGGGAAAGGGTCGCGCCGCTCCTGGGGCTTGCCGCCGAAGAGGTGGAGTGGCTCCGGGGGGCCGCCTTGCCCGGCTCCCGGGGATACGCGGAGGGGATCTTCCGCACGGGGGACATCCACCTGCCGGTCGCGATCGTGAGCGCCGACGAGGAGCACGAATTGCTGCAGGAGGCGTTCCGGCGCGAGCGTTCCCCGAAAAGGGGTGCGTGAGCAAGGGGACCCGGCGGGACCGACGAGACCGGGCCTTTGCTTGCCCTGCCGCGGACCGCGACCTCAGGTCCCCGAACGCAGGGGTCGGCCCTTCTCAGAACGTTGTCGCGCTCGAGAAGTGGAGGCCGTCGACGAGCAGCGAGGGGACGATGGGCGACAGCACGCCCCGCTCATCCTCGTTGTAGCATCGTGCGTCCTTCCCGACCAGGAGCGTTCGGGCCAAGAGCCCCAGCATGCTGTCCGTCACCCGCAGGTTCGCCACGGGGTGCTGGATCTGACCGTGGTCGACCCAGTACGTACCGTCCCGGGTCATCCCGGTGATGAGGGTCTTCTGGCGGTGGACGTACCGGACGTAGTGGAGCCGGGTCACCACGATCCCCCGACCGAGCTCGCGCATCATCTCGTCCTCGGTGGCGGTGCCGCTCTCCACGACGAGGTGGAGCGGGAGCGGTCCGGCGCTGCTCCAGGGAGCCTCCGGCGGAAGCGCATTACCCGTGGTGGACACGCCTGCCCTCGCCGCGGTGAGGACGTCGTGAGCCGGTCCTCGGGCCTCGCCGCGTTCGAAGACGTGGCGGGGGCGGTGCGGGGTGCCCTCGTAGTCCATCAAGGACGGGAGGCCGCGGTCGTCGGAGGGATCGTCCGAGATAGTGAGGGACTCTGCGATACGGGGAGCCCCTTTGGGCTCGGTCAAGAAGCTCCATCCTTCCTCCACGGCGAAGGCTCCGAGCCCGCCCATCGACAGCATGGTGAGTATGGTCGCCACCGCCGGCCCCCGCAGGAGCACGCGGTACGTCCCGGGTTCAACCGGGTGGGCCGGTTCGCGGGGTGTGCGCTCGAGCGCTTCGGCCGCGAGGGCGTCCAGATTGACATGGGACGGGTCCCAGTGGGCGATCTCGGACCACCCGGAGACCGGAGGATCCCGTGCCAGGTCTTCCACTAGGAAGGACGCTTGCGCCACGGTCCGGCGGGCCACGGAACTCAGGCCGGAGGTGTTGGCCACGGCGAGCTCGCAATCCCCCTCATTGTAGACCCCGGCAACACGGGGCTCGGCCAGGATGCCGCATCGGGCGAGGGCCCGCTCGAGCTCGGCCTCCTTGGCCTCTAGACGGGGGGCCGCGGTGGCGGGCGTGGCCGAGGAGGACGACGAATGTCCGCGATGTCCCGATGGGAACCCGGGAAAGCTCCGCACCGGAGGAGCCTGGGCGGCGAGGGCGCTCGCCTGCCGGACCAATCGGTCCAGCCCTTCCGTCGTGAGGTCGGTCGTGGTGGCGACTCCGATACGCCCTCCCTCGTGGGCGACGCGCAGGGAGACCCCCGCCGAGTCCTCCCAGTGAGGCTGGTAGAGGCGGGTGTTGGCGAACCGCAAGGTGGTCCACCGCTCGCGGTAGAGACGCGCGTCCGCCGTCCCCGACACCCGAGAGAGGACCTTCGCCAGGAGGTCGTGGGATGGTTCGGTGACGGGGGAGGTCGTCATAGCGTCCCTCCGCCCACCCGGACGTTCTCGAAGAGGCCCATCGGGGCCCCGTGGCCCACATGCATCGCCTGCCCCGGTTGCCCCTTCCCGCAATTGGGGATCCCCCACACGTGCCACGTGGAGGGGTTGCTCGTGGCTCGGAGCGAGTTCCAGAACACAGGTGTCATCCCGGAATACAGCGGGTTGCGCACGAGGGGACCGAGCTCCCCGTTCTCGATCACCCGGCCGACCTCGCAACCGAACTGGAAGTTGAGCCGCTTGTCATCGATCGACCAAGAGACGTTGGTCTCGAGGTAGATTCCCTTCTTCGCCTCCTGGATGAGCTCTTGCGGGGAGTGATCGCCGGGGAGGAGATTGACGTTCGTCATGCGGATGAGCGGGGTCCGGAGGGGACCTTCGCCCCGCATGGCACCGCCGCTCCGGGGGAGGTTGATGCGAGCGGCCGTCTCCCGCGAGCTCAGGAATCCCGTGTGGATCCCCTCCTTCACGATCTCCACGCGTTGGGCCGGCGTTCCCTCGTCGTCCCATCCGAACGTCCCGAGCGCACCGGGAACGGTCGCATCGGCCACGATCGTCATCCGCGGAGAGCCGTAGCGGAGACTGCCGCGGTCCTGGGTGCGGACGAAGCTCGTCCCCGCATATCCCGCCTCGTAACCGAGCACACGATCGAGCTCGGTGGCGTGCCCCACGGACTCGTGGACCTGGAGTGCCAGCTGATCGCTCGCCAGCACCAGGTTCATGACACCCGAGGGTGCGACCGGCGCGGTGACCAGCGCGACAGCGGTGTGTCCCGTCTCCGCCGCATGGCCGGGGAGGTCCCACGACCGGATGTGCTCGAACCCACCTTGGGCGAAGTCCCCGCCGAAGCTGGTGGGATACGAACGGAGCTGCATCTCCCCGCCTTCGAGGGCCATCGCGACCATCCCCGCCCCCACGTGCGTGATCTGCGAGACGTAGCTGGCGCCCTCGCTCGACAGGAAGTGCTTCTCCTCCTTCCAGGCCGAGAGCTCGGCGCGTCCTACCTTCACGGCGGGTCCTACCTGCAGGCCGCGGACCGCATCCGAGAGGAGGGCGACCTTTTCCTCCAGGGGAACCTCGAACGGATCCTCCCGCACGGAGCTGGCGTAGTGACCCTGATGGGGCAAGTGAGCCTCTTCCGTCCAAGGGATCTCGGAGCCGGTCGCCTCGGCGGACCGGGCCATCCGGTCGGCCCGCAGCGCAGCTTCGCGCACCGCCTCTCGGGTCAGCACGGAGGTCGCGCCGAATCCCCACCCCTTGGGGCGCAAAACTCGCACCCCGAGCCCTCGGTCATCTCGGCTCGTGAGGACCTCGGTCTGGCCGTTCTTGATCGCTAGATACTCGTGTCGATAGTCCGAGTAGAGACGCACCTCGGCGTACCGGACGCCCGTTCCACGGGCAGCGTCGAGCGCCGCCTTGAGCAAGTCCTCGACCATGGCTCTGAACCCTGAACTCCGTCATCCATAGGAATACTAAGGAGATGCGCCCCCGCCGTCCGCACCGCCCGGCCCGCAGGGGAGATCGTGTCGGAGCCCACGCGAGGGAAGGAGCTATCACGGTCGGGCGCCTACCCCCTCCAGTGGGTTCACCCAGGAGGTAAAACGTGCAGCATCACCGTTTGGGAAAGAGCGAGTTGAAGGTCTCCTCCATCGGCCTCGGATGCATGGGGATGTCGGCATTCTACGGGGAACGCGATGATGCGGAATCCCTCCGAACCCTGAGCCGCTCACTGGATCTGGGTGTCAACTTCTGGGACACGGCGGACGCCTACGGCCCGCACAAGAACGAGGAACTCCTGTCGTCGATGCTCCGAGAGCACCGGGACGATGTCGTCCTGGCAACGAAGTTCGGATTCGTGCCGGGAGCCTCGGGCGGAGGGCCCCAAGTCAACGGAAAGCCCGACTACGTTCGGAAGGCCTGCGAGGGAAGCCTGCGTCGCCTCGGTGTGAAGACCATCGACCTCTACTATCTGCATCGCCTCGATCCCCATACCCCAATCGAGGAAACCGTCGGGGCTATGGCCGAACTTGTCCAGGAGGGCAAGGTGCGCTACCTGGGCCTCTCCGAGGTGAGCCCGGCCACCCTGCGGCGGGCGAATGCCGTCCACCCGATCACCGCCGTCCAGTCGGAGTACTCGATGTGGACGCGAGACCCCGAGGACGCCGTCCTGAAGACCTGTCGGGAACTGGGGATCGCGTTCGTAGCCTACAGCCCCCTGGGTCGGGGGTTCCTGACCGGGCGCTACCGCGGCTCTAGCGACCTGCCGGCCGAGGACACCCGGCGGAACCACCCTCGTTTCCAGGACGCGAACCTCACGCAGAACCTCCGGCTCGTGGAGGAAGTCCGTACGATGGCACGGGAGAAGGGGTGCACGCCGGGGCAGCTGGCCCTTGCCTGGGTCCTGCACCGGGGCGAGGACATCGTGCCCATCCCCGGGACCCATCGGCAGGACCACCTCGAGGAGAATGTGGGGGCGTGCGACATCCGCCTCTCCTCATCGGATCTCGAGCGGATCGACCGGATCGCCCCCCGCCACGGGACCGCGGGCGAGCGCTATCCTCCGCCCGCGATGCGCATGCTGGACAAGTAATCCGGAGCGGAACTGACCCGCCTCGAAAGGCTTAAGGTGCCGGAGGACAAGAACGGGCCATGAAGTACTCCAAGTCGGAAGCCAAGAGCTGGGCGCGGGAGCATGTGACCGGCCAATGGACGACGATGGTGACGCCCTTCACGCCCCAGGATGAACTGGACGAGAAGGGCCTCGAGGCGAACGTGGAGCACGTTCTCCGACTCGGCACCCGGGGCCTCGGCTTCTCCTGGAACATGGGGGAGTTCTGGAGCCTGACCCACGAGGAACGGTTGCACCTCCTCGATCTCGTTCCCCGGCTCGTGAAGGGGCGCGCCCTCACGGCCTTCCAGGCGACGGGAACCTCGAAGAAGGAGGTCGTGAGCCTCTGCCACCGCGCCGAGGAGCGCGGCATCGACCTCGCGATCCTCGCCTCCCCGTACATCATGGCGAAGACGGAGGAACAGGTGATCGAGTTCATCCGTCAGATCGCCGCCGAGGTGAACAATGCCATCGCCTTCTACAACTCTCCCCAGTTCGGCATCACGATGTCGGCCAAGGGGCTCTCCCGGCTCGCCGATATCCCGAACCTCGCGGTCATCAAGGAAGCCAGCTTCAACATGCAGATCTCTCTCGACACCCATTTCCAGGCGGGATCGAAGGCGGTGATCAGCACCCCGGACGAGGAGATCTTCTTCTTCGAGCCCTTCTACGGCTTCCACCAGCAGGCGATGTTCGCCAACACCAGCGACTGGAGGTTCGACACCCCGGACTCGCACAATTACGTGGACTTCGTCAACCTCGCAACATCCGGGAAGCTCGAGCAGGCCCGGCCGCTCTACGCGAAGATCTGGCCCGTGAAGTCGCTCTCGCGACGGTGGTGGGGCCGCCTCGTTGCCCGGAGCGGAGGAGCGTTGCCGGTCCAGATGGTCAAGTACTGGGGTGAGCTCATGGGCATGGTCGGAGGACCCGTACGTCCCCCGCTCGTGCAGATGCTGGAGGAGGAGAAGCAGGAACTCCGGGAGGAACTCTCGCGTCTCCTGCCCCTCGCAACGGCTCCCTCGTCCTCGACCGCCACACCGCACAGCGCACCGGGGCCGGCCATGGTGGTTCCCTCCCGCCCCGAGAAACCCCCGGTCATTGCCCATCCTCCGCCGGGAGGCGGACCGCCGATGCGAAGGCCCGCCAAGGCACGCTCCTCGAGCGACTGACCGGCGAACGCCGGGTCACGGGTGGCTTCGATCGGCCGCGCGCTGCGCCCGGTCGGTGCGCTCGCCGGAGGGACGGCGACGTGTCCCTGCCATTCGTATCGTCTCGAGGACGCGGGTCGTGGCCCGCGGCAGGGGGAGTCGGGTCAGCTCGCGCGGGGAGACCCATCGGCGGTGGCCAGCGAGAGGAGGAGGGGAGCCCGCAACGTCACCCTCGAGGATCCGAAGTTCGACGTGGAAGTGGCTGTAGGAGTGACGGACCACTCCTCGGAACCGAACCTTCCCTACCGTGATCCCGATCTCCTCACGTAGTTCGCGCCGGACCGCCTGCTCCGGCAACTCACCCTTCCTTCGCTCCGCCCCGGGGAGCTCCCAGAGCCCTCCGAGCAGACCCCGTGGAGGTCGACGCTGAAGGAGTATGCCTCCCCGGTGATGGAGCACGATCACGGAGGTGCGCACCAGGGGCCGCCGGGGCTTCGGCGCTCGCTTGGGGAGGGTCTCCGGGTCGACTCCGGCCCTGTAGGTCGCGCAGAGGGAGGAGACGGGGCACTCGCGGCACCGGGGGGCCCGGAGGGTGCAGATGGTCTCTCCCAGCTCCATGACCGCTTCGTTATAGGCCCCGGGCCGTGAGACCGGAAGTTCCCGCGAAAGCACTGCTTCCAGGGTCGCGCGGACCTTGGGGACACGGACGTCGTGTGCCTCACGGGTCCAACGGGCTACGATCCGGAGGCCGTTCGACTCGAGGGCGGGTACCGCCACTCCGAACGCCTGGCTCGCGATGGCCCGAGCTATGTAAGGCCCCACCCCCGGGAGTCGTTCTAGCTCAGGGACAGTGGAAGGGATTCGCCCCCCCTGTTCCTTGGCGATCAGGACCGCAGCTTGGTGGAGATGCCGGGCTCGAGCGTAGTAGCCCGCGCCTTCCCACACCTTGAGCACCTCCTCCTGCGAAGCTTGCGCGAGGGACCGGAGGGTCGGGAACCGTCGGGTGAACCGTTCGAAGTAGGGTACCGCCTGGGCGACCCGGGTCTGCTGGAGCAGCACCTCGGAGATCCAGATCCGGTACGGGGTGGGATCCTTCCGCCAGGGGAGAGGTCGCGCGACACGGTCGTACCATCGGAGGAGAGCCTCTGCCCGATGCGAAACCGGTGTTGGACGAAGAGACCCGGTCCTCCCGCTCCGACGGGACCGCAGCCGGAGATCGCGGGCTTTCCGGTTCGGAGCGCTCGACCCGCCGCCCCCACGCCTCGCGTGTCGGGGAGGTCGCCGCGAAGGGGTCAAACGATCTTCAGCTCGCGACCCGCCTTGACGAACGCGTCGATCGCGAACTGGACATCCTCGTCGGAAAGCGCCGCGTTCATGATGGTGCGGATGCGCGCCTTGTCCTTCGCCACCATCGGGAAGACGATGGGGAGCGCGAATACCTTGAGCTCGAATAGCCGCTGGCTCAGCTCCTTCGCCTTCTTGCTCTCGCCCACGATGATGGGAGTGATGGGGGTCTCGCTGTGCCCGATGTCGAAGCCGGCATCCGCCATGGCCTTCTTGAACCGCTTGGTGAGGTCCCACAGACGGCGGACGTGCTCGGGTTCCTTCTCGAGGACGTCGATCGCAGCGAGGCAGGCGGCGGCCACGGGCGGAGGGTGGGAGCCGCTGAGAAGCCACGTCCGCGACTTGTTGTAGGAGAAGTCGACGAGGGCCCTTGAGCCCGAGACATGCCCGCCCACGACGCCAAAGGCCTTCGAGAAAGTCCCCATCTCGACCTGCACGAGGTCGCGGGTGAGCCCGAAGTGGGAGACGATGCCCCTGCCTCCTTCCCCCAGAACGCCCTCTCCGTGGGCATCATCTACGTAGACCATCGCACCGTGGCTCTTGCCCGCCAGGGCGATCTGCTTCAGCGGGGCAATGTCCCCGTCCATCGAGAAGACGCCGTCCGTGATGATGAGGATCCGGCGATAGGAGGGGCGGTGCTCCTCCGTGGCGTTCAGGACCCGTTCCAGATCCGCGGCGTCCCCGTGCTTGTAGACCGCCTTGTCAGCCTTCGAGAGACGGACACCGTCGATGATGGAGCCGTGGTTGAGCTCGTCGCTGACGATGATGTCGCCCTCGCCGGCCAGCTGGGGGATGAGACCCGCGTTCGTCGCGAATCCCGTCTGATAGACCAGGGAGGCCTCCGCGTGCTTGAACTTCGCGAGGCGTCGCTCGAGCTCGAGATGGAGATCCATGGTACCGGCGATCGGCCGGACCGACCCGGATCCCACACCGTGAGTGCGGGCGGCTTCTGCCGCGGCCTCCTTCAGCCGGGGATGGTTGGAAAGGCCGAGGTAGTTGTTCGAGCAGAACATCAGCACCTTCTGGCCCTCCACCGAGCACCACGGGGCGCTGGGGCCGCTCAGCACTCGCATCTTCCAGTCGAGGTCGGCCCTGACCAGCGCCTGGTACTCCTCTTCCAGGAAGGATACGGGATCGCGCATGCCCGTCACCACTTGGGCTCGAGGGAGACCTTCGCGGCCTGCCCCGACTTGATGAGATCCATGGCCCGCGGTAGCTCTGAGATCGGGACGCGATGGGTGATCATGAGCCCCATCCTCTCCCGGAAGGTCGGGTTGGTGAGGAGCCCTTTCACCGTGAACCACGTGTCGAACATGCGCCGTCCGAAGATGCCATAGACGCGCGCCGCCTTGATGATGATGGCGTCGTCCAGGTTGAGCGAGACCTCGCCGTCAAAGAGACCGAGGAGGGAGACCCTGCCTCCGGGCCGGAGCGCGTCGAAGACGAGCCGGGCCGATGAGGGGTGTCCCGACATTTCGAGAGAGACGTCGACCCCGTATCCCCCCGAGGCCTCGATGACCGCGTTGGCCGTGGTCTGGCCCAGCTCCTTGGGGTCGAGGACGTAGTCGGCGCCCATCCTTTTCGCGAGCGCCTTCCGGACCGGGTTCACCTCGGTGACCACCACCGTCTTCGCGCCCAGCGTCTTGGCGACCAGGATCGCCTGGAGCCCGATGGGGCCAGCACCCGTGATGAGCACGCTCTTGCCCGCCAGCTCGTCCACGTTCCCCTCCGGGAGAAAACAGTGCACGGCGTTTCCCAGCGGTTCTTGGATCGATGCGAGCGCGTGATCGATAGAGGGGTCATTCTTCCAGGCGTTCGTCTCGGGAAGGGTCACGTACTCGGCAAACACGCCGTCGCGGTCCACGCCCAGCACCTGGACGTTCTCGCAGATGTGCATCTTGCCGGTTCGGCACTGGTAACAGGTACCATCCGCGATATGGGTCTCCGCGGAGACATGGTCCCCGGGCCGAAGGTTCTGGACCCGCCGTCCCACCTCCACGACCTCGCCGCTGAGCTCGTGGCCCATGATCAAAGGAACGCGCTTGATGCGGTGCTGCGCCCACTCGTTCCATTCCCAGATGTGGACATCCGTCCCGCAGACCGACGAGGCCTTTACTCGGATCAGGACCTCGTCTTCCCGGGGCTTCGGGTCCGGAACCTCCCGGATCTCTCCTCCCGGGCCTCGAGAGGCCTTGACGTATGCCTTCATGAAAATACCCCCGTGTCCGGATCGACTACCTCGGCTTCCCGCCACCGCATTTGCGCCACCAGCGTTCGTCCGTCCATGATGAACGAGCCTCCGGACGCTCTAATCGACCCGCTATTTTAATCCCCGGGGGTTAGAGGTCCCCAGGCGGTCTTGGACCTCGGCCTCCGTCAAACCGGTAACTTCGAGCGTTTTCGACCGGTTCGAGCCGGCGCGGACCCACCGCACGGAAGTGGGAGGCAGCCGGAGGCGAGCGGTGACGAGCTCGAGGATGGCGCGGTTCGCCTCACCCTCCCGCGGTGCGGCTCGGACGGCCACATGCCAACGGCGCCGCCACGGGTCCCAGGTCACCTCGTCCCGAGCCGCCCCGGGTTGGGCCCATATCTCGAGGCGGACCAGCGGCGGGGTCCGCGGAGCGCTGGGGGATGGGGTCGGCCGCTTCACGCCCCTTGCCAAGGGCCCGGCGCGATAAGTTCGCCGGCCGCCCTCGGTGCACCCCCAAGAGTACCGCCACGCCTTCCATGCAACTCAAGTAGCCGCCCGAAATGCCCTTGCCATCTCACCACATGCCCGGGGAAGTCATCGTCCAAGGCACGGATGTCTGGAAGATCTACGAGTCCGAGGCAGGGCCGGTCGAGGCCCTCCGGGGAATCGATGTCGAGATTCGCGAGGGGGAGATGGTGGCCATCATGGGACCCTCCGGCTGCGGCAAGACGACCTTCCTCAACTGCTTCTCCGGGCTGGACGACGTCACCAAGGGAACGGTGACCGTGGAAGGCACCGACATCCACGCCATGTCGGACAACAAGAAGAGCGAGTACCGAGCGCGGCGGATGGGATTCGTCTTCCAGTCGTACAACCTCCTACCCGTCCTGAGCGCGGTGGAGAACGTGGAACTGCCGCTCCTAGTGTCGGGCATCCCCCCCAAGCAGGCGCGAGAGAGCGCCATGCACTGGCTGGAGGAGCTCGGCCTTCGGGGAAAGGAAGGGTTCCGCCCGTTGGCGCTCTCCGGGGGCCAACAGCAGCGGGTCACGCTCGCCCGGGCGCTCGTGAGCGAGCCCGCGATCGTCTGGGCCGACGAGCCCACCGGCAATCTCGATGCGGAGAACTCCAAGCAGGTGATGGACCTCCTCCGCTCGCTGAATGAGAAGCACCATCAGACCTTCATCGTCGTGACGCACGACGCGGAGGTCTCCCGCTCATGCGACCGGGTGCTCAAGATGAGGGATGGGACGTGGATCTCTCCCTGACGGGTGCGGGGAAGCGCGCGGGCTTCGGTTTCGATCTCCACGGGCTTGGGTCGCTCCTCTCGAGCCCCACAGGGCTCCTGATCCTCCTCCTGATCGCGGTCCTGGTCGGCTCGCTCTTCCTCGCCTGGAGGGACCCGGTCACGATGAAGATCGGGTTCCGGAACTTCGTGCGCGGGCGGCGGCGCACGATGGTGCTGCTCTTGGGCCTGCTCGTGGGCACCGCGATCATCTCCTCGAGTCTGGTGGTGGGGGATACCGTCGGGACGCTCGTGACCCACTTCGCTTACATCTCGGATGGGAACGTCCACGAGGCGATCTATGCCCAGGGGATCCAGGGGTACTCCCCGTTCCCCTACTCGCTGTACTCCGACATCAACCGTTCGCTCACGGGCCAGCCCGGCGTCCAAGGGGTGAGTCCGCTCTTGTTGGCGGCCGGTGCGGCCGCCGGCATGGATCGGGAGAGCGGTGTCCCCCAAACGGGGATGAACCTGGTGGGGACCGATGCGAACGCGAGCCTGGCGCTCGGTCCGTTCACCACCACGGGAGGGAAGAGCCTCCCGGGCCCCCTGGCCGGCAAGGTACTCCTCAATCCCACGTCCGCGCAGGAACTCGACGCGCACACCGGGGACCACCTCACGCTCACCGGGCCGAACGAGCGGAGCCTCAACGTCACCGTCCTCGGGATCGTCCAAGCCGACGGCCGCGGCGGCTTCCAGGACAACGGGCAGGGCAATGTCTTCGTGACGATTGCCAACGCCCAGTTCCTCCTCGGCACGCCCGGCGCGATCAACTACGTCGCCGTGACCAACGTGGGCGGGGCGAGCGGCGGAATCGCGCACACCTCCGAGGTCTGGAAGGAGATCAATGAGAGCCTGCCCGGGATCCTCGATTCCTTCCCGGCCGGGATGCTTCCCGCCGGCATCACCGCCCACGACGTCCTGGGCGCGGACGTGAGCTCGGCCGCGAAGACCTCCTCGCAACTCACGACGCTCTTCCTCGTGATCGGGCTCTTCTCCATCGTCTCGGGGAGCATTCTCGTGGTCGGCATCTTCGTCCTCCTCTCGGAGGAGCGGCGCGGGCAGATGGGGGTGGCACGGGCGATCGGCATGACCCGCCGCCAGCTCCTCAAGTCCTACTACTTCGAGGGCCTCGCCTACTCGATGGGGTCCGCGCTCCTTGGGACCTTCATCGGGGTGGGGATGGCCTTCCTCTTGGTGGAAGTACTGGTGAGCACGGTCGCCCCGGGGGCTTCCTCCCAGGCCGTGTACGACTCGTTCACCGTGCTCCCGTCGTCCCTCCTGACCGCGTACATCACGGGGTTCCTGCTGACGCTCGCCACGGTGATCGCGACGGTGACCTACGTTTCCCGGTTGAACATCGTCCGGGCCATCCGGAGCCTCCCGGAGCCCCCGCTCACTCGGAAGTCGTACCGCAAGATCGCCCTCTTCGGGGCGGGCGTGGTACTCCTCGGGCTGCTCTTGGTCCGGCTCGGGCTCCCCGATTCCGTGGACATCTCGGTGGTGCTCGTCGGGTCCTCGTTCGTCATCCTCGGGGCCGGCCTGATCGCCACCGCGTTCGTTCGGAGCCGATACGCGCTGACGGCGGTGGGGGCCGCGTTCCTGCTCTTCTGGGGGGATCTCTCCCTCCGCAACTGGCTCTTCGGCACCGACCACCCGGGGTCCATCTTCATCCTCTTCCTCGAGGGCATCTTCCTCATCCTCGGGGCCATCCTGGTCTACCTGTTCAACGCGGATCTCGTGATGCGCGCCCTGAGCCGCATCCTCGGCCGGCGACCCAAGCGCGTCCCGGTGGTGATGGTCGCCTTCTCCTACCCTGCGCACAAGCCCTTCCGGACGGCGATGACGCTCTCGATCTTCGCGATGGTCCTCTTCACCATCGTCGTGATCGCCTCGATCGGCAACGGGATCGCGGTGAACGTCAACAGCCAGGTCACTTCCCAGTCGGGAGGGTACACCATGGCGGGGACCACCTCCACGCCGATCCCGGATTTCATGGGGGACATCCAGAACAACTCCACCCTATCCTCCGAGATCGAGACCGCCGTCCCCTTCGCCTCCGCGTTGGCCTCCATCTCCGTCGGGTCCCCGGGAGGACCGAGCTACTTCCAATCCAAGATCGCGGCCGCCCCCTCCGGGGTCCCCGCGAACGAGGACTTCTACACCTCGAACCACTACAACTTCAGCGCGACGCTCGACGGGATGTCCGCCGGTGAGATCTGGCAGAAGCTCGAGACCGACCCGGGCGTGGCGGTGGTTTCCGGGGACTACGGGGCCTCGGGATTCAGCTTCGGACCGCAGCACTCCGCGATCACCCCCGGGGACACCCTGAACATTTCCGTGCTGGGCGTGCGGAATGCGACGGCCAGCGTGCAGGTCATCGGAGTTCTCGCCGAGACGGTCCTCTCCGTCATCCTGCTCAATCCCACCACCATGACCTCCACCCTCCACTCGACCCAGGACTCCCTCTTTCTCATCACCGCGAAGTCCAGCGCGAATCCGCAGCAGGTGATCTACGACCTCAAGCGGGCCTTCTATCCCTACGGGCTGCAGCTCCTCGACTTCCAGCAGGTCTTCAGCTCGGGTCTCCAGTTCCTCCTTGCCTTCCTCGACCTCCTGGAGATCTTCGTGGCCCTGGGGCTCATCGTGGGGATCGCGGCGATCGGGATCCTCTCCCTGCGGGCGATCGTCGAACGTCGGAGCGAGATCGGGATGATCCGGGCCATGGGTTTCCGGCGGAGCCAGGTCCTGGCCGCTTTCCTGATGGAGTACAGTTTCCTCGCGCTCCTTGGGATCGGTATCGGCGTGCTCCTCGGCCTCTTGCTCTCCTACGACATCTCCCAGGTCGCCGGGGGCTTCTTCACGTTCGCCATCCCCTGGGAGAACCTCGCGCTGATCGTGGGACTCAGCTACGCGCTCACGCTGGTCGCGACGGGGGGTCCCTCCTACCGCGCCTCCCGTTTCCCTCCGGCCGAGGCCCTCCGCTACTCCGAGTAGACGGATCCCGGATGCGCACCGAGGGCGAAGCAAGACGCCCGTCCGCATCGGGCGTCTTCGTCCCCATCCGAGGGGGAAACGCTGTGCGAAAATGACCGCCCGGAGGGCTTCTCCCGCACGCGGTTTTGCCCACCGTTTTCAGGGTGAAGAGGCACGGTCTCCCAAAGCTTTATACAGATAAGCTACCGTGAACTCCCAAGGTCGCCGGGTATGATGCTGATGGTGAGCGTCCAGGAGCTGGCCGAGGCCCGAGAAGCCGTCAAGGGGCGTGCGGACATTGTCGATGTCAAAAACCTGCAGGAAGCGCTCGTGGGGTCGAACTTTCCCCCGGTCGTTCGTGAGGTCCGCAAGGCATTCCCTAAGAAGATCCATGTCAGCGTGACGCTGGGTGTCGTTCCGAACCAGCCGGGCACCGTGGCGATGGCCGTCTACGGAGCCGCCATGCTGAAGGCGACCTCCGTCAAGGTGGGCTTCGTGCAGTCGGACTACCGGATGGCGCTCGACATCCTCAAGGAGAGCCGGCGGGCACTCGAAGGCTCGCAGACCAAGCTCATCGCGGCCACGTTCGCGGACAGCGTCCTCTTCCCCGGCGGCATCGACCCGAAGCTCGTGATCAAGCTCGGGAAGGAGAGCAAGAGCGACGGCGTCCTCATCGACACCCTCACGAAGGACGGACGGAACCTGTTCGATTTCATCGACGAGCCCACCCTGAAGTCCCTCGTGCTGGAAGGCAAGGAGGCGGGCATGAGCACCGCCCTCTCCGGCCATCTCAAGATGTCCGACATGGACGCCCTGGCCCGCATCAACCCGGATATCGTCGGTGTCCGCGGTGCGGTCTGCACCAACGGGGACCGGTACGGCGGCAAGGTGGCAGCGCCCGCGGTCGAGCGGATCAAGCAGGCCCTCGAGCAACGCCTCAGCGGAGAGATCGATGTCTTCTCGAAGGCCCGCGGAACCGCCAAAGCTGCGTGAACCGGGGCCCGCCGAGGGTGCGGGCGAAGCACCCCTCCGCCTGATCGACGGCACGAAGAAGGAGTGCAAGGGGGTCTTGGCAGTTCTCGAGACCGTCCTGGGGCCCATGCCGAACGGGTCTCGTGTCCGGGCCTGGGTGGCGGACGTCCCCAGCCGTATCGATGTCCGGGCCTGGGCGGAGCGCAGGGGACACCGCATCGACTCGGACGTCCGCGAGGATGGTCACTTCGAAATGGTCATAGTCAAAGGAGGTGTCGGGCGCGGGCAGCCATGAACCCCGCAAACGACACTGTTGAGATCACCCGCAAGAACACCTACGGCACCTGGCGCAAACAGAAGGGCTGGACCCCGCTCGAGATCGTCCGGGCCGAGGGATGCACCTTCACCGATGCCGCGGGGAAAGACTATCTCGATTTCTCCTCTCAGCTCGTCTGTTCCAACCTCGGCCACAGCAACCGGGCGGTGGCGGACGCCGTTGCAGAGCAGGTCCGACGCCTCCCCTACCTGAACCCGTCGTTCACCCTGGCCGTCCGGGCCGAGGCGACACGGGCCCTGCTCGGGGTGATGCCACCCGGGCTGGACAAGTTCTTCTACTCCACTTCGGGGACGGAGGCGAACGAGGCCGCCTTCAAGATTGCACGGGCGTACACGGGAAAGCGCAAGATCATCTCCCGGTATCGGAGCTACCACGGGTCCACCGCGGGCTCGATCGCCGCCACGGGGGATTTCCGGCGCTGGCCCGCCGAGGGTTCCAGCAAGGCGGAGGGGGTCATCTTCGCGCCTGACGCCTATTGCTATCGCTGTCCCCTCAAGCAGACCTATCCCGCCTGCGACCTCGCCTGCGCCGACTACA
The DNA here is from genome assembly GCA_021790425.1 of Thermoplasmata archaeon. Lineage (GTDB taxonomy): Archaea > Thermoplasmatota > Thermoplasmata > Lutacidiplasmatales > UBA184 > JAJYEA01. Next base: position 95,109 of record JAJYEA010000002.1, on the reverse strand, counting down.
TCGAGTACATGATCGCGCACGAGTCGGACGTCGCGGCGGTGATCGTCGAGCCCATCGTCGGCACCAACGGCGTGATCGTGCCGCCCGACGGCTACCTGCCCCGGTTGCGCGAAGTGACCGCGAAGCACGGCGTGCTCCTGATCCTCGACGAGGTCATGACGGGCTGGGGGCGCACGGGGGAGTGGTTCGCCGCCAATCACTGGGGCGTCGTGCCGGACATACTGACCACCGCCAAGGGCTCGACCGCCGCCTACACCCCCCTGGGCATCACGGCCACCAGCCGGGCCATCGCGGAGCACTTCGAGGAGCACTACTTCCCCCACGGCCACACCTACGAGGCCCACCCCGTGAGCCTGGCGGCCGTCCCCGCCGCGGTCGCCGAGTACCGGCGGCTGGATCTGATGAAGAGGTCCCGGGAGATGGGAGAGTATCTTGGGCAGAAGCTCCGCGACCTCCAAGCGAAGCATCCCTCCGTGGGCGAGGTCCGCGGGATGGGACTCTTCTGGGCCCTCGAGCTCGTCCGCGACCGGACCACCCGCGAGCCGCTCAACACCGAGGAGGACAAGTTCCGGGGCCGACCCCTCGCGATCGACAACATCACCCGTTTCGCACTCGAGCGCGGGATCTACGTGATGGGGTGGGTGAGCCACCTCGTCATCGCCCCCCCGCTGATCGTCACCCGGGAAGAGATCGACCGCGGGATCGCGGTCCTGGACGCCGCACTCGCGCAGCTCGAGGGCTGAGCGACCTCCTTCGGGGAAGGGCGCCTAGAAGTGCCAGCTCGCGCCCTCGAAGCCCGAGGGACGGGGCACCGGCTGGGGGCCCCCGAAGGGGTCCGGGCGTGGGTGGGGGCTGAGGCCATGCTTCTGGCTCACGTAGAGGTCGATCTGCTCCGCGGCGCGGCTCGCCGCGGCCATGGCGAACACGATCGACTTGCCTCCGGAGGCGAAGACTCCCTCGACCCCGGTCGCGAATCCGGTTCCCTTTCCCTCGGGCGCACCCTGGGAACCGACCGTGAAATCGAACTTCTTGGAGAACCCGGCGAGGTCCGGGATCTGCCCGACCGAGGAGATGACCGCGTCGCAGGCGATGGTGACCTCCGAGCCCGGGATGGGCACGGGGGCCCGGCGGCCGGAAGCGTCCGGCGGACCCAGCTTGAGCTTCTGCATGACGATCCCCTCGACATGGCCCTTCCCGATGATCCGGAGGGGGGCGTGGAGGAAGAGGAAGGGGACCTCCTCCGTCTCCGTCTCGTGAACCTCCTCCTTCTCGGCCGGCATCTCCTCGCGGCTCCGCCGGTACGCGACGATCACCTCGCCGCCTTGCGTGAGCCGCTTGGCGGTCCGCGCCGCATCCATCGCAACGTCACCTCCGCCGATGACCACCACCCGCTTGCCCACCGGTACGTTGAGCCCGCGGTTGGTGTCCTTGAGGAACTCGAGAGCGGGATAGACCCCCGGGAGCTCCTCCCCCGGGACCTTGAGGTCGCGGTGGGCGCTCGTCCCGATGGCCACGTAGACGGCCTCGTAGCCATCCTGGAGCAGCGTTTCGGGGGTGAAGTCGACCCCCGATTTCTGTCCCCGCAGGAAGGTCACGTCGAGGTTGCGCAGGCGGGCGACGTCGGTGTCGAGCTCGGACCCGTCGAGGCGGTAGCGCGGGATGGCTCCCATCTGGCCACCGAGGAGCTCATCCTGCTCGAAGACCGTCACCGTGTAGCCGCGGATGCCCAGTTCCCAGGCCGCCATGATGCCCGCGGGGCCCCCTCCGATGACCGCGATCTTGAGGTGGAGCGGGGCCTGCGGCGCGTAGGAAAGGTCCGATCGACCGTACTCCAGCGCGGAGCGCTTCAGGTGGCGGATGGCCACCGGAAGGGCGCGGTTGCCGCGGATGCAGGCGGTCTCACAGTAGTGGTAGCAGGACTTGCAGAGGCTGGTGGCGAGCGGGTTCGCCTGCAGGATCATCTGGGCGGCCTCGTCGAACTTGCCCTCCGAGATCAACCCCACGTACCCCCGGGCGTCCTGGGCGATCGGACAGGCCTCGGCGCAGAACGGGATGAGGCACTGATTGCATCGCTTGGCCTCGAGGATCGCCTGTTCAGGGGTGTAGGAATGCAGGATCTCTCCGAAGTCCCCCGTCCGGATGCGCGGTGACTCTTCGTCGATCTTGATCCTCTTGTTCGCGTAGGAATACATGTTTCCCCCCCGGGGCCTCTGTCCCGACGGGAAGGATTGGGAATTAGCACATATAACTTGTACCGAACAGGTCAGGGACCCCCCCTCCCCCCCTTCCAACCGGGTGGGGCCGAGTCCCTACGCTGCCCCGGATCCGCCGAACCGCAGGCCCAAGCAGACCCTGGGGAGCGAGAGCGGGCCGGGTGCCGGGCGGACTCGCGGCAGACATTCCCTCGCCTACGATACCACCAGCCGAAGCGACCGGATCGCAAGGGTTGCGGCGGCGCTCTGCACCGAGGCTTTGACCCCTTCCTCCGAAAGGCTATTGACCGGGAAAACCTTCTCCTAGTCATGCCAGCAAACGACGGTGGGGACTGCCCATGCTGGATGGGGATCCGGGCCGAGCAGAGGTCGATTCCCAACCCTCTCGACGGCTAACGGCACCGCCCCGGAGCACGATGATCAAGCTCTGCCTTAGCTCGCAGACCCCCCCCATCAACCCCCTCCCGGGTGCTCCTCACCACCCGGACGGGATCTGGCGCCTGGGCGAGGACTACGTGCCTCAGTTCGGCGGGGTGGTCCCCATGATGCGGGCGCTGCTCGCGGAAGGGGCCGGGAACTGGATCGCCCCCAACCCTCGATGGGTGGCGCTCCGAGGGCCAGGGATCCCTCCCGAGGTGCGCACTTCGGAGGGGTACGTGGTCGAAACCGTGCAGCTCAACCCCTCGGAACGAGAGCTCTACAGCCGGTTCAAGGAGTCGGTCTGGAGCTCCTTCCACGGGCCCGGCGCCTCCCGGTTGCTCCCGGACGAGTATCGGGCCTTCGTCGGTTACAGCTACACGGCCGCGCGCCCGCTGCTCGAGCATCTCGGCGAGTACGACCTCTACTACATCAACGATTTCCAGCAGATCCTGACGGGGATGCTCTTGGGGTCGGCGGCCCCCTCGCTCCTGCGATGGCACATCCCGATGGACTTCCGGGGCTACCCCGAGCCGGTGCGTCGCTTCTTCCTCAAGATGATGGAGGGCTACGATGCCATCGTGGTCAGCACCCGGCAGGGCCTCGAGGACCTGATCCGGGTGGGGTTCCTCGGCCGGGCCTACCAGGTCTACCCCTACTTGAATCCGGATGAGTACCGTGCCCCGCCCCCCGGGGCGGTGCGCCGGTTCCGGGAGAAGTACGGGCTCGATGCCTCACCCTTCGTCTTCTCCATCTCCCGGATGGACCCGGTGAAGCGGCAGGACGTGCTGCTGAAGGCCTTCGCGCTCGTGTGCCGGCGGTTCCCCGACCATCGCCTCGTGCTGGCGGGAGGGGGAAGCTTCTCGACCCAGGCGCTGGGGCACGGCCGGCGCGCCACCAAGGCGGCCACGTGGTCCGCGTATCTCCAGAAGCTCGTCCACGACCTCCACCTGGAGGACCAGGTGGTCTTCACCGGGAATCTCAACACCGAGGAGCTCCACGCCGCCTATCGGGCCAGCACGCTCTTCGTCCACCCCGCTCCCTGGGAGGGATTCGGGCTGGTGGCGGTCGAGGCCTGGCTCCACGGCCGGCCCGTTATCGTCACCCGGGGCGCAGGCGTCTCCGAACTGGTCAACGACGGCGTGAACGGTTACGCCGTGAGCTCCGGGTCAGCGCCGGCCCTCGCGGCCCGGATGGCCCAGGTCCTCGCGCATCCCGAACAGGGGGAGCGCATGGGCGAGGCCGGCGCGCTCACGGCGCGCCAGTGCTCGGTGCGCCGCGCGGCCCCCCGTCTCCGGAGGATCTTCGAGCACACCATCCATCTCTATCGTCGCTCCGGGCTGGCGCCCGCCGGTCCCCGGCGCATGAGCCACCATCGCGGTCCCGGCCTCTGAGCCGGGCGCCCGCGCGGTGGGTCGATCCGCAGGACGTTCGTTCGCCTAGGGGCTGGACTCGTGGAAGTCCTCCGACGAGTCGGCCGAGGACTGGCCCTCTCCGGAACTGGGTTCCGAGGAGGCAGGGGAGTCGCCGGAGGAGGAGGGCTCGCTCGAGGATTCACCCTCGGAGGGAGTGGCGGAGGAGTCCGAGCTCTCGGCCGCAGGCGTCTCGGAGCTGGATTCCTCCGGAGCGGGGGGGTTGTCGTCGGAAGCCGAGGGCGGAGACTCGGACGCACTGCCCGCCACCGCGGCACCGGCCGCGGCGTCCTCGGTGAAGGGCCCGGAGGGTCCCGACGAGCCGGACTTCCGCCGCCGCAACAGGAGCAGGGCGAGCAAGACGACCACCAAGATCACGACCACGGCAATGACCGCGAACAATCCCCAGCCCGAGGCGAGGGGGTTGGTCGACTTCTGTGTCGTGCCGGAGTTCGACTTCGCGAAGCTGACCGCCTGAGTGGCCGAAGCCCCGTTCACCGTGACCTTGCCGGAGCTGGGTGTGGCCGTGTAGCCCGAGGGGCCGGCGACGGTGAAGTCGTACGTCCCGTTCACCATGGAGAAGACGGCCGTTGTCGCGGTGGAAGGCGTGGAGACCCCGTTCAGGACGACGGTCCAGCTTCCCCCTGCGGGCAGGCCGCTCTCAGTGAAGGTCACGCCGTAGGCCCGATCCGCCGTGATGTTCTGCTGGAGGTTGGCCCCATTGACCGTCACGTTGCCGCTGGCGGGCGAGAGGACGAATCCGGTGATCGACGTCACGACGAAGGGGAACGTCCCGTTCGCCTCGGAGAACACGATGTTGCCCGCGTTGGCCGAGGTCTGGCTGACCTTGTTGAGGCTCAGCGACCAGCTCTGGGCGGCCGGCAACCCCTTGGGCACGAAGGTGACGCTGTACGACATCGGTCCCAGGGTGAAGTTCACCGCCTGCTGCACGTTGGCGCCGTTGATGGTGAGCGACCCCGAGGCGGGCGTGGGAGCCCACCGTCCCAAGGAGGCCACGGTGAAGGAGTAGGTCTGGTCCACGAGCCCCGAGAAGACGATGCTGGCGGTCGTCGAGAACAGTGTCGTGCTCTGGAGGGTGACCGACCAGTTCGTGCCGGTGGCGAGGTTCTTCTCCGTGAACGTGGCGGAGTAGGTGGGCGGGCCCGAGGAGAAGGTGATGTTCTGCCACGCCGTCTTGCCGCTGACCGCGACGGTCCCGGAGGCAGGGGAGGCCGAGTATCCCGTGACGCTCCCGACGGTGAATCCCCAGTTGCCGTTGCCGGAGGTGAACATCATCGAGGTGGGTGCGCTCGACGACAGGGTCGTGCCGTTGAACGTCACGGACCAGGCGGTCCCGCTCGGAAGACCGATCTCACCGAAGACGACGGAGTACTGTCCGGGAAGGAGCGCGGTGAAGGTGATCCTCGTGGTGTTGTCCACTCCCGTGATGTTCATGGTCCCGCTCGCGGGGGCAGCCGAGTAGCCCGGGACGGGGACGGCGCTCCACGCGTAGGATCCGTTCTTGACTCCGGTGATCTGCACCGCTCCGGGCGAGGTGGCGGAGTGCGTCGTCCCGTTGAAGACGACGGCCCAGGTGGTGCCCCCGGGTAGACCGCCCTCGGTAAACGAGGCAAGGTACTCTCCGGGTATGGCGGTGAAGGTGATCGCCGTGGTGGTGCCCGTCCCGTTGATGGACATCGTGGCGTTGGCGGGGGTCGCAGTGTACCCCGCGTACGAGACGTTCCAGGAGTACGAGCCGTTGACCACGCCGTTGATGGTGATCCCCGTGAAGGTGTTCCCGGAGTAGACGGTGGTGTTGAAGGTGACCCACCAGGTCACCCCGAAGGGAAGCCCGCCCTCTGTGAATGCGACCGCGTACTCCCCGGGGATGGGGGTGAAGACGATGTTCGTGTTGTTCCCCGTCCCGTTGATGACCATCGGGCCTGTGGAAGGCACCGCGGAATAGCCGGTATACGAGACATTCCACGAGTACGTCCCGTTGACCACACTGTTGATGGTGATCCCCGTGAAGGTGTTCCCAGAGTAAACCGTACCGTTGAACGTGACCCACCACGTGACACCGAACGGCAGCCCGGTCTCGGCGAACGCTACGGTGTAGTGGCCAGGCAGGGGTCCGAACACGACGTTGGTGGTGTTGCTCGCCGCGCTGATGTTCATGGTCCCGCTGGGAGGGACAGGATAGAGACCCGCGAACACAGAGGTGTTCCAAAGATAGCTTCCATTCCTCACCGGGCTGACCACGACGTTACCGAAGCGGTTCGAGACGTAGTACGTTCCGTTGAAGGTCACACCCCAGGCGGTGCCGAAGGGCAGGCCGGTCTGGGTGAAGGTCGCCGAGTAGACACCCGGCGGAGCAGCGAATGCGATGTTGACGTTCGGCGGACTAACCCCCGCAACCGTGACCGTGCCGTTGTTCGGGGTGGGAACGTATCCGTTAGAAGCGTTTACCACCGTGAAGGGGTAGGTCCCATTGGGGATCTCCGGGAAACGGAGGCGACCGTAGGTGGAGTAGAGCGTGCTCCCGTTGAGCGTCACGCTCCAGTTGGTGCCGAACGGGAGACCCGTCTGCCGGAACGTCACATTGTAGCCGAGGAAGGTGGCGGGAACGGCCGGGTGGTCGGCGGCACCAGGAAGGGCCCCGGAGGAGAGGAGGCTCCCACTGGGGGACACGAAGATGGCGGCGAGCAGCAGGGTCAGGACCACAGGGGTCAGCCGGAGGGCCCGCTTGCTCCAGGTCCGCGGTCTGGCGGTCGCGCCGTCGTCGGTCGGTTCCGCACGCTGTGCTACGCCCAATCGTGACATAGATTCGCGGAGTCGATGGACTTCCTATGTTAAAACAGTTTGCCCATTGATTTCCGCCGCACTTTGACGTGTTTTCCCCCGCGAGACCGGGCAAAACCCGGGTCTGCGGAGCGTCCCAGACCCAAACGCACGGAGAAGGAAAGGGGCTCAGAGGGGATGACGCTCAGCCGAAGGGGCGAGGCCGCCCTCACCCAATATTGCCACTAACTAACCTAAATATTCCCTCGGGCTCCGCGGAGCATGGCGCGAGACACCTCCTCGGAGCAAGCGGCGCGGTTCGCTCGTTCGATACTGACCCGTAACCTCAAGGTCCGACCTGGCGAGAATGTGACCATCGAGGGGTGGAGCCACGCGCTGCCCTGGGCCGTCGCCCTCGCGCGCGAGGCCCGGCGATTGAAGGCCCACCCGCTGGTGCTCTACGAGGACGAGGAGTCGTTCTGGGACGCCGTGGACCACCGTGAGGAGGCGAGCTTCGGTGCCTCGCCGAGCCACGAGTGGGCCGCCCTCGCCAAGACCGACGTGTACATCCACATGTGGGGACCCGGGGACAAGGTGCGATTGGGGACCCTGCCCGTGAAGCGCCAAGAGCGCATCCTCGCGTGGAACGGAGCCTGGTACAAGGCCGCCGCCAAGGCGGGCCTCCGTGGAGCACGGCTGGAGGTCGGGCGACCGTACCCGAGCCTCGCCAAGGTATACGGGGTGGACGAAGAGGGCTGGAGGGACCAGGTGATGGCCGCATCCATGGTCGACCCCGAGAAGCTCCGGACGACGGGGGACCGGATCGCCAAGGCGCTGAAAGGCGGTCGCAGGGTCCGGATCTGGGACAACCAAGGGACCGACCTGACGCTGGGACTCCTCGGACGCCCGGTCCGGGTCAACGCCGGGCTCATCACTCCCGAGGAACGCAAACGCCCGTACGGGATGATGACCTCGCTGCCCTCGGGAGCGGTGAGCGTCGCGCTGGACGAGTCGGTGGCCGACGGGCGGATCTCGGCGAACCGATCCAGCTACCTCGACGACGGGAAGGCGACCGGCGGGGTCCTCGAGTTCCGGAATGGCCGGCTCGTGGCGCAGCAATTCGACACGGGTGGGTCGCTCTTCGAGGGCCCCTACCGCCGAGGGGGGAAGGGACGCGACCAGCCGGGGCAGCTCCGCATCGGCCTCAACCCCAAGCTCCACGACACCCCCCAGCTCGAGGACATCGAGGCGGGGGCGATCACGGTCTCCGTCGGAGGGAACGGCCATCTTCCCGGCGGGAAGAACACGTCCCGCTACTTCGGATTCGTCGTCAACGCGGGGGCCCATCTGGAGATCGACGGGAAGAGCATCCTCTGAACGCGTGACCGCGTCCTGGGTCGGACCGGCGCGGAGGGCGCCCCATGCAGCGCCGGGTGGGGCGTTGGAGGAGTGCGCATCCCTCTCGCTTATCCGCCCCCATACCCTTATCCCATTGTAGGAAACCTCCCCCTCGAGTATCCCGATCCGATGCCCGCTACGTCGCCTCCCGTCACCTCATCGCTGTCCTCACAGATCCCGCTCCTCGCGGCCCCGGGCGCCCTCGAACGGGACCTCGCGCGGTTCCAGGCCTTCCGCCGGCCGACGGCCGTTCTGCCGGGGACGCCTTCGACGGTCGCTTCCCGAGGTGCGGTCCCTGCCTACGCGAACGAGTTCTGGACCTCGCGCCAGCGCGCGGGCAACAGCCTCCACGAGATCTCCTACCGGGCCTGCTTCAAGCCCGAGGTCCCGGGATTCTTCTTGGACCGCCTGTCCCGACCCGGGGACATCGTGTACGACCCCTTCATGGGGAGGGGAACGACCCTCATCGAAGCGGCGCTCCGCGGCCGCGTCCCCGCCGGGTGTGACATCAATCCGCTGGGTGCCGTGCTCGTCGGGCCCCGGCTCCATCCTCCCACGTTCGAGGAGGTCCGCGCACGGCTCGAGCGGATCCCTATGGAGTGGGACGGGGAGCTCCGGGACGACCTGCTCGCGTTCTACCACTCGGACACCTTGCGGGAGATCCTCGCGCTCCGCCACTACCTGCTGGGTCGGCAACGGAGGGGGACACTGGACGCCGTGGACCAGTGGATCCGCATGGTCGCGGTGAATCGGCTGACGGGCCACTCGCCCGGTTTCTTCTCGGTGTACACCTTGCCCCCCAACCAGGCGGTGTCGGTCCGGTCCCAGGAGCGGATCAACAAGCTCCGGGGCCAGACTCCCCCGTACCGGGAGATTCGGCCCCGGATCCTCCGCAAGACCCGGGCGCTCCTTCGAGACTTGGACGCGCCCACCCGGGCGACCCTGGAGAAGATGTCCGGAGGTGCCCGGCTCTGGACCCAGGACGCGGCCCACACCCCGGAGATACCTTCCTCCTCGGTGTCGCTGGTGGTGACCTCGCCCCCCTTCCTCGATGTGGTGAACTACGCCCAGGACAACTGGCTCCGCCTCTGGTTCTGCGGGATCGACCCGGCCTCGATCCCGCTGACGATGACCCCCGACCTCGACTCCTGGATGCAGAAGATGACGGACACGTTCTCCGAGCTGCGCCGGGTGCTTCGCCCCGGGGGACACATCGCCTTCGAGGTGGGAGAGATCCGCGGGGGCGCGCTTCCCCTGGAGGAGGCCGTGGTGGCCTCCGCCGAGAGGGCATCGTTGCGACCCCGCCTCGTCATGATCAACCGCCAGCAGTTCACCAAGACCGCCCAGGTCTGGGGGGTCGACAACGGACGGAAGGGAACGAACACCAACCGGATCGTCGTGATCCGGAAGGACACGGGGGAACGACCGTGAGCGCCCATCCCTCGAAGCTATCGGCGGCGGTCCTGAGCATCCCCCAGCCGCTGGAGCTCTCGCTCCTGAACGGGTTCGCGTTCACATGCCGCCCGGACTGCTCGCTCTGCTGCTTCGCCTCCCCCAGCATCAGCCCCCAGGAGCACCGTGACCTCCTGCAGATCCGCCCCGCGGGATCGTTCCTGGAGGATGAGGGCGGGCAAGCCACCAACGTCCGTTCCCGACCTCAGGGAGGCGCTTGCACCTACCTTCACCATCGCCGATGCGGAGTCTACACCGCGCGTCCCTTCCCCTGCCGGGAGTACCCCCTTTCCGTCCACATCGGGTCCCGGCCCCAAGCCACGCTAGTGCTCGCCTGTCCCGGGATTTCCCTCGCCCCGCTCTCCCAATGGTCCCACGGCGGACCTCCGTCCGCTCCCCCCCAGGGGCTCGATAGTGAGATCGAGCGGGTGCTGGCCGAGGCGACCCGACAGCCCCTGGACCAGTGGCTGAAGGAAGGACGCCGGATCGAGGACCGGACCCGGTCCCGGCTGCTCCGGGCACATCGTTGGGACGCCGCGGAGGACCTCCGGGCCCGGGTCATCTCCGACCTCCCATGGCCGTCCGAGGAGGACTTTCCGGCCGAGGATCCCCCCGACTCCTCGGAAGGGTGGGACGCGCTCCCGCTCTACTTCGATGAAGAGCACGGCCCGGTCACGTTCCTGTCGCGCACGGAAGGTTGGGAGGCGTTCTCGATGCGGGAGGAAGGGGGGCCGCGGCACTCCCTCGGGCTGATCCCGCCGCTGGGCGCCATGCCCCACCTGACCGAGGATGCCCGGGAATTGCTCCGGGGCTACCTGGTGTACAACCTCCACCGGGACTTCCTCTTCTGGCTGGCCTACCGGGAGCTCGAAGCCCAGGAGGAGGCGACGCTGGAGGAGATGGTGCGGGAGATCCTGCGCGAGCTGGCCGTGCAGGCCATGGCCCGCAGCGCGTTCCGCGCGGCCCTGCAAGGTTCCCCATGGCAGACCCTCCGCCCCCGGGACATCGAGCGGGGCATCCGGGCGATCGACAACGATTTCCTCGACCAGGCCACCTTGGGCGGAATCCTCTAGGGGGGCCCACCCCGGAGGACCTCGCTCCCCCTCGGAACGGTTACCGGCGCTCGAACGCCGGGCAGAAGGCAACTGGGGGGCAGGGATAGCTCGAGCGGGGAGATTGCACTCAGGCACCGTCGTCGTGCGGAGATGCGCCTTCCCTCTCCGATGTGGGACGTCCCGCTCCATTCCGACATCTGCCGGCGGCGGCTTCAGGATCTGGAGCTACGTCCGGCGAAGACTCTGTACGGCGGGCTCCCAGTGCTCCGCGTCGAGCACGGCCACCAGGGGCTGGGACCCCGCGGAGGCACGGAGCGCTGCGAGACGGACCGCGAGCCGCGTCCGACGCTCTTCCTGCATTCTCCGCGTCCCCTTCGTCCGATGGAGGCGGTCCTCCCAAGCTAGGGCGAGCGCCTCCGGAGAGTCGACCGGGGGGGGCGAACGGCGGAGCGACCGCTCGGCGCGGGCCCTCCGGACCAGGTCGAGGTAGCGCACGTTCTCCAGGAAGAGGGAGGAATACTCCTCCTCGTCGGGCTCGAGGGCCAGGAGCTCGCGTCCCCGGGCCAGGGCCCACTGCACGGGGCCGACGAAGGAAGGGGAGGGCATCCGTACTTCTCCGTAGGCGGTGAGGGCCACGGCGAGGGCCACCTCCGTCTGGAGCAACGGGGCAAGTGGCTCGGAATCGCCCGTGCCGAAATGCTCCTTCAGCCCGTAGAGCTCCTCGGGGGCGAGATCGAGCGCTATCCGACGCGGGTCCCGGCGCTCGATCTCCGCGACCACGGCCTCTCCTTCTTCGACCGGACCACGGACGGCGCCGATGAGCACCAGGCCCGGAAGAAGGGCGACCCGCACGGCGCCCCTACCAGTCCGAGCGCTCCTCGATCAGCTCGAAGAGGCTCTCCGGATCGCGCCGGCGCTTGAGCTCGTTGACCGCGACCAGGGGCGTTCCCTCGATGCTCTCATGGGATCGGAGCTCGGGGACCACGAAGAGGGACCAGCCCTCGGCGACCCGGGCGATGTCGTGGAGCCACCGGGCACGCCGGGCCGCATTCTCGAGGTCGCCCACCCCCATGACGAGCAGCTCGGCCGCATGATGCTCCGGCCGCGCGAGCGCGTCGAAGGGACCGCGGGAGACGAGGCGGACCCTCCACCCCTGTCCTCCCAGCTCGGCCACCACAGACTCCGTCATGCGGTCCGTCGTCTCCTCCTGTCCGGGTTCGGATTCGGACGTTTCCCGTGCCCGACCGGAGCCGCGATCGCCGAAGGGGTTGATGGGAGTGGCCAGGGGTGCTCCGAAGAAGCGCTCCAGGCGCTCGACGACCTCGACCTCGGCGCCCGCACCCTCCTCGTAGAGCTGGATCGTGCGGCGGGAGACGCCCACGGCGTCCGCGACCGCCCCGAGCGAGACGAGGTGCTCCTCCCGCAGGGCCTTCAGCCGGCGCCCGTCGATCCGCGCGAAGATGCCGCCCGGGCTGGAGAAGAGGAACGGGGGGACCCCGTTAATGAGGTAGTCCTCCATCGTCTCGAAGGTCATGATGCACAGCCCGTAGCGGTTGTAGACGACCCCGTTCTCGAGTGGCTGGCTCCCCGACGTGGTGCCGACCAGCAGCGGGAAACCGCGCATCATCCAGGCGATGTTCTGCAGGGAGGCCGCGCCCTCCTCTCCGAGGGCGTCGACGTTCTTCAGGACCTTGATGAGGAGCAGGAGGGAGTCCCTACGTCCGAGGAGATCGAAGGAACGCGGGCGGAACGTCTGCAGGTCGAGGAGGTAGAACCCGGACTTCCGCAGCAGGTCTGCTGTCCGCTCGAGCGTTTCCTGGCGGGGGTTCGCGTGGGAGCGCATCGTCTTAAGTGAGGTACCGATGGCTATTTGGAGTTGTTGGCTAGCTTCGGCGAATGTCGAGGGGAGGAAGGCCGCCGGTCCGGAGGGTCGAACGAAGCGCTCCGGGACCCGCCCAGGGACCTTCCCGCTTTCGCTCCTTCGGAGACTTCGAGGTGCGTCGGGAGTGGGACCGGTACGAGGGGACCCCTCACCGAGACCTCCTGCGCCGGCTACGGGAGCGCTTCCTCCAGCGGGCCCTCCAGCGGCAAGCAGGACCGGGAGGCGCCACGCTCGAGGTCGGCCCCGGGCCCGGGCGTTTCACCCCGCTGCTCGTTCCCCGCGCCGACCCGCTCGTGCTGCTCGATGCGTCCCGGGGGATGCTGGATTCCGCGCGCGACCGCGGACTCGGGCGCGACTCCCGGCGGAGCATCCATTATGTCGTAGGGGACGCCCGTTGGCTCCCCTTGCAGAGCGGCGCCTTCGCGACGGTCGTTGCTCTGGGGAACGTCCTGGGATTCGGGGAGGAGGGAGCGGGACGGATCCTGTCCAACCTGGGCGATGCGGTCGGAAAGGGAGGATACCTCGTGCTCGAGACCACTTCACCGGTGCTCCGGACCCTCGTCGCGTCCTCGCGGGACTCCCACGAGCTCGAGAGATGGCTCCTCCAGCCACCCACCCCGCAGCGTGTCGAGGAAGTCCTCGCCGCAGGTTTCGCGCCCCCTCCCCCAGCCCGCGCGAAGGCCTCACACTTCCGGCTCCTGGACATCGGTGTCGTTCGATCGAGCCTCGAGAACACCGGCCTCCACATCATGGAGGAAGAGGTGGTGGCACCCCTCCTGGGAGGGGATCCCGAACGCATCGCGGAATTGTCGTCGCGCAGCAAGGTCGGCATAGAGCCCCTGCTGCTCTGGGAGGAGCGGCTCGGGAGCGATGCCCGGGTCATTCGCGAGGGGGGACACCTCCTTACGCTGGCGTATCGCCCCCCCGATGGTCCGTGAGTTCGCGCGAGGGATGCGAACGGGCTCCCCTGTCTCCGAGAACCGTGCGACGGTTCCCGGCATGGGAGCCTCCGAGGTGGGCCGTTCACGATGAATAGGGGCCAGGGTCTCGGTGGGGACAGCGACGGGCGGACCATGGTCCCCTCTGTCCGAGCACAGGAGATGAGCGCTCAGAAGATCTCGGGAAAGGCACCTCGGGTCCGACCCCTGCCGGGGATGCCGGTCCTGGTGGTCGAGGGGAAGCCGAGGACCCTCGTGGCCTCGGACGTGCACGTGGGCCTGTCCCGGGCGGAGGGCCAGACCGGGGTCGAGATGGTGGGGGGCCCCACCTTCCTCGCGGAGCGCTTGATCGGGGCGGCGCGCCAGACGCGGTCCGGCCGGGTGCTACTCCTGGGCGACCTCAAGGAACCCATCCTCGGCGCACCGCCGCAGACGCGACGGGAGCTCCGCCTCTTCTTCGATACCCTGCTCGGGGCCGGGCTGCGGGTCGAGGTCTGTCCCGGCAACCATGACATCGGTCTCTCGCGATGGCTCCCTTCCTCGGTCGGCCTGACCCTGAGCCGGGGACTCCTGCGCGACGGGGTGGGCTACTTCCACGGACACGCCTGGCCGTCCCCGGAGATCCTCGAGGGGGCCGCCACCCTGGTGGCCGGCCATCTCCATCCGGGATACCGACTGGCCCCGGGCAAGGTGCCCTGCTGGGTCCGGGTCAAGCCGGGCGGCCCGCGGCCCTTCCGGGCCACCGAGGTCATCATCCTTCCCGCCTTCAACCCGCTCTGCTCCAGCGAGGCGCTGAACCAGGAGCGCCCGCGGCGGAGCCGGACGTTCCTCGTGCACCGGTTCCTTTCCACCGGCGAAGCGAGGGCCTACCTTCTCGACGGCACGGACCTGGGGCGGTTGCACCTCAAGGACGGACCGCGGGAGGATTAGGAGCGCGGACTCACCCGGCAGGTTGGGCGCGGAGCCCGGAAGGATGGGCGATCAGGATGACGCGCCGCTTGACGAATCCCTCCACCTTCCCGGCCACCTCGCGAACCTCGAGCGCGGCCCGCTCGGCCGCCGTGGCACCCGCCAGCGCCTGCCGCACCGCCTGCTCCTCCACCCCTCCCAGGGCCACGGGGCGGAGCCAGGCCTCGAGGGGAAGGTGCTCCTGCTGGATGTCGAGGCTCGCCACCTCGAAGCCGTTCCGGGTGAGGACGTCACGCCACTCCCCGTCGGTCAATGCGCGGCGATGGGTCGGGTCGCGCAACCGTTCGAGCCGGTTGAGGAGATCCTCCCCGCCCGGCGGCGGGCACATGTCCACCACGCCGAGACGCCCCCCGGGCCTCAGGACCCGGCGGGCCTCCCGCGCGAAGAGCTCGGGGAAGGAGAAGTGGTGAGCGGCCCGGCGGGTCGTCACGAGATCGAAGGTGTCCGGGCCGTAGCGGAGCTCTTCCGCATTCCCGGATTCGAAGACCACGTTGGTGATCCCGCGCTCCCGGGCCAGTCCCCGCGCCTCCTGCAACATCTCCTCCGTGACGTCGACCCCCACCACCTCCTTCACCAGGGGTGCGAGGGCCAGCGCCGTGTGCCCGGTCCCCGTACCGACGTCCAAGAGGCGCTCGTGGCGTGACGGCTTCAGCCGCTCGAGGAGGATCGCGAGGTCCGACCCGTGGGCGTGGCTCGGGTTGACCCGGTAGTCCGCGGCGTGCTTTCCGAAGAAAGCCTCCGGCGGGGGGGGGTCTTCCGGCACGGCGTCACCCGCGAAAGATGGGGCGCTGCGAGAGGCGAGCGGAGAGGGCCAGCGGCAACATCGGGTTGTGTCCCTGCCGCTGGGTGACGGCCGCGCAGAGCTCGTCGAGGGACATCTCCACCTGGGGCCCATCCCGCGACCGGACGGCGAGCTTGCCGCTCGCCTCCTCCTTCTCCCCGAAGACGCAGACCAGCGGGACCCACTCCCGCTCCGCGTCGCGGATCTTGCGCCCGATCCCCTCGACGCGGTCGTCGAGGTCCACCCGGACGCCGGTGCGGGCGACCAGCTCGTTCATCAGCTTCTCCGCCCCGGCGTTGTGCGGGTCGCTCACCGGAAGGAAACGGACCTGGGTGGGAGCCAGCCAGAAGGGCCACTGCGCCTTCGCGCCCTTCGCCATCCTCCCCGCCTGGTCCTCGAGCAGGGCGTAGACGTTGCGTTCGATCGCCCCCGAGATGCTGGCATGGAGGAGCATCGGGGTCTTCCGCGTCCCGTCGCTCGCCGAGTAGTGGATCTCGAAGCGCTCCGCGTTCTCCACGTCGATCTGGACCGTGCCGAGCGCCGCGGCCCGTCCCTGGGTGTCGAGGGGATGGAACTCGGCCTTCATGACGAAGTAGAAGAAACGGTCCTCCCACAGCTCGAGCAGGATGGGTCGCCCGATGATGCGCGCGAGCGAGGTGGCGAACTCCCGGTTCTCGTCGAAGAAGGAACGCACGAACCGGATGGCCACGTGGAACTGCATCCCGAGGTCGTCCACCCATTGCTTGCATGCCTCGAACTGGCGAAGGTACTCGGCCTTCGCCCCCTCCACGTCCGAGACGAGGGTGTGCATGTCCGGCATGGTGAACGTCCGGAGACGCCGGAGCCCGGAGAGCTCACCCGACTGCTCCCGGCGGAAGGAGTAGTGCGTCAGCTCGTAGAGGCGGGCGGGGAGATCGCGCTCGCCGATCACCATGTCGTGGAAGATGAGGTACTGTCCGAAGCAGGCGGCGAAGCGGAGGAAGAAGTCCTTGTCGTCCGACTGCAGGACGTACTGCCGCGCGGGGAACCGGTTGAGATACTTCTTCAGCGCCGGGTGCTCGTAGTCGTACATGATGGGGGTCTCGACCCGCATCCCGCCGAGCTGGCTGACGACGCTCGACACCTTCTCCTCGAGGAGCCGCTTGACCAGCTGGCCCTTCGGGTACCACCGGAAGTTGCCCGCATCCGAGCCGGGCTCGTAGTCGACGAGCTCCATCGACCGCATCAACCGCACGTGGGGAGGCTCCTCCCCCACCGCCCGCTTCCCTTCGGTCTCGTAGGCGAAGAAGGCACGGAACCCGGGGTCCTGGGACGTGTCGAACTCGGAGGCCTTGTGGAGCGTACCATCCGGGGTGAGGATGTGCCAGGAGCTCACCAGCTTCTTCTCCTGGGTGAGCGCCTCGCTCTCCTTCTGGACCGACTTGGGAGCCCCGGCCGGGGGGGCGGGAGCTGCCGGGGAGTCCAGGGAGACCGTTCGCGAGAGTTCGGAGAGCGGGTGCCCCTTCGCCTGGAGCGTGAAGGCCTTGTAGTACCCGAAGGGGGCCGAGGACACCGGCACCCCGAGGCTGGAGGCCGCGTTCCGGAGGCGTTCGCCCATGTCCTGCGCCACCGGGGGTTTCGCGAGACGGTTCGAGAGGTGGGCGTAGGGATAGAGGACGACCCGCTCCGCCTTGACCTGCGAGAGGACGTCCGCCACCTCGGCGATGGCCTTCCGGGCGAGCTCATCCCCTCCCGTGGCGTCCTGCTCCTCGACCGAGAAGAAGACCACCAGGGCCTCCTTGGCCTCGCCCCGGGCGGTCTCGGGCGTGAGCGGAGGGGGGGACTTGATGGCGGGCTTTCGCGCTTCGAAGGCCAGGTGGTCTGCGTGGACGAAGAGGAGCTTCACCGGAGATACCGGGTCCCCTCTAGGGAGCCCGCTTATTGTCCTTTTCGGGGGTGGGCCGCCAGGTGCGACCGAGGTCGCTACGGAAAGGAGACCAGCCGGTCCACCTCGGTCTGGGTCAACCGGACCTCGCTCGCGTGGAGGAAGCCGTCGACCTGCGGCGCGCTCCGCGCGCCCACGATGGCGGCCGTCACGGCCGGGTTCCGGAGGGTCCAGGCGATGGCCACCTCTCCGGCGGAGGCGTGGTGCTCCTTTCCGATCTCCGCGAGCAACGCCGCCAAGGCGAGGTTGCGCTGGAGCCGGGCGCCCTTGAACTCGGGGTCCTTGCGCCGCCAGTCGTCGGGAGCCATGGCCTGGACCCGCTCCGCCGTCATCGTGCCGCCGAGCAGTCCCGATGCCATGGGGGAGTAGACGATCACCCCGATCCCGTGCTGCTTCGCGTAGGGGAGGATCTCGTCCTGGACCTCGGGGTGGACTAGGGAGTAGGGAGGCTGGAGGGTCTCCACGGGGGCGATCGCCGCCGCCCGTTCCATCTGCTCCACGGAGAAGTTCGAGACGCCGATGTGGCGCACCTTGCCCTCGTCCTTGAGCCCGGCGAGCGCGCGCCATCCCTCCTCGATGTCCTCCTCGGGATTGGGCCAATGCACCTGAAGGAGGTCGAGCACGTCGAGACCGAGGCGCCGTCGACTGGCATCGGCCTCTTGGCGGATTGACTCCGCCTTCAACGAGGACCGGACCCTCCGCCGGGAGTCCCACAGGAGCGAGACCTTGGTGAACACGTACGGGGCCGGGGAGCGCCCTGCGATGGCCCCCCCCACGACCTCCTCCGCGTGGCCCGTCCCGTAGACGGGGGCCGTGTCAATCCAGTTGATCCCCGACTCCAGGGAACGGTGGATCGCCTCCACCGAGGGCTTGTCCGCCTGGGGGCCCCAGCCGAACGCCCAACCACCTCCCCCGATCGCCCAGGTACCCAGGCCGATGCGGGTGATCTCGAGTCCGGTCTTCCCAAACTTGCGGGTCTCCAACTTACGGGGGGATATGGGAGCCATCTCCGACCTGCTGGTCGGGGATAGTACATCCGCCCTCTTCCGGTTTTTGGGCGGGGACGCGAAGGAAGGCGGCCCCCCCCACCCCCGGACGGTCCATCCGAAAGTTGAAAACCTCTCTTGCATCGGGCCCGACAGAGGTCCCGATGCAGGCTACCCCCTCGCCCCCCTCCAAGTTGGTCGGATCCCCCGTCCTGGACAGTGTGGGAGTGATCCACAGCGTGGCGAACGCCTACGTCATTCACGAAGCGGAGGGGCACTATCTGATCGATACCGGTTTCCCCGGCAACGCCCGGCCCGTCTTGCAGGCGTTCGAGCGCGCCGGCGTAAAGCCCCAGGGAATCCGGGGGATCCTGATCACCCACCAGCATCCCGATCACATCGGAGGGGCCGCGAAGCTCCGCTGGCTCTCCGAGGCGCCGGTGGCCGCCCACCGCATGGACGCCCCCTCGATCGAGGCTCACGCGCCCGCGGTCGCGCCCCTCTTCGTGCGCATCCTCTTCCACCCGCACAAGGTCCAGGTGAACACCAAGCTCGAGGATGGGACCACGGTGGGCCCGTTCACCGTGTACCACCTGCCCGGCCACACCCCGGGAAGCGTCGCCTTCTACCACAAGGCACGGGGCCTGCTCTTCACGGGCGACGCCCTCGTCACGAGCCCGTCCGGACGACTGGCCCTCTCCAAGCCCTCCACGAGCTACGACCCGGAGGCGGCCGCGCGGTCGCTCCGGAAGCTCACCGGTCTCAAGGTGGAGGCGGTCTTCCCCGGGCACGGGGCGCCGATCACGAAGGACGCCGGCGAGAGCCTGCGGTCGGCGATCGACCGCCTGACCCGGCCCAAGGTGGTCGCATCCCCCACGCTCTTCGGGCCCGAGGGGCGGCCCGAGCTTCACCCCGGAACGCCCGGATGGGGGGAGAGGTAAGGTTTTAACCCGAGCGTGATTCGCCCCCCCGCTCCAGCATCAGTTCCATGAGCACCTCCACGTTCAAACGGTACGCCGAGACGTTCCAGAAGACCTTGGGCGACGAGGCCGCGGCCCGCCGCCGGGAACGCGTCTTCACCTGGCGCCAGCTCCCCGCCGTCATCCGGCTCGAGCACCCCACCCGCCTGGACCGAGCCCACGCCCTCGGATGGAGGGCCAAGCCGGGCTACCTCATGAGCCGGGTGCGCGTGCGCCGTGGCGGCCAGCGCAAGCGGCACATCATCGCCGGACGGCGGCCCAAGCACAAGGGTATCCTCCGGATGACGCTCCAGAAGTCGATCCAGCGCATCGCCGAGGAACGCGCCCAGAAGCACTACCCGAACCTCGAAGTTCTCAACTCGTACTGGGTTGGAGAGGACGGCAAGGACCGGTTCTACGAGGTCATCCTCGTGGACCGCTCGAACCCCTCGATCCAGGCCGACCCCCGGATCAACTGGATCCTGAACCCGGCCCAGAGAGGGCGCGCCTACCGTGGCCTGACCAGCGCCGGCCGCAAGGGACGCGGGCTCCGCTGGAAGGGTAAGGGTGCCGAACGGATGCGCCCCTCCCGCCGCGCGAACCGCAAGCTCGGACTGCGGGTGCACGTCAAGGCCGTCCCGTAGGGGAAGCTCTACCCGTAGGGGGGCAAGCCACTTCGCCTGCCCGAGGCTTCTCCTCGGACCTCCGGGAAGGCTCATCTGCTCGCCTCCGCTGACGCACCCGGGGGTATCGGCCATGGGCGGGAACGGCGCGCGCTACGCGGGGCTGGTCTTCGACATGGACGGGACGCTGATCGACTCCCCGATGGACTTCGCGGCGATGCATCAGGCCGCCCGGGAGATCGCCGCGGGGCTGGGAGTTCCCACGGAGAGCTTGGAGGGGAAGCGGTTCCTCTACCAGATGTCGGCCGCCGTCCACGAGTGGCTTGGCCCCCGGGCCCCAGAGAAGGTCCGGACCTACGAGGAGGAGCTCGAGGAGCGGCTGGACCGGATCGAGCTCGCAGCGCTATCGGGGGTGCACGTGCTCCCCGGCGCCGAAGAGACGCTCGCCGAGATGGCAGGGGCCGGACTGGCTCTCGGGCTGCTCACCCGCAGCTGTGAGCCCTTCGCGACGGCGGCCCTCGAACAGACCGGGCTCCGACGCTTCTTCCCGGTGGTCAGCACCCGCAACACCCCGGGCCCCCGCAAGCCCGATCCCCGGAGCCTCTGGAACGTCCTCGAGCGGATGGGGGTCCCGGGCCACCGGGCGGCCTACATCGGGGACCGGGCCCTGGACCTCACCTGCGCGCGCGACGCCTCCGTGGATTTCGTCGGGGTCGTCTGGCCCGGGAAGAACGTCCCGGAACGAGAGCGGGAGTTCGCGGCCGGTGGCGGCTGTACGATCGTGCGCTCCTTCCCGGAGCTCCTGGAAGAGGTTCTGCGTCGCTGACCCACGGGTCCCGGTGGCGGCTCAGGGCCCGCCCGCATCGAGCGGGCCGGCGATGAGAGGCTCCTTCAGGGAAGCCGACTCCCGCTCCGCCCATCCCGAGAGGTTCTCGACCTCGAGGACCTCCCGCCAGGTGGCCCGCGCGATCCGTCGACGGGTCTCGGTGTCCACCCTGAGCCCGCACCCGTGGAGGACGTCGGAGAGGCGGCGTGCGAGGCGGCCTCCCGTGAAGTCCCAGTCGGTGAGCACGATCACCTCGTTACCCTCCTCGGACAGCGACTCCGCGAGCGACGCCAGCGACACCCCCTGGTTCAGGACCCGGATCCCATGGTGGGGCAGGCCCAACGCGAGCAGGGAGGTCCGGTCCCGCTCCCCTTCGACGAGGATGAGCACCCGGCCTCCCCGGACCCGGTCCTCGATCGAGGAGAGCAGCCGCACGAATTGGCGAAATGACTCGCGGTCGACCATCAGACGCTCCGGGAGGTTCCCCGAGACTCCTGGAAGGGGTCAGCGGGGCTATATAGGCTGTCTCCGGCCGTTCCCGACGGGCGGACGACCTCCCAGCGTGTCGAGCCGCGGGCGTGGAGGGCAACTCCACGCGAGGCTGGCGACAGCCTTTTACCGCCCCCGCTCCTCCCCTCCCTTCGTTCCTTTCCATGGCCGGTTCCGATGACTACTACCCGCGGCTGCTCGATCAGCGTCGGCTCGAAGGGAGCACGAAGGGCCTCTCGAAGATCTCCCCCGATTTCTACACCTCCACCCAGCAGTTCCTGGGGGAGCTCCGGGAAATGCTCGAGAAGGAGCTCCACACGAACCCGACCTCGAAGAAGGTCGAGTTCTACCGTTCCCAGTACCAGCGGGCGAAGGCCCATGCCCGGGACATCATGGATTGGAGGATGAGCAAGGTCGCCACCCTCGCGGTCCAGGCCGTGGTGGTGGGCACCGAGCCCGAGAACCTCCTCCCGGAGGAGCAGATGCTGTTCGACAAGTCCGTCCAGGAGCTCACCGCCTTCCGAGAACGGATGACCCCCTATCTCGAGAGCCATCACGCGGCACCGCCCCCTCCCGTGCCCGGAAACGCGACGGCGTCCGCCCCGAGCCCGCGGGCCCCGGAGCCCGCCCCTCTCGCGACCCCCCCGCCCCAGGTGGTCGTGCGGGTCCTCGCCGACGGTCTCCCGTTCGTCGTGAGCGAGGGGGACACGGTCGAGCTGCACAAGGAGGACGTCGTCCTGCTCCCGGAGAAGGTGGGGAAGATCCTCACGGAAGCGAAGCGCGTCGAACCCGTCCAGTGGTCCTGATGGAGATCACGTTCCTCGGCACGGCCGGGTCCTGGCCCACCAAGGAGCGGAACGCGAGCGCGATCGCGCTCGACATGGAGAGCGAGGTAGTGCTCCTCGACTGCGGGGAGGGGACCCAGCGCCAGTTCTTCCAGAGCAAGGTCTCTTTCATGCGCGTGCGCCGCATCTTCATCACCCATTTCCACGGCGACCACTTCCTGGGCCTGCCCGGCCTCATCCAGAGCATGGGCCTCAACAATCGCTCGGAGCCGCTCGACATCTACGGGCCCCGCGACGCGCGCAAGTTCGTCGATCTCGTGATGAACATGGGCTACTTCACCCGCAAGTTCGACGTCATCCCCCATGAGGTCGCCCCCGGGGACGAGGTCGACCTGGGGGGATACACCCTGCGGGCATCCCGCGCCGACCATCCCGTACCCGCGCTCTCGTTCCGGATACAGGAGAAGACCAAGCGCGGCCGCTTTGACGGAGAGAAGGCCCGTGAGCTGGGATGCCGGGGAGTCGATTTTGCCACGTTGGAGCGGGGGGACGCCGTGACCCTCCCCAACGGCAACCGGGTGACGCCCGAGATGGTCATGGGCCCCCCCCGGCCGGGACGGTCCGTCGCCTATTCCGGGGACACGGCCCCGAGCGAGGAGATGACCCGCCTCGCCCACGGGGTGGATGTGCTGATCCACGAGGCCTCGGCGCTCAACGAGCTGGCGGAGAAGGCGAACGAATGGGGGCACTCCACCGCCCTCCAGGCGGCCGAGATCGCCCAGGAGGCCCGGGTGTCCCACCTCTTCCTCACCCACTTCTCCTCCCGCTACCAGGATGTCGCTCCCCTCGAGGAGGAGGCCCGCGAGATCTTTCCTTCCACGACAGCGGCCCACGACCTCCTGACGCACCTCGTCCGACAGCGGTGAGACCGTGAAGGCCGATCTTCTCCTCACGGGATTCGAGGAGGTCGTCACGATGGCCGACGGTCCGATCCCCCGGACCGGACCCGCCATGTCCGAGCTCGGCCGGATCGACCGGGGGGCCATCGCGATCGCGCAGGGCAAGGTCCTGTGGGTGGGACCCGCGGCACGCGCCCGGGCGTCGGTGACGCTACGCCACGGGGGTGCCACGCGGCACTTCCCCGGAGGGGTCGCGCTTCCTGGACTGGTCGACGCCCACACCCACCTGGTCTTCGCCGGCAGCCGCGAACGGGAGGTGGAACAGAAGGTGCGGGGGGTCTCCTACCTCGAGATCGCCCGATCGGGGGGTGGGCTCTTCCAGACCGTGCGGGCCACGCGGACGGCATCCCCCGCTTCCCTCTACGAGCAGGCGCTCGACCGCCTGCGCCGCATGGTGCGGTGGGGCACCACCTCTCTCGAGGTGAAGAGCGGCTACGGCCTGAACTGGAAGACGGAGCAACGCCTCCTGAACGTCATCCGGCGACTGGGCCGGATCGGGGGGCCGACGATCGTGCCGACCTTCCTGGGAGGGCACGCCTATCCCCCCGAGTATGCGGACCGGCACGAGGAGTACCTGCGCGAGCTCATCACGACCCAGCTGCCCGAGGTGGCACGGCGGAGGCTGGCGCGATATTGCGATGTCTTTTGCGAGAAGGGCTTCTTCTCCGCGAGTGAGTCCCGTCGCCTCTTGCGAACGGCGCAGGGGTTGGGGATGGGAGTGAAGATCCACGCGGACGAGTTCACCGAGTGCGGCGGAGCCCGCCTGGCGGCGGAGCTGCGGGCCGACTCCGCGGACCACCTCCTGGAAGCGGGCGTCGAGGGACGGAAGGCCCTGGCCAGGGCCGGAGTCCCCGCCGTGCTCCTCCCCGTGACCCCGTTCGCCTCGCTCTCCGCCCGTCGCCCGCCGGGGCGGGAGATGGTCGACGAAGGGGTCGCGGTGGCCCTCGGGACCGACCTCTCCCCCAATTCGTGGGTCGAGGCCATGCCGCTCGTCCTGGCGCACGCGGTGTACGGCGCTCGCCTGACCCCGCAGGAGGCGCTCACGGCGGCCACGGTCAACTCGGCCCACGCCATCGGTCTCCCGGACCGGGGCCGCCTCGTACCGGGCCTCCCGGCGGATATCGTGGTGATGGACGTGCCGTCGGCCGAGCAAGTGGCGTACCGGCTGGGCCACGGGCCCCCGGCCGCCGTCTACCTGTCCGGCCAGGAGCCCGGGTTCTGAGAACCGCCGGTGTGGCCCCGCGTGGGCATTTAAATACCGACCCTCCTTACTACCGCCGCTATGAGCGCCCCACCGCAGCCGGCTCAGGGACAGTACCCGCCACCGCCGGGAACGTACCCGCCGCCCAGCTACAATCCACCTCCCCCGGGTTACACGGCGCCGCCCCCGGCGCAGCAGGCCTACCAGCCGCCCGCTCAGCCGCAGTACCAGGCACCGCCCCGCGCGCCGAAGACCCCCATGAACCTGGGCGCCGTGTTCGGCCTGATCGAGACGCTCTCCTGGATGATCGTGGGCGTCGGTTTCCTCGTCGTCGGAGTGGGATTCGGGGGCTTCGCGAGCGCGAACTCCACCCTCTCGAGCGCCACCACGAACGGGGCCGCCTTCCAGACGTACTACTCCCAGGTCGGAAGCGCCTTCGGCACGGTCGAAGCCGGGTTCCTCCTGGTCGGGGTCGGGTTCATCCTCGTGGCTCTGATGAAGCTCCTCCCGACCTTCATGGGCAAGAAGAGCGCCCCCGCCGCGTAGATCGTTCACCCGACCGAGCGGCCGCACCCGCCCTCGCCGGAGGGGGCCATCGCCCCCTCCTTAGGACACGGGCCTGCGCGCCACCGGGTGATCCCCAGGGGGCCGCGATCAGGTCTGCGGCAACCCGTTGCCGACCTCTCTCGCCTCGTGCAGGAGCTTGCTCTCGATCTGGGCCAGCAGATGGGATAGGGTCGAGCGGGTCACGCTCAACCGTTGGGACAGCTCGCTCAGGTTCGTGCGACGGGGCACATCCCAGTACCCGGCCGACAGTGCGGTGCGGAAGATATCCGCCTGGTGGGGCGTCAGCAGGGAGCCGTTGCCGTCACCGGACAGGTGGTGGATGGACTCGATCGAAATGTCGGGCCATTCCTTCTTGAGGGACAGATAGAGCGCTTGCACCTGACCGGAGGTGCCCGTCACCAGGATGTTGTAGCGGCCGTTCTCGATGCGAAACGGGTAGTTCGGGAGAAGCCCGTGCTCCTGGAAGGAGGCCATGAGCGGGCACTCGGTCCCGTGCCGGCGGTACACCCGGGTCCGCGGAGACTGCCGCAGAATCTCTACCCGCAGGGTGTACGGGCTCGGAGGGGCGGCCTCCTCCGGCGACGGGAACGGGGGGGAGCCCACCAGACGCACATCCTCGACGACCTCTCGGCTATCGAGGATCATGGCGCTCAACACCTGTATCTGAAAGCGGGGCTGCCCACGGCTCAGGTCGCCGAACGGACACTGGAACTCGGGCGGGATCGGGAGGATCAGGCGCGCAGCGAGCACACCGGAGGTCGGCCCATCGCCCGTGATCGAAGTGGGAGATTTCATCGTACTCAACAGCTCGAAATCGTCGAGCTTTCTCTCCGGACCTCATGAACCGGAGCGAGTACTTGCTGTTTTCGGTCGGTTCTCAGCGTTCCCCCGGGGGCCGCCGACGTTTCCACGTCAGCAGGGCCTCCGGAAGCGGCGTGACCCTGTCCCCTGGCACCGGGGCTCGTCGCCCCGGGCTACCAGGCTCCGCGCGGTACGGGCGACCTCAGAGGTACTGGTTGCAGGTGTAGCAGAAGTACCGGTTGTACTGGGGCACGAAGGTCGCCGGGCGTCCACAGCGGGGGCAGGCCGGGCCCGCGGGAGGGGGGGCCATCGGGGCCGGCGCCGCGGCGGGGGCGGCTGCCGGAGGAGGGGAAGCTGCGGGGGGAGGGCTCGCCGCGGGCGGAGGAGCGGCTGCCGGGGGAGGAGCGGCGTAGACCGGGGCGGGGGCGGCCATGATCACGGTGGGTGCCGCAGCCACGTAGGGGGCGGGCCCCGGGGTCGCGCCGTAGCCCCGGGCGCGGGCCATCTGACCGGCCTTCACCGTGTGCTCGCGGGAGATGAGCAGGAGGATCCCCGAGATAACCCCCGCGAAGATCAGGGCAATGACCCCGAGCATCACGGAGTTGATGGTGTCCGCCTTGACGGCGTCTCCGGCCTTAACGGCGTTGCGGAGCTCGTGCACCTTGAGGAACACGAAGACGTCGAGCACGGCGAAGATGAAGGGGACGATGAACCAGACGATGTATCCGCCGAGGTAGTAGGGACACGTACCCGCGGTGTACGCGTTGCAGAGCGCCGAGATGGCAAGGTAGGATGCCACCGCCGACAGCCCCCACAGCACGAAGGCTACGATCGTAAGGATCGAGAAGATCCAAGCGATCAGTATCAGGGTTTCCGACGCATCTAGCTCGCTCTTGACAGGATCCACGTACATAGCGTTCCGGCTCCTACTCTCGGTGGGCGCAACTATACGCGGAGTATATAGCTCTTCTTGTGACGATTCGTCGGGCTTCGCCCTGCCGGAATACCCGTCAGACCCCCCGGGACCCAAGGCTCACGTTTATATGAGACGAAGGAGTTTCGTTTTTCGGTAAATCATGGCATCACAGGCATGCCCACATTGCGGTCAGACGAGCCCGATGGGTTCCCCCACCTGTGTTTCCTGCGGTCGCACGCTCCCGTGGGCCCTCCCAGCTCCGGGGAGTCCGGCCGTGGCGTCTACGCCCTACGGGTATCCCCCGCCCCACAAGCACAGCCCCGCGATCATCGCCGTCGTGGTAGCGGTCGTCCTCATCGTCATCCTGCTGTTGCTGGTCGTGGTGCCGTTTCCGCAGTCGAAGTCCATGACCGTCGCCTGCAACCGCTTGACGAACGGTGCCGCGAACTACCAGGACACCATCATCCCGGCAGGGGCTACGACCGTCACCTGGACGGGCAGCAGTGCGTACACCCAGCTTTGGGTCGCCTCGGGCTCTACCCCGTACTCCAACTCTCCGGGCTACTCGAACGTGCCTGGATATTCCGGAAGCGGCAGCGGATCCTTCCAGAGCGTGGGGGGGACGTACGCCATCTGGTGCTACACCGAGTTCGGGGTGGGGACCGCCTCGGTAACGATCTCGTACTCGACCCCGTTGGTCTGAACCGGGCCGCGCTCAGCCTCTGCGCGTGGGAACCGGCGCCTCCTTTGGGGCACCGCGATGCCCCCAGCCAATAGAGAGGACGGCCTTTCGGGGTGAAACCCGACGTTCCCTGCTCGAGTACCCCGTCAACGGGGTGAGCGTCCCGACCCAGAGAACCCTTGTCGAGCAAGGGAATCCCGCTCAGGCACCGACGCGGCGTCCCTGTCGGGGAGGGAGAGGGATCGGGGCCGCGCCCCGGTCCCAGGCTACTTCGCCTTCAGGGTCTTCTTGACGTTGGGGTGCTCCTTGCGGAACACCTTCGAGTGGCAGTAGTCGCATCGAACGCCATAGTTGTTGTAGTCGGCGGGGAGAGGTTCTCCGCACCGCACGCACCGGAACATCGTCATGGACCCGCTTTCCTCCCCGTTTAGGCCTTCTCCCCGGTCTCAGCCACTTCCTCTACCCGGAAGATAGAGGGGGCGGGGCGGAAGGCGTAGGCGTCCGAGGCGAACGTTCGCTCGCACCGGCGGCATTCGAAGAGACCGCTCGCCACCCGGCGGACGGTCAGCGTCGAGCACTTCGGGCAGGCATAGTCGGCCCTCATCGTCCGGTCGATGTCCTGGACGCGGCGCCGGATCTTGATGCCGTAGCGCGGCCCCATCCATCCGGTGGAGCCGACCTTCTTGGTCCTTCGCGACATGGTCTATGGGTGGTTTCCCCCAGGCAGAAGGGTTCTTAGCCTGTTCCCATGGGCTAGGGCCCGGTCCACGAGGCTCACGACGTCCTGTGGGGAGAAGGCACCGACCTTCCCCTTCTGCATCGCGACCACGTTGCCGGTCTCGTCCGTCGCGATGGTGAGGCGTCCCTGCGTGGTTCCCTCTTCCTCGCTCGTCGGGTCGACCACGATCGCATCGCCCAGCCGGACAAAGGTGGTCTCGATGGGGATGTGGTGGACCTTGAGCGGGGAATCCTCGCCGACCTCGAAGCGCTTCGCCGGCAGCACCGCGTTCTTGAGGGCCGCGGCGGCCGCGAGGAGCGCGGCGTCGATCAGGTTCCCGCAGTCGTCCAGGATGTGGATGTCCACGAAGCAGGTCCAGCACTTCTCGCCCGGAGTGACGACCAGTTCCTTCAGGTCGATGGTCTCCGCGGCCCGGATGGCCCGGTCGACGACCCGCGAGAGCTCCACGGCGGCGGGGCTCGGCGGTCCCGGCTCGTAGTCCGGTGAGGAGAGCGGCACGACCTCGGCGTTGGTCGTCAGGGTCCCCGCGTTCGGGGTGTCCGCGTACGGGGTTCCCGGCTCGAGCTTGACCCCGCAGAGCACCTTGGTGTCCCCGAGCTCGACGAGGGCGCTCCCGTCGGCGCTGGTGACATACCCCGGGGTGATCTTTACGGGGCGATACTCGTCCAGGGCGCGGCCATCGAGGCGCTTGCCCGACTTGGCGAGCTCCATCACGTGGGTCGCCAGGATCTCGGTCGTGACCTCATTCGTCATACGGCCTCCGTGGGGCGCTGGATCGCATACCGCCGCTTAAGGGCATCCTTCTGGACCTCATAGACCTGCTGACAGCCGCGCACGCCCATCTCCAAGGCCTGCGCCATCTCCGGCGCGGTCATATGGCCTTCCATCTGGAGCAGCACGAGGCGACCGCTCTTCGGCACCAGGGCCATCGGCATGTCGGCCTCGCCGTAGTTGTCCTCCTCCTTGCGGAGGTCGACCGCGAGCTTGCCGCCCACCTTGCCCACCGCGATGGCGGGCACGAGGTCGGACATCGGGATGCCGGCATCGGCCAGGGCGACCGAGGCCGCCACGATGCCCGCGCACCGGGTCCCGGCGTTCGCCTGGAGGATCTCGATGTAGATCCCGATCGACGTGCGGGGGTACTCCTCCACGAACAGGACCGATTCAAATGCCTCCGAGATGACCTTGCTGATCTCCTGGGACCGGCGGTCGAGTCCGGGCTTCTTGCGTTCATCGACGGAGAAGGAGGCCATGTTGTACCGGCACTGGACCACGGCCTTCGTGTTCTCCTGCATGTGGCGGGGGTGGACCTCGCGTGGCCCGTAGACGGCGGCCATCACCTTGTTCTCGCCCCATTCCACGTATGCGCTTCCGTTGGCGCGGGTCAGGACCCCCGCCTCGATCTTCAGGGGGCGGAGTTCCTCCAATCCCCTTCCGTCGATCCGTTTTCCGTTCGCGTCCAGCAGTTGCGGGACGTCCTTCGCTCCTACACTACCCATCTTCTTTTCCCTCTAGAAAGAGCTTGATGTGATCCGTGAGGCCATGGCGCTGGCCTTCCACGTCGATGATCTGCAGGGCCTTGCGGGCCTTGAGGATTCCCTCGGGCGAACCGTCCAGCCAGATCCGGCCGTTCTGACCGACCACCACCTTCACGCCGGTGTACTGCTGGATCATCTTGATCATGCTGCCCGCCTTGCCGATGATGCGCGGCACCTTGGTGGGGGAGACCATCTGGAGGATGCCCCCGGAAAGCTTCCCAAGGCCATCTCCGTTCATCGTGACCATGATGCGGCTCGTGGGGTCGATCCCCTCGATCTGGACCACGATGGAGTCGCCGGGTCGCAGGTATTCCCCGCATTCCCCGTACTCGATCTTCCACGGGGTCCCCGAATGGTGGAGCGGGGCGTAGTGGGAAGCGCGGAGGTCGACGAGCCAGTAGGTCGGACCCACGTCCATGACGATCGCGATGACCATGTCCCCCACGGTCGGTACGTAGGGTCCGGAGAAGGGGATCACCCGCGCGATCGGGGGTCGCAAGCTCACGATGCCCATCACGGAGGCGAAGACCTTCCCTCCCTCCCGGTACGTGCCGTATCCAGGATTCAATCCCCGGGCATCGATCTCGTCACCCGGGAGCACGAGGATGCGCTCGTTGGTGAGCTCGGGTCCCGTGCCGTGGGAGGCGGGCGACGGCGGGCCCCCGCGGTGCTCCGAACGGTGGTCGGGACGGCGGTCGTGATGGCGGTGATGATCCGGGCGCCGGCCCTCTCGTCGGGGTCGCCGACCCTCGCGTTGCTCTTCCATGACTCTCAAGGAGCCCCCCCACCGTCCGAAAACTTATAAAGGAGCGGTCTTCTCGGGGCCAAGGGATTTCACAATGGCAACGGGTTTTGTCTTGATAAGCACCGCACCCGCCAAAGAGCATGATGTTTATTCGGAACTCCTCAAGGTGAAGGAGATCGTGGAGCTACACCCCCTCTTCGGTGAGTATGACCTCATCGCGAAGGTCGAGGCGGAGGACTTCAACGCCCTCGGCCAGGTTGTAGTCGACAAGATCCGTGCTGTCAAGGGCGTCATCGACACGAAGACCTTGACCGGCATCAAGTTCTGATGGGAAATCCATGACAACGGAATGTGTCTACAGTGGCGGGAGCGCGTGGGCGTGCCAGGGCATCGGCCTGATCGAGTTCTTGGTGATCGTTGCCCTGATCTTTGCCCTCTTCATGATCCTCGCGGGCCTCTTCACCGCGTACTTCGGCAGCGGGAAGAGCCGGACGATCGGAGTGGTCCTGCTGGTAGTCGGGCTCGTTGTCGGTATCTTTTCCGCCTACGAGTACTCCGTTGTCTCGCACCACCACCTCTTCGAGATGATCGAGGAGGCGGCACTGGTCCTTATCGCCGCCGTCGTCGGTGCCGTGATCGCGGTGGGGCTCTTCCTCGTCGCCATCATGAAGTCGTGATGTGCCGGTAAGGAAGTCGCATCCTCCAAGCCGATCCACACCTGCCCCCGCGACCGTTCCTAGTGCGCCTCCCCCAGCGGTGGCGCTCTTGGTGGCGCCCCCCGTGCGCGAGCCGGACCCACCCCTCATCACGCTCACGACGGACGTCGGCTGGAGCTATGCCAGCCAGATGAAGGGAGCCATTCTCCGCAACGCCCCCCGGGCCCGCATCGTGGACATGACCCACGAGATCGCGAGCCACCAGATCCTGGAGGGAGCGTTCCTCCTACGCCAATGCGCCGCGTGGTATCCCCCCGGGACGATCCACGTGGGGATCGTCGACCCCGGTGTCGGAGGCGAGCGTCGCCCCATCGCGATCGCCTGCCGCGGCGGCACCACACTGCTCGGGCCGGACAACGGGCTCCTGGTGCCGCTGGCCGAGCATCTGGGAGAACCGAAGACCTACCATCTCGACCCGCAGAAGGTCGCCCCCGGAGGGAGTGTGAGCCCGACGTTCGAGGGCCGGGACCTGTTCGCCCCCGCGGCCGCTCGCCTGGCCATGGGAACCCCCGTCAGCGAATTGGGGACCGAGACGAGCTACTCGCCCTTCCAGCTACCCTTGCCCAGTGTGGAGCCGGGACTGGCCCACGTCATCGTCCTTCACGTCGATCCCTTCGGGAACGCCATCACCAACCTTCCCACCTCGGAGTTCCACAACCGGGTCGCCGGGACCGGTTCGTTCGTCGTCGTGCGTGCCCACGACAAGAGCTACCGGGCCGAGGTGGCGCGCCACTACGAGAGCATCCCCCAGGGAGTGCTCGGCGTGGTCGGGTCGAGCTTCGGGCTGATCGAGGTGGCGGTCAACCGTGGCCGTGCGCGCGACGTGCTCGGGCTCTATCCGGGGGCCCGGTTCTCGATTCAACGGATGTAAAGGTAGACCCGCAGTCGCCGGTCCACCTCTTGGGGGGTCCACCCGGGGATCGGGTGCCAGTAGCTCACGACCCGGGTGCCGGGGACCAGCTCGCGTTCGAACTTCTCCTTCAACCGGGCCATGGCACCGGGCCACAGGAAGGTGAGCACCACGGTGGCCGGGCGGAGGTCCGCGTCGAAGAAGTTTCCCCGCCGGAGCGTTACGGACCGTCCCTGCGGGTGCCTCCAACGCCGTAGGCGCAGTACCAGGTAGCGGATCGGCTCGATCTCGTAGCCGACGACGCTCGCCCCCTTTTCGGCCGAGAGGAACAGGAGGGCCCCCGTGCCGGCGCCCAGATCGTAGACCCGTTCCCGGGGAGCCACCGCACCCAGCTCCAGCATCCGGTCCGCTACGTCCGGAGGCGTCGGCTGGTATCCGGCCCCGTGGAGGAAGGAGCCGAAGAAGAAGTAGAGGAGCAGGAGGACGATGATGAGCCCCGCGACATAGAACGCGAGCGGAAGATCCATCGGCCTTTCCCGAGGCTCCGCAGCTTAAAGCGGGTCTCTCAGCCAGCGGCAACGCTGCCAAACCATTTATGGGCTGAGAGTTCCGTCGCCGTGGGAATGGCCGGCAGCAATCTCATCCTCCGGGAATTGGATGCCGCGCGCAGCCAGCGGTTCCATCTGAAGACCATCGTCATCGCGGGGATGGGCTTCTTCTCCGATGCCTACGACCTCTTCGTCATCTCCCTCGTCCTTCCGATCCTGGCGATCCTCTACGGGACCTCCGGCAAGCTCGCGCCGCTGGAGCTGTCCGCCATCGCCGCCTCGGCGCTCTTCGGGGCGGTCCTCGGCCAGGTCGTCTTCGGTTTCCTCGCCGACCGGCTCGGACGCAAGCGGGTCTATGCGATCACGCTCTCCGTCATGGCCATCGGAGCGGTGGGGAGCGCGTTCTCGGCGCCCTTCGGGATGCTGAACACCGTCATGGTCCTCGTGCTCTGGAGGTTCGTCCTCGGTTTCGGAGTCGGGGGAGATTACCCGCTCTCGGCAACGATCATGAGCGAGTACAGCAACGTACGCAACCGCGGACGGCTCGTGGCGAGCGTCTTCGCGATGCAGGGGTTCGGTATTCTGCTCGGCGCGATCATCACCCTGGGGGCGCTTTTCGCGTTCCCGGCCACGACCGCGGGCCTCAACCTCGTATGGCGCGCGGTGCTCGGCCTCGGGGCGGTCCCGGCGCTGGCCACGATCTACTTCCGTACCAAGATGCCCGAGACGCCGCGCTTCACGCTGGCGGTCAAGGGGGACGCCCAGGGGGCCGCGGACGCGGTCGCCCACCTGACGGGAAAGAAGGTCGAGAACACGATCTCCCCCGCCCGGCGGGCCCGGGTCGGCCTCCGGCGGTTCCTCACGAGCTATGCCCCGGTCCTGTTCGGCACCGCGGCGGCCTGGTTCCTGCTCGACGTGGCCTTCTACTTCCAGAACATCTTCAACCCCATCGTCCTCCAGAACATCGGGTACGTCACGAGCGGCGTCGGCGCCCACCAGTTGGTCCTGAACCTCGCCGAGGGGAACATCCTCATCGCGCTGTTCGCCACGATCCCGGGATACTGGGCCGCGGTCGCCCTCATCGACCGGTGGGGACGGCGGAGCCTCCAGATCCTCGGCTTCGGGGTGATGGCGCTCTCCTTCGGCCTCCTGGCCCTCTTCTACTCCGAGCTGCTCGCGGCCTCGCTGGCCCTCTTCATCGTCATCTATGCGACCACGTTCTTCTTCGCGAACATGGGGCCGAACACGACCACCTTCGTCCTGCCGAGCGAGGTCTACCCCACCCGCTTCCGCGCCACGGGACACGGCATCTCCGCCGCCTCCGGCAAGATGGGGGCCGCCATCGCCACGTTCTTCCTGCCGTTCCTCTTCTTCACCAACGGAGTGCTTCACCCCGAGTACTTCTGGCTGCTCGCGGGGGTCTGCTTCCTGGGTTTTGTGATCTCCCTCATCCTCACGCCCGAGACGGCGGGGAGGACCCTGGAGGACGTCTCGCGCGAGGACGAGCTCGAGATCGTGGTCGAACGGTTTTCCCCTCATCTGGTCTCGCTCACCTCGTGCCTCAAGGCGGGGGCGACCGAGCTCAAGGCGCTCCTTGACGACCCCGGGGCGGAGTCGGCGACCCGGGTTCCCAAGATCCGAACGATCGAGCACGACGCGGACGAGCGGGTCCACCGCATCTACGTGGAGATCAACAACAAGCGGATGCGCACGGCGGTCCGCTCGGACATCGGCGCGCTCGCCTCGTCCCTGGACGACATCATGGACGGCATCGAGGGGGTCTCGGCCCGGGTCGTGACGTATCATCTCGAACGGGGGAACCCCGAGCTTTCCAAGTTCGCGGCCATCGTGGTGGCGTGCGTGGACGGGGTCAGCGAGGGGATCGACTCCCTCGATGACCTGCTCGACGGAAAGACCGAGCGGATCCAGCGGGTGATCGTGGAGGTCAACCGGCTGGAGAACGAGGCGGACGACCTGCTCCGCGTTCTCCTCTCGCGGCTCTTCGAGGATCGCCCGGACCCGGTCGAGGTCATCAAACTGAAGGATTTCTACGAGCGACTCGAGGTGATCACGGACCGGTGCGAGGACGTCACCGACGTCTACAAGGACCTGATCGCCCGCTATGCCCTGCTCCCCACGCGGGACTGAAGGACCGCCGCCCGCCCATCGGAGTGGCACAGTCCTCCGCAAAAGGCATATCTCGGGATGCCCCATCGCCCCGACATGCCCGAGCGGAAGGAGACGGCAGGAAAGGGGGAGCGGGGACCCGCCAAGGTGGGAGGGTTCCGGATCGCGTGCTCCGAGGAAGGGTGCGGCGCCACCACCGAGATCACGTTCAGCGGACCGGGGCCCTACCAGGGCGCGGCCCTTTCCGATGCGGGCTGGGCCGTGCTGAATTCCCCCGAGGACAGCTCGATCATCTTCCTCTGCCCCACCTGCTTCAAGCAGGCCGAAGAGGAAGAGGGCTTCGAGGACGACGAGATCGACGAAGCCCCTGAGGACAACTCGTAGGTGGGGTCGCGTCGATGACCGCGTTACCCCGGATGGATGAGGAGTCCCGACACCTGCTCGAGCGACTGGTCCGGCTCGACACCACGAACCTCGAGGACCCCGTGCACGGGCGGGTCGAGAAGCGTCACTACCAGGAGGCGTGCGAGCTCCTGGTGGACGAGGCGAAGCGACACGGTCTCGCGGCACGGATCTGGGACCCCCGCAAGGAGCTTCCCGGGGGCGCGAGCCGGTTCGGGGAACCCCGACCAAATGTGGTCATCGACCTCAACCGGGGCAAGCCCCGGCGCCTGCTCATTCTCTCCCACTATGATGTGGTTCCCGTGCCCGACGAGCAGCTCGGGCGGTGGAAGAGCCCCCCGCACACGCTGACCGAACGGGAGGACGGGCGCCTCTACGGGCGCGGGTCCAACGACGACATCGGTAGCGGGGTCGTGACCGGCATGGCCGCGCTCCGCGCGCTCGCCGCCGTCAAGGATCTCCCGGTCGACGTCCGGATGGTCGTGTGCTGTGACGAGGAGACGGGAGGAGCCGGCGGGATCGAAGCCGTCGCGGAGCACGACCTCGCTCTCCCGGAGGGGAGCCCGGAGCGGCTCCTGCTCGGCGAGATGGCGGTGCTCCCGGACGGCTCGCCCTACGTGGCGGCCGGCTCGAGCGGGGTCACCTTCACCGAGATCTCGGTGCCTCCCCGGTCCACGCTCTCCCAATACCTCCGGGTCGCCCAGGGCACCATCGAGTTCCGCACGGTCGCCGAGTCCTGGACCTCGGC
This sequence comes from Thermoplasmata archaeon, assembly GCA_021790425.1. Taxonomy (GTDB): domain Archaea; phylum Thermoplasmatota; class Thermoplasmata; order Lutacidiplasmatales; family UBA184; genus JAJYEA01. Next base: position 59,680 of record JAJYEA010000002.1, on the reverse strand, counting down.
CCTGCGCTCGCCCCCCGAGCCCTCGGGCCCCGCCCCCCACGAGTTCATCACGGGACGAGCCACGGTGACGAAGATCGATGCCGTGGGCGACGGTCCTGCGGCACCGAAGGGGGCGCTCCTGACCCGGGTCCACGCGAACTCCGAGGCGGCGAACCAGATCCCCGCCACGGTCACCCTGACCTTCCGGGGGGAAGCGGGATCCCTGGGGCACCTCGAGAAGTTCCTTCGTGGTCACATGGCATCCCCGTTCCGGCTCGAGCCCACACCGGCGAAGGAGGGGTGGACGGTGAACGTGATCGGGAAGTCGGGCCACGGGGGCTACCCCCACCGCGCCTCGAACCCCGTCCCCGAGGTCGTCCGGCTGCTGACGTTGGCGGTCCGGGAGGGGATCGTGCAGGACCACCCGCTCCGAGACGCGGTGCTCACCCTCGACCTGAGATCTCCCCCGGAGATGGAGGCCGCGAACGCATTCGGGATCTTCGAAGGACACTTCCGATCGCTCCAGACGGACGTCGCCGGGGCATCGGCGGTGGTTCCCCCCGGGCGGGCCCGCTCGGGGTATTTCCTCTCCCCGCAGGATCCCGAGGCCACGCGGATCCAGGGCATCTTCCAGGAGGTGGCGGGACGCCCCATCGGCATCTACGGCGAGTACGGCGGGACCGACGCGAGCTCGCTCCGCGAGATCCGGACCCCCTCGGGCCGACCCATGCCCGCGGTCGTCCTCGGGTCGATGGACGAGGACGCCCACATGCACGACGCCGAGGAGAGCATCGACCCACGGTACTTCCGCGAGGTGGTCGATCTCCTGGTGCGCTGGGTGCGGACCGCCTGACCCGGGACCCTGGCGCGCCTACCGGAAGAGAAGCGACCGCGCGAAAGGCCCTGGTCCCGCCGTCAGCGGCGGGAGGGGGCCGCGGGTCGTGACCGCGGGAGATGGAACCCCATGGCCGTTGCCTCGTCTCGGATCCTCACGACATTGTCGACCGTCTTGCGCTTGTAGACCAGCACACCGGCGAGCGTGTTCCCTGCTCCCGCCCTCAACTGGCGGGAGAGACGGGCCGCACTGCCGGGGTCCTCGACTTCCACCTCGGCGAGCCCGAGATGCACCCCGGGGAGCGCGAGCCGTGCGATGGCGAGCGCGCGGAGCGATACTTCGATGGAGCCGGGACGCCGGTCGGCCCATGGGGTCCCGCGCACCGGCTGGAAGGTGGAGAGGTAGAGGTGGGAGAGGCGGCGGAATCGTCGCAGGGCGAGGATCGACCGCAACAGGTCCTCCGAGTTCCCCAGACCGTTCATCACCACGTTCCCGAGGTTCGAGCCCTCCCTCTCGACACGCTCCATGCACGCGATGCGCTCCTCCAGGCTGTCCCCGGGCTTCGCCTCGCGGAATGCCGCAGGGTTCGAGGTCTCGAGCGAGCAGTAGACGGTGGGCACCCCCTGGCGCTTCAGCCACCGGATGGTGCTCGAGGAGAGGAAGGGCCCCACGTCGATCGCCAGGTCGATATCGCTCACCTGACGCACCCGCTCCACGGCCCGGCGCACTTCCGCGTCGGAACCCGCGGGATCGCACCCTCCCACCAAGACGATGGACTGGACGCCCCTCTGCTCCGAGTACCGGACCGCGCGCACGAGCTCGCGGGCGGTCAGCCGATCTCGCTCCGCGCACACGGACCGGTAGCGACTGGAGAGCGAGCAGTACTGGCACGCGGTGGGTAGTTTGCATTCGGCGATCATGTGGACATGCGCGGTGACCAGAAGTTCCCGGCCCAAGGACCGGTCACGCACCGTCGAAGCGGCCTCCCTCAGCTCGCGCCACAGGGAGGCCCGGCGGGACCCTCTCAGGAGGACCCCGCCGGTCTCGTCGTCCACCTCTCCCCGCCGGGCGCGGCGGAGCGCGGTTTGGAAGACGGAGTCGCTGATGGAAAGAGGGACCATCGATCGATAGGAGCCCGAACCCGCGTATCAGCTTGCTTGTAGGTCACGCCAGGGCGCGCCGTCGGCCCCCCCCGTTCTGCGGTACCGTCGGTTGGGGGCATCGTCTTCCTCGAACCCACGGAGGAACGTCGGCGATGGACGGAGGTCCTGGCCGCGGCCCGGGTCTGTTCTCCGATGGGGTCCTGCCGCGGGCCGGCACGCCCCTTCAGGGAGGGTCGGGAGAGGTCCGTCCCCTCCTAACGGCCGGGTGGAGGAGGGGGTCCCCAGGAGGAGGGGGGAGGGGCGTAGGGGTAGCCCGGTGGGGTTTGGGGGACGGGTGGGTGGCGGCGTTTCGACCTGCTGCGTCGGGAGAGCACGACCGCGACCACGACGACGACCCCCACGACCAGGAGAATGACGAGCAGTTCCAGGCCGCCTATGAGGCCGGCGGAGGTACCCGGTGAGGGTTGGCTGGGCTTAGGGACGACCTGAAGGAGCGACGACGCGGTGGCCGGCTGGCCCCTCGCGTCCGTCACCGCGACGGTCAACGTGAAGTTGCCCACGACGGACGGACTGCAGGTGATCTCGGACAGGTTCTCGGAGAGGCAACCGGAGGGGAGCCCGGCATACGTGTAGAGGTACGGGGCTACTCCCCCCGAAACAAGCACGGTGACGTTGACGGTATGGTTCACAACGACCGGCACGGGAGAGACCGTGAAGGAGGAGATCACTGGGGTAGTGTAGGCGGTGAAGGCGGCCGTGAGGGTCGCGCTGTCTCCGACAGAATCGTTGACGAAGACGCTCGTGAGGAACGTGCCCGATTGCTGCGGGACGCACGTCAGGGAGGAAACGTTCGCGGACGCGCACCCGGAGGGGAGGCCCGTGTACACGTAGCTGAGGAGCCCCTCGCCACCGCTCGCGGTCGCGTTCAGATAGACAACGGTGGTTCCCACGGTCGCCGTGGCGGGAGCGGCCAAGTACGAGGAAAGGGTCAGGGGCGGCAGGACCGTGAGGGTCGTGCTCGCCGAGACGGACTCCCGAGCCGTGTCATTCACGAAGACCCTGACCCCGAAGGTGCCCGAGTTGGTCGGCACGCACCGGAGCGGGGTGACGTTGCTGGACGAGCATCCCGCCGGGAGCCCCGTGTAGACGTAGGAATACGTGCCGCTCCCGCCCGATATGCCCGGGGAAATGGAGGTGGGGTGGTTCACCACCACGGTGGAAGGGACGGCGCTCAATGTGACCTGGAGCGGGAGCAGCACCGACAGGGTCCCGTTGGCCGATGCGGAGTCTCCGGCCGTGTCGTTCGCGAAGACGGAGATTGTGAACTGGCCCGCCACGGAGGGGACACACGGGAGGGAGGCCGCACTGCTGGAGAAGCATCCGGAAGGGAGCCCGGAGAACGCATACGAGAGACTGCCCAGTCCCCCCGAGGCGGAGACGTTCAGGTACGTGGTCCCCCCCACGAAGAGTTGGGCTGGAGAGATCGTGAACGCCGAGATCGATGGGAGCGGATCCACCGTGACCGACGTCGCTCGGTTCGCCGAGACGCCGTGGCTGTCGTTCACAAAAACCGTGACCGAGTACGTTCCGGGAACCGAGGGGACGCACGGAAGGCTGGACTGATTGCTCGAATTGCAACCTGTCGGCAGGCCCGCATATGCGTATCCCAGCGGCCCCGTGCCGCCGGAGGCCGTGACGTTGAGATACGTGGTGTGGCTCACGAGGACCGGGTCCGGGGCCGCCGTGAACGCGCCGATGGTCGGGGACGGCACGGTGACCGTGAACAAGGTCAACGCCGAGGTGGAGTGAGGGGGGGACGCCGAGTCCGTGACGTTCACCGTGACCGTGTAGGTCGTGGTCGTCGTGACGGTCGCTGAGCAGACGAGATGGCTCGCGTTCACGCTGGGGCAAGCGCCCGGCTGGCCCGAGTAGGCGTAGGTGAGCGGCCCGAGCCCTCCCGCGGCCGAGACGTTGAGGTAGGTGGTTCCGCCGGAAGGAATGGAGGCGGGGGAGGCGGTGAAGGAAGAGATCAGGGGAGCCGAGCCCGCATAGACCGCCTCCAGGTTCGCCGACCCGTTGGCCGGGAAGTTCGACAGCGAAGGGTTCGAGGAGGCGCTCGCCCCCGCCCAGTGCTGGAACGCCAGGGTGTTGGGTCCCACCGTCACGCTGGCCGGGACCGAGATGTTGTGGACCGTTCCGTGGTTCCAGAACTCGCGTTGGGGGAGAGAGGCCGAGCTCCCATCCACCGTCGCGGTGACCCCGGCCACGTTGGCCGTGAGATTGAGCCAGATGAGCTGCCCCACGTAGAGGTCCTCGTTGGTGCTTCCGCTGGCCCCGTTCCGGAAGTCGGTCCAGACCGCGAAGGTCCCGTTCGGGCTCCAGAAGGTGTTCTCGTAGTCGCCCATGAACGCCGACCAGACGTCCGGGTTGCCGCTGACCGAGGACAGGCGGATGTTGATTGGGAAGGTCAACCCACCATCCGTGGAGACGGCCATGGTGGCATCGACCAGGAGGTTGCCGGTGTTGTAGCGCCGGTCCAGGAACTCCACGTAGACGGTGCCGTTCTTTCCCACGGTGCCCTGCGGCCACCAGTGGTCGGCCCCGTCCGAAGGGTCGTTGTTGACGGCGATCGCAGAGCCCTGCGGGGTCCACGTCGACCCGTAGTTGGTCGACCGGAGGAGCTGGATCTGGAGGGAGGTGGCATTTGTCGTGTAGATGATGTAGAGGTTCCCGTGGTCAGGGCTCGTGGGCGAGTCATCGGCGAAGATCTGGGGGAAACAGTTCATGCGTTGGACTCCCCCGATGGCGGGGAAGCCCGAGCTCCCGGCAGGGGCGCAGGTGATCGAGCCGAGGTTCGTCTCCGCAGAGAAGGCACTCCCGGGGGCAGTGGCCCGCGAGAACTCGATGTAGTTTTGCGTGGCCCCTCCCTGCCAGACGATGTCGACGCCCCCCTGATAGTCCACCGCGAGCCCGGCCGCCACCATGTTCTGGTCCGAGGACGGATTGACGACGATCGGTCCGTTCCAGGTCGATCCCTTGTCGGTCGAGTACCAGTAGTCGATGAATGCCGTCGAGCTGTAGTTCATCACGTCGATGGAGATCTCCCCGTTGGCCGGGTTGATGCCCATCCACTCCTTGTCAACCCAGTTGGAACCGAAATCCTGCTCCACCTTGACGAACGTCCACGTCTGCCCCCCATCCGTCGAATGGGCCACGAAGAGCCCGCCGTTCGTGGCGGGCCCGGACGTGCCGCTGCACCTGCCCGTCTGCGCATCCGGATAGCCCAGTCCCGCGAAGTAGGCCGTGCCGTCGGGACCGAAGAAGACGTTCGTGTCGCCACCAAAGCAGGGTTTCCCGCCCGCGAACGTGGCGTTCATCGCCGCCGGGTGATACTGCCAGGTCTGTCCCCCGTCGAGGCTGGTGAACTCGCTGGCCCACGAGCCGCCCCCCGCGCCGGTCGCTGCGGTGTTGTAGTCATTCCCCGAGACGATGATATCCCGGGCATTGGTCGGGTTCACCGCGATGCCGGGCTCGTTCTGTGCCCCCGCCTCGGTAGCCGCGCCGTAGTTGACCCCGATGGTGGGGCTGACCGACGGGGTCGACACCCGCGCATCGAAGGCCGGTTGGAACGTGCCGGGGAGGTGGCGCAGGGCCGGGAGGAGCGAGGAGGGGTCCCGCGCCGCGCCGAGGGAGTGTTCAGAGGCAGCGTGAAGCATCGGGCTCCCTCCGATCGGTGAACCGGCCGGAACGGTTCCCGAGCCCGCCAGGACGTTTCCCGGGACCCCCATCAGCAGGGCCAGGCCCACGGTCGCAATCAGTGTCCAGTACGTTCTCCCGAGTCGCGAACCGCGTTGCATTTCCCCCTTCTCCGCCGTTGGGACAGACCCGTGAGAAGAGGTCGCACTATATCAAACTGCAAGTCTCAAGGGAAACCCTCGCGATAGTCTCCCCCCCTCGGTCGCCCTCGCCAAAGGTCTTTATGGTCCCGACCCTCCGGGAGGGAAGCCCTGCCTCGAAGCGGAGGGAGGGCAAGCGGGTGAGCTCGGATGTGGTCGATCGGTCTCCCGTATCTTCCCACCGCCCTCCAGTACATGGGCTACTCCTTCACCCGGATGGTTCTCGCGTACGCGCTCTCCCTCGCCTTCGCCGTGATCTACGGGTACATCGCCGCCACCAACCGTGTGGCGGAGAAGATCCTCCTCCCGATCCTGGACATACTCCAGTCCGTCCCGATCCTGGGCTTCTTTCCCGTGGTCATCGTCATCTTTATCGACCTGACGGGACCCAAGAGCTTCCTTGGGCCCAACCTCGCCTCGATCTTTCTCATCTTCACCTCGATGTCCTGGAACATGGCCTTCGGGGTCTATGAATCGATCAAGACGCTCCCTTCGGACCTCTCGGAAGTGGGGAGTTCGGTGGGTCTCGGGGGACTGCTCCGGTTCCGTAAGCTTCTCTTCCCCGCGATGGCGAACCGACTGATCTACAACTCGGTGCTCTCGTGGACGGCCGGGTGGTACTACCTCGTGACCTCGGAGATCATCAGCACGGCGGTGTCCACCACCACCCTCCCGGGGATCGGGAGTTACCTCCTGATCGCTGCGAGCAACGACAACGGGAACGAGATCTTGTCCGGAGTCATCGTACTGGTGGGAGTGATCGCCGTCCTCGACCTGCTCCTCTGGCGCCCGCTAGGGAAGGTGGCCGAACGCTACCGCTTTGACACGAGCCCTTCGGCCTCTACCGAAGCGGACTCCGGGCCCGCCTTCCGCCGGGTGACGGGGGTGATGGGCCGGGCCTATGCCCGAGGAGCTTCGGTCGTTCGGGTGGTGGTGCTTCCGTTCGCGCGACGGGGTTCCACCCCTTCGTACGGAAGCGCGCGGACCTCTTGGGCCGAGGAGGGGTCCGCCCGAACCAAGCACCCGCTCCTATCGGCCACGCTCCGGTACATCGCCATCGGGACGGCCCTCGTGGCGGGGTGGCTCATCGTGATCGCCATCGCGGTGTCGGTCTATTCCGTCTACACCCACCCGATCGCCCCCGCGGTGATGGCCTACGTACAGCTGGTCCCCGCCGCGATCGGGCTCTCCGCCGTCCGCATCGTGGCCGCCTATCTGATCTCCCTGGCGATCGCACTGCCCCTGGCGGTCTTCCTCTTCCGGCATGCCCGGGCGCGGGCCTGGGGGCTTCCGGTGATCCAGGTCGTTGCGGCCATCCCCGCGACCGCCCTGTTTCCCCTCTTCCTCTTCAACCTGCGGAACTACATCGGCACCGAGGCGGCGGTCATCTTCGTCATCGTCACCGGGATGATCTGGTACCTCTTCTTCAACATCTTCTCCGGGCTCCGCACGATCCCCCCCGATCTGGAGGAGGCCGCCAACTCCATGGGTCTTAAGGGCGGGAAGTACTACCGCCGGCTTGTATTCCCGGGCATCTTCTCCGCGTTCGTCACCGGGTCCATCACGGCCATGGGGGGAGGTTGGAACACCCTCATCATCGCAGAGTATCTTCGGTATGGGCACCACTCGATCCAGGTCCTGGGCATCGGGGAGCTCATCGACATCGGGGTATACCCGGTGTCCAACGGGGGAATCGCGGGAGGGACGGCGCTCATGGTCGCGGCGCTGCTGACGCTCGTGGTCACCGTGGTCGCCGTCAACAAGGTCGTATGGAAACGCCTTTATCGTCTGGCCACAGAGAAGTACCGCTACGATTGAGATGGGGCTACCATGACACTGATCGATCTCGAGGGGGTCGGCAAGAGCGTCTCCACGGCGCACGGCCCGATCGAGATCCTCCGTGACGTGAGCTTCTCGGTGGACAACAACGACTTCCTGGCCGTGGTCGGTCCCTCGGGGTGCGGAAAGTCCACCATCCTCAGGCTGATCCACGGCCTCGACACCGTCACCCAGGGGGTCATCCGCTTCCGCGGGAACCCGATCCGGGCGGTGAGCCACGAGATGGCGATGGTCTTCCAGAGCTTCGCCCTCTACCCCTGGCTCAACGTCCGCGAGAACGTGGCGCTGGGCCTCGAGGCCCGGGGCCTCGAAGAGGAGGCGATCGCGCGTGCGGTCGACCGGTACATCAACGTGATGGGGCTCGGCGGGTTCGAGGAGGCCTACCCCCGCGAGCTCTCCGGGGGGATGCGCCAGCGGGTGGGGCTCGCCCGTGCGCTCGTGATGGAACCCACGGTCCTCCTGATGGACGAGCCCTTCTCGGCGCTCGATCCGCTGACGGCCGAGTCCCTCCGCGACGAGGTGCTCCAGCTCTGGCGCGAGCCGACCCTGCCCCCGGACGCGGTCATCCTCGTGACCCACAACATCGAGGAGGCGCTCCTCATGGCGAACCGGCTGATCATCATCTCGAACCGGCCCGGGACGGTGCTCGCCGGGGTCCCGGTCAAGCTGCCCCGGCCCCGGGACCGGAAGTCCGACGCGTTCTACGAGATGATGGACTACGTCTACTCGCTCATCACGGAGAAGCGCGAGCGGCGCGAACCCTCTCCCCTCGAGAAGGAGTCGCCCGTTCAGTAGCCCTTGGCCTGGGTGCTTCCCTTGGGGTACTTCTCCCGGAGGTGGGAGAGGAGCTTCTCGCGGTTGCGGGCGAGGTGCGCGGAGTGCCAGGCGACGACGACGTCCTTCAGGATGCCGTGCACCGTGCTGAGGTTGATCTCGGGCTCGGCGGCGTCGTAGAGCACGACCTGGGTGATGATCCGCATCCAGCCCGAGTAGCGCTGGTACGTCTCGCCCTCGCACCATTCGAAGATCATCCGCAGGTGGCTCTTGCCCTCCTGGGTGGTGTAGTAGAAGGCCCGGAGCGTGTCGCCGACCCAGCCCGGGGTCCGGTCGTGGAGCTCGACGGCCGGGAGGGAGGCGAAGTCGAAGCTCGACTTGAAGCTCCACTTGACGGGGAACTCCTCGAAGACCGCGAAGGTGGTGTGCGCGGGCTCGATGGTCATGTGGATCCCGATCTCGTCGAAGAGATTGTGGACCTCCCAGTAGTCCTGCAGGAGCCGGCGGGTGACGTCCACCCGGAGCTGCCGGTTCTCGTCCACCTTCTGCGTCGCCTCGTGGCGGGCCTTCTCCATCTCGTGCCGCAGGGAGGCCACAAAGTCCTCGTCCCCGATGAGCACCTGGGGGGTGATTGGATCGAGAGAATCTACGCTACCCGACTTTTCGCTGCGCTTGGGCATGGATGAACCTGCCCGGGGGAGTGAGCGCGGAGGTTAAAAACGTTGGCCTCCCACCGTTCGCCCGGCCCGTTTGGCCCCTCCCGTTTTGGTATCGGCAGGGGTCGCCGCTCTCTCCCCACCCGCGCGCGGGCTTCCGGTGGGCGCGCGGGTTCCGAATCGAAATCATTACTATCCCTCCGTGCTCCGGCCTGAGGGAGCGATGGCGGAGAAGCGGACGCTGGCCGAGGAGCTGGCCTCCAAGCAGCGCGAGATTTCCGTCGCCGAGTTCTTCGAGCGGAACCGACAGGTCCTTGGTTTCGACAATCCCCAGCGGGCCGTCCTGACCGCGGTGAAGGAGGCGGTGGACAATTCGATGGACGCTTGCGAGGAAGCGGGCGTCTTCCCCGAGCTCGACGTGCAGCTCGAGAAGGTGGGCGAGGAGCGCCTCCGCATCTCGGTGCAGGACAACGGCCCGGGGATCGTGCTCCGCCAGATCCCCAACGTGTTCGGCCGACTCCTCTACGGAAGCCGGTTCCATGCCAACCGCCAGGCCCGGGGACAGCAGGGGATCGGGATCTCGGCGGCCGTCCTCTACGCGGGGCTGACGACGGCCGTCCCGGCTCACGTGGTCTCCAAGGTCAAGGAGGCGACCACCGCGGCCTCCCTCGACCTCCTCATCGACTCCTCCAAGAACCAGGCCCGCGTCCTCAAGGAGGAGCCCCTCCTCTGGGAACGGGAGTCGGGGACCCGGATCGAGCTCACCCTCAAGGGCCGCTACCAGCGGGGCCGCGCCTCCCCCTACGAGTACCTGCGGGGAACGGCGATCGTGAACCCCCACGCCCGGATCACCCTTGTCGAGCCGGACGGGACCCGCACGTTGTGGGACCGGGCCACGGACGAGCATCCTCCCCTGCCCCGGGAGATCGCGCCCCACCCCCACGGGATGGAGCTCGGTGAGCTGCTCCAGCGCCTTCGGAACTCCAAGCGAACCTCGCTGCGGGAGTTCCTGACGGGCGACCTTTCCGGCATCTTCCCCCGCACGGCCGACGAGGTGGCCAAGGCCGCCCGCCTCACCGGCAAGGAGAGCCCGCCCAGTCTTCCTCCGCCGGACGTCGAGCGGCTGTTGGAGGCCCTCCACTTGGCGGCGGTCGCCCCTCCGCCCACGGACTGCCTCTCCCCCATCGGCCCCATGCTCATCAAGCGGGGCCTCAAGAACGTCCTCGGGGACATCCGACCGGAGTTCTACGCCATCCCGGTCAGTCGCCCCGCCAAGGTCCATGCCGGGTGCCCGTTCGTCGTGGAGGCGGGGCTGGTCTACGGGGGCGGGCTTCCGGCCGACGAGCCGATCCAGCTCCTCCGCTTCGCGAACCGGGTCCCGCTCCTCTTCCAGCAGGGCGGGTGCGCGATCACGGGAGCGGTCACCCACGTCGACTGGCGTCGGTACGGGCTCGAACAGAAGTCGGGGGCGCTCCCGATCGGGCCGGTCCTCCTCCTCGTGCACGTGGCTTCGACCAAGATCCCCTTCACGTCCGAGGCCAAGGAGGCGCTCGCCGACACCGAGGAGATCGACCGGGAGATGGTGCTCGCCATCCAGGCGGTGGCGCGCCAGCTGTCGATCCACGTCTCCCGACGCACCCGGAGGGCTGCGGCCTCCGAGAAGTTCCTGGTGGTCCGGAAGATCCTCCCGAAGCTGGCCGAGAAGACCAGCTCGCTGGTCGGCAAGCCCGTTCCCGACCTCACCCCCGTCATCACGCGCATCATGAACGTGGTCGCGCTCGAGCCCGTCGGGACCGAGGAGCAGGGCTCGACCTCGCTCGTGCTCACCAACTTCACGGCCCGCGATCGGGAGCTCAAACTGTTCCTCGAGCTCCCGGAGGAAGCCCTGGCGGACGGGTTCCACGCCGACCCTCCGCCGGAGGAGGTCCAGGCCGAACAGGGCCGAGCCACGTGGAAGACCTTCCGCCTCCGCCCGAACGCGCGGGCGGAGGTGAAGTTCACCTGGCCGGGCGATCTCAAGGTGGACCTCATGGACGCGGGGGTCTACGTGGCCGGGGTAGACGAGGCCCACCTGCTCGGGGCCGACCCGCTCCCCGGGGACTGGGACGTGCACCTCCCCGCGACGCTCGTCCAGCAGGCGAAGGCGTCCGAGACCGAAGAGGCGACCGAGGAGGTGGATTACGATGCCGCCGAGAAGAAACAAGGAGTCCAAGACGAAGAGTGAACCCCCCTCCGGCAAGGAGGAGGAGGCCCTCCGCGAGGCGCTCGCGCTGGCCGAGAAGGTCTACGACGAGCTGACGGCGGGGGAGATCCCCAGCCTGCGGCTCCCGCTCCGCACGAAGCAGAACATCGCCTTCAACCTGCGCGAAGGGGTCTGGATGCTCGGCCAGCAGAGCGGGGTGCGCTCGGCGCGGAAGATGGACGGCGCGATGATGCTCCTCCGGATGTTCTGGATCGTCGATTTCATCCGCGAGATGGCCCGGGACACGAAGACGTCGACCCTCCGGGAGCTCTACTACATCTCCGAGCAGTGGGAGGAGGCCAAGTTCGGCAGCGAGGACGAGTCGAACCTGCTCGTGGAGGACCTCGAGGTCCTGAGCGGGAAGCTGCGGGAGGACTTCCGTCTCCACCCCGAGGAGAACGGGGCTTCCGTGATCGGGGACCTCACGCTCGAGGAAGTCAACCGCAAGGGGATCAAGATGAAGATCAATTGCAAGGACGATGTCGGGGACGGCGGCTATCAGCTCCCCAACAACGTGGAGAAGGAGAAGATCACCCTCCGCTCCGCCGGGGCCAAGTTCATCGTGGCCATCGAGTGCGGTGGCATGATGGACCGCCTGAGCGAGAACGGGTTCGACGAGAAGTACGATGCCCTGCTCGTGCACCTGAAGGGCCAGCCGGCCCGGTCCACGCGGCGGTTCCTCAAGCGGCTGAACGAGGAGCTCCATCTCCCGGTCGTGGTCTTCACGGACGGCGACCCCTGGTCCTTCCGCATCTACGCCTCGGTCGCCTACGGGGCGATCAAGACGGCGCACCTGTCGCCGTACCTCGCCACCCCGTCCGCGCAGTTCCTCGGGGTGACCGCCTCGGACATCATGAACTACAAGCTCCCGAGCGACAAGCTGAACGACAAGGACATCGCGGCGCTCAACGCGGAGCTCACCGATCCCCGCTTCCACGACGTCTTCTGGAAGAACGAGATCCAGCTCATGCTCGAGCACGGGAAGAAGGCCGAGCAACAGTCCCTCGCCAAGTACGGGCTCAATTACGTGACGGACAAGTACCTCCCGGAGAAGCTGACCGAGATGGGCATCCTGTGACGCCCCCCACACCCGCCGTCATCCGCTCCCTCGTGGTGGCCTGCCCCACGTGCGGCACCACCGAGACCCACCGGGTCCTCCATGTGAGCGCGTTCCGGGAGGGGTCCCACGCCGCCGGCGTGGCGCGCTGCGCCCGATGCCACACCACCCACCCGTTCGAGGTGAGCCTCCGGCGCCTGACGGTCCGGGTCGTCGTCAGCGAGGGAAGGGCCTCTCAGGCGACCGAGCTCTCCATGGACCCCGACCGTCGGTTGGCGGTCGGCGACCGGCTCGAGGAGACCGAGCGCCGTCTCATCGTCTCCCGGATCGAGACGACCAAGTCCGCGAGCGCCCCGTGGGCGTTGGCGAAGGAGGTCCGGACGGTCTGGGCCGTCCCCGGCGACGTCGCGCACGTGAAGGTCTCCATCGGGCAGGGGTCGGTCACCGTCCCCGCCCTCGTGACCATGGACCCGGAGCACCCGATCCGGGTCGGCGACCAGCTCCGGATCGGCCGCTCGAACGTGGTGATCACCGCGATCCGCCTGGCAGGACGGACGCTCGACCGGGAGGGAGAGGGGGAACGGGCCCTCGAGGTGCGCCGGGCATACGCCCGACCCGTCCGGTCGGCACGCCCCGCGCGCTCCTTCGGCCGGCCGATGGAGCGGGAGTCGTCGTGGGAGGACCGGGAACCGCGGGAGCGCCGCGGGCCTCAGATGCGGCGCAGGTCGAGACCGCCGCCCGGCAACATCGACTGAACGGTCTCCAGCGAGCACCCGAGCGAGCGCGAGAGCTCGCGCTCGGCCTCGCGCCGCGCATCCTCCCTTCCCGGCCTCAGGGACCAGAGGAGGCGGCGACCCGGCCCGGTGAACGCGGAGGGAGGGCCCGCCATGAGGAGGACCTCCCCCTCCCAACGGACCTCCCCCACCCCGAGTTCGAGCGGGAGGTCCTTCAGGAAGTTCTTCGTGCCGTGGATCACCCAAGCCCCGGCGGGCACGAACTCCCCGCTCGCCCCCGCCTTCGTCACCTGGTCCCCCCTCACCCAGAACGCATCGGCCGATGCGTGCCCCGCACGCCAGGCCTTCGAGAAGCAGACGGCCCACTGGCAGATCTGCTCCAGTTCCGTCCCGACGGGAGCGTTGCCGGCCGTGCAGCGCACGACCACGCTGGGGGCACCGTGGACGTCCGCGTGGATGTAGATGTCTTCCGGGCGGAGGTTCCGCTTGACGACCCAGTCGTTCGTGCGGGCATCCTTCCCGGCCACCGCCGCGAACCCCCCGGAGGTCAGGAGCCAACGCGGTGACTTCTCGAACCAGAAGTGCTTGGTCCTCCGGGGTCGGGCCCCGGGGGAGGTCGGGGAGGAAGGGGAGCGCAGGGTCCCCGGGGCGAGCCGTGCGGCCGCGCGCTCCGTTTCCCGGAGGGCGTTCTTCGCCCCCTCGAGCTTCGCCTGCATCCGCTTGGCCTCGTCATAGAGCGCCTGGGCGCTTTGGCGGACGGGGAGACGAGCCTTGATCTCGACGGTGACCTCACCGGCCGTCACTGTGACCTTCTCGACCTCCGGGTCTTCCGCCTGGGCCTTCCGGACCGCCTCCTCCGCCTCTCCGAAGTGGATGAGGAGCGCGTCCGCGGAGTGTTGGAGGGTCTGGACGGCGGCGCTGACGGACTCGACCACCTTCTCCTGCTGTGCTCGGAGCCGCTCGAGCCGGCTCCGCTCGCGGTCTTCGGGGGTCGGAGGGGGCGGAAGCTCGGTGCCGAAGAACCCGATCACCGCCGCCGAGAACGTGGGGAAGGGCTCCTCCTTCACCTGAGGGTCCGCCGACCAACGTCGGGAGGCGAAGGGTTCCACATCGAGGGCGTCCTCCTCCCCCTCCTTCCGGTAGAGGAAGCCGCGGGGAGGGTCCGTGATCTCGCCCCGGATCTTGGTGAGCTCCGTCACCACCTCGCGCGCCACCGCATCCGGCTCCTCGGACGCTGGACCGGACCCGGACCGCCCCGTGCGGACGAGGACCTCCTCGGCCAGAGGGCCCCCCAAGGAAAGCTTCGTCGCCAGCGAGGTGACGAGGTTGGTGGTGGACCGGGAGAGGGCGTTGGCCGCCTCCCCCACCTTCAGGAGCGACGGGTCAGCCCGGGCCGGAGGGCGGGCGTACGGGGCACCGACCCTCACCGTCCGGTGCGCCCACGTGCGGGGCGACGCGACGGCCACGATCTGTCCCTCCTTCACGACCAGCAAGTTCCCGGGATGGAACAGCTCGATGACCAGCAGCATGGGAGCGGGCTCCGACACCCTCGAGAAGGAGAGCTCCAGCAGTCGCTCGCCTCCGGGCTGGACGACCTGCGAGAGGATGGCCCCCGACAAGAGGCGCCGCATCTCGCTCGCGAACGGCCCCGGCTCCGCCGGGCGCTCGACAGCCCCCGCGAGGAAGGCCGCGAACTTTCCCGGCACGACCAGGAGATCCTTGCGGCCCTCGCCTTGGACCCGGAAGGTCAGGACGTACCGGTCGCCGTCCAGGCCATGGGCCTTGTCGAATCGGGCCCTTCCGAGCGACCCCAGCTCCCGCGACAGCGCGAGCACGTCGAGGGTGCTGAAGCGTTCCTTGCGCCCCACGGTTCTTCCGTCCTCGACTCCCATCCCAGTTATTAGCAGTTCCCTTCTCAGAACGGGGAACGATGCCCAAACGAAGCGGCACTCCTCGACCGGACGAGACCCCCGAGGCTCCGCCGACCCCCGCGCAGGCGATCCTGGACCTGGCGTTCGCACGTGCGGCCAAGGTGACGGCCAGCGGAAAGACGCGGCTCGAGCGAGCGCGCTCCCTCACGGGAAGGAAGATCGGTCGAGCGGGAGGGATGATGCTGCGCCACCTGGCCATCGCCCGTTCCCCCTTTCGCGAGACGGAGGAGAGTTACAATGAGTTCATGGTGCGGGTCCTCGAGGCCCGGCTGGGGCAGGGCCGGCTGGAACGGTCGCTCCGTCGCGTCCGGGTAGCCGAGGAACGCATCGTCCGGTTCCGCGCCGAGGAGACCCGAAGGCTCTCGAAGTCGGGAGAGTTGCCCCAGATCCGGAACTCGATGCGCCGGTTCTATGGGCGCGCCTCCAGCGTGATCCACGAGGTGGACGAGGACCTGGCCCTGCTGGCCGCGGCCCGTGTGATGCTCCGCGAGAGCCCCCACCTGGAGGCGGACAAGCCGACCGTCGTGGTGGTCGGTTACCCGAACGTGGGGAAGTCCTCCGTGGTCACCGAGCTCTCCTCCGCGTCCCCCAAGGTCGCCCCGTATCCGTTCACGACCCTCCGGGTCTCGCTCGGCCATGCGGAGATCGGGCCGACCCTGCACACGCAGGTGATGGACACTCCCGGGCTCGTGATGCGACCCGACCGCTCCTCGGAGACGCGGTCCGGCCTCCCGCCCGGGCTCGAGTACAATGCGGTCGAACGGGAGGCGGTCACCGCAGTGGAGGCCACCCGGGGCATCGTGCTCTTCGTGCTCGATCCCTCCGGCACCTGCGGATGGACGCTCGAGGAGCAGACGCGGCTCTACGAACGCCTTCAAGAGCTCTACCCTACCCGGAAGTTCGTCGTTGCCGAGAACAAGGTGGACCTCCTCCGTACCGACAGCCCGAACCTCAAGATCTCGTGCACGACGGGGGAAGGGCTCCCGGAGCTCACCCAGGCGCTCGAGCAGGAGCTCGGGGGGTCGCCTCGCCGCCGGGAGCGACCCGTGATGCCCAAGCCCCGGGTCTCCAAGGACCGTTAGACCGGGAACCCCCGGACCTCACGCTGAGAGCGAGACCCCGGCAACCCCGGGACGCCTGTCCCGGACCTGTCCTTCGGGGGAAACCGAGCTCCGTTCGACTCAAGGGCTGCGCATGAAGCGCACGAATTCGTCCTTGGTCCGGGGCTGGAGCACGTAGTTCGACATCCGCTCATAGCCAATGGTGGAGGTGGGGGTGCTCCCGTAGTCGTGCCCTGGTAGCACCACGAGGCCGTCGTCGAGCTTGAGCACGGTCCCGAAGAGGCTGTCGTAGAGGTCGGCGGGGCTTCCCCCCGGGAGGTCCGTCCGGCCGCACTCGCCCACGAAGAGCGTGTCCCCGGTCGCCACATGGCCCCCGAAGACGTAGAGCACGCTGTCGGGGGTGTGGCCCGGGGTGCTCAGCACCTGGATGTCCACGCCTCCCACGGAGAGGGTATCCCGGTCCTTGAACGAGAGGTCCTGGCCCAGGTCCGCCGAGCGGTGGGCACCGACCTTCGCACCCGTGCGGGCCCTCACGTCGTCGTTCCCGGCCACGTGGTCGGGATGGCTGTGCGTGTTGAGGATGTAGCGGATCTTGAGGTGCATCCGGTCGATCTCCTCGAGCACCCCGGAGATCTCGTACGATGGGTCGATGACGACCCCTTCCCCTCCCTCGGCCTGCGCCACGACGTAGGTGAAGTTCTGCAGCGGCCCGACCTGATACTGGTGCAGCATCATGGGGTCTGCTTGCTCCCCTTCCGCATCAGGAGCACGTAGTGGTGGCTCCCGAAATCGGTGCGTCGGGTCTCGACGAGACCGGCCGCACGGAGGTGCTCCGACGCTTCATCGGGCGTCAGGCGGATGGCGAGCGGCGGTCCCCCATCGGTCTCCCGCTTGTGCCAGTCCACGTTCACGAGGGTGCCGCCGGGCCGGAGGACGCGGGTTCCCTCGAGCAGCGTCCGACGGGGGATGTCGTGGAGCACGTTCGCCAGGAGTACCACGTCCGCCACCGCATCGTCCAGCGGGATCCGCTCGGCGGTGCTCAGCACGGGGATCAGGTTCGGGACGTCCCGCGCCTGCTTCCGCTCCTTGAGCACCTCGATCATGTCGGGCGAGGAATCCACGGCGTAGACGCGTCCCCGGGAGCCGATCCGCGCTGCCGCGGGAAAGGCGAAGAACCCTGGGCCCGCCCCGAGGTCCACGACCGTCTGGCCCTCCGCGAGACCGGCGATGTCCCAGAGCACGTCCGGGTCCTGGTCCTTCTTCCGGTCCGCGGTGTCGAGAAAGGCGACGGCATCCCGCGTCCATGCGTGCGCGTGTTCGCCGTGGTGGCCATGGGGATGCCCGGACATGTTCGTGCCCCGCAAGATGATGCCGGGGTACTTGAACTTGAGCACGTCGCTGCGTCTCTCGGCTGGCACGTGGGATTGGCTTTATCCCATCCGTGAATGTGTTCGGGCCATGGACGAGGTCGCACGGTTCACCTCCGACGTGGTGCTCAGCGACGGATCGATCGTTCGGGTCACGGAAGCCACCCCGGCCGACCGGGAGGCGATCGTGACCTTCGTGGGCGGCCTCTCCTCCGAGGCGATCGAGCTCCGGTTCAACGGGCCGGTGGGCAGTCGCGACCGGCTGCTGGAATGGCTCTTGCCCTCGCCCGACACGTTCGTCCTCCTGGGATGGCACGAGGGGGCGGTCATGGCCCAGGCCTCCTACCACCGGATCTCTCCGGACGTCGCCGAGCCGGGCATCATCATCTCAGAACGCTTTTGGGGGAAGGGCCTCGGATCGATCATGCTGGGCCAGCTTTCCGAAGCGGCCGGTGCCGCCGGCATCTCCACGCTGGAACACCTGGTCTCCCCCAACAACTCGCGGATCCTGGCGGTCATCCGCAATCTCGGCTTCCCGATCACCCAACACTACGAGCCGGGCTTCGTGCGCGTCACCCAGCCGACCTCCCTGTCCCGTGAGGTGATCGAGCGTTTCGCCCTGCGGGAGGCCGCTGCGAGTGCCGCCGCCGTGCGGGGCTTCCTCCGCCCCCGGTCGGTGGCGGTCATCGGGGCGGCGCGGGAGCGCGGAACGATCGGAGGGGAACTCTTCCACAACTGCCTCAGCGCGGGATTCCCGGGCCCCGTCTACCCCGTGAACCCGAAGGCCGCTGTCGTGCAGTCCGTTCCCGCCTACAAGTCGGTGATGGACGTGCCGGGCCCGGTGGACCTCGCGATCCTCTGCGTGCCCTCGGCGATGGTCGTTCCCACGGCCGAGGAGTGCGCGCAGAAGGGCGTGCACTCGCTCGTCGTGATCTCGGCCGGGTTCGGGGAGGCCGGGGAGAAGGGACGGGAGATGCAGCAACAGCTGGTCGACACCTGCCGTCGGCACGGGATGCGGATCGTGGGTCCCAACTGCATGGGCGTCGCCAACACCTCGCCCGCCGTGAACCTGAACGCGCAGTTCTCCCCCGAGCGCCCGGTCCCCGGAAGCATCGGGATCCTGTCGCAATCCGGCGCCGTCGGGCTGGCGCTCATCGATTACGCGAACCACCTGGGCCACGGGATGTCGAGCTTCATCTCGGTGGGGAACAAGGTCGACATCTCCGGGAACGACCTCCTGAACTACTGGGAGTCGGATCCCGACACCAAGCTCATCCTGCTCTACCTCGAGTCCTTCGGGAACCCCCGCAAGTTCGCCCACATCGCCCGACGGGTGACGCGGCAGAAGCCCATCGTCGCGGTGAAGGGGGGCCGGTCGGCGGCCGGCTTCCGGGCGACGCAGTCCCACACGGGGGCCCTGGTCGCCGCCTCCACCGTCACCGTGGATGCCCTCTTCCGGCAGTCCGGCGTGATCCGCACGGACACGCTGGAGGAGATGTTCGACGTGGCGGTCTTCCTCAACAGCCAGCCGGTGCCCAAGGGACCGAACGTCGCGATCGTCACGAATGCGGGCGGCGCGGGGATCCTGGCCGCCGACGCGTGCGAGAACCTCGGCCTCTCTGTTCCCGAGATGAGCCCGAAGACCCAGGAGGCCCTCCGGGCCTTCCTTCGCCCGGATGCGTCCGTCCGGAACCCCATCGACATGGTCGCCTCGGCCACCCGGGAGAACTACCGGACCGTCTCCCAGATCGTGGCGAGGGACCCCGCCGTCGATGCGCTCGTCGTGATCTTCATCCCTCCCCTCGGCCTCAAGGCCCACGAGGTGGCCGAGGACATCCTCTTCGCCGCCGGAAAGATCGGACGCCGCATCCCGATCGTGGCCGTGCTCATGGCGAGCACGGACGTTCCCCCGCTCCTCACGCAGGGAGACGTCCGCGTTCCCGTCTACCAGTTCCCGGAGGCCGCCGTGACGGCGATCGCCAAGGCGGTGGAGTACGGGAAGTGGCTCGCTCGGCCCGTGGAGGCCCCTCCCACCTTCACGGACATCCAGAAGACCAAGGCGGCGTCCCTGGTGGGCGTCGCCTCGTCCCGGGGCGATTCCTGGCTTCCCTCCGAGAAGGTGCAGGAGCTCCTGGGGTACTACGGGATCCCTACCGTGGCCACCAAGGTCGTCTCCACCCCGGAAGAGGCCGGGGCCGCCGCGGAGGCCCTGGGAGGAGCGATCGTGCTGAAGGGGATCGCCCCCGGGGTCCTGCACAAGAAGGATGCCGGGGCCGTGGTCCTGGGGCTGGAAGGACGGGCGGCGGTCGAAGCCGAGGCGCGCGCGATGGCCCACCGGCTCGAGGCCCAGGGGGCGGTGGTCCAGGGATTCCTGGTGCAACCGCAGATCCGGGAGGCTGTCGAGATGCTCATCGGGGTCACCCACGATGTGACCTTCGGGCCCATGGTGGCCTGCGGCGCGGGCGGCACCCTCGTCGAGCTCTTGCGGGACGTCACCGTGCGGCTGGCCCCGCTGACGGAGCGGGAGGCAGAGGAGATGATCACCTCCCTCAAGACCTACCGGCTGCTCCAGGGGTATCGCGGGAGCGCCCCCTGCGACGTGGCCGCGCTGAAGGACCTTCTCCTCCGGGTGGGCCGGCTCGCGGACGACCTCCACGGCATCGCCGAGATGGACCTCAACCCCGTGATGGTCTTGCCGGAGGGCAAGGGGTTCGCCATCGTGGACGCCCGGATCCGGGTGGCGGCCATGGCCCCCGAGATCCCGCTGGGGGCGAAGAAGCGCTAGCCCCCCGGGGCGTCCGACGGGGGGACCCGGTCCCGCCCGTAAATCTTAATGTCCGCCGGCGGTGGTGGGGCTCCGCCATGGTGACCTCCGTCGTCCTCCGGGTCACGGAACCCGCCCAGCGCGACATCGGATTCAACGTCGCGCGCGTGTCCCCCGAAGTGGTGTCCCGTCTCCACGCCGAGGCGGGGGATTTCATCGAGATCCAGGGGCCCAAGCGGACGACTGCGGCGATCCTCGGCGCGGCGCACGAGGAGTCGGGTCCACGGAACGCGATCCGCCTCGAGGCCCTGCTGCGAAGGAACGCCGGGGTCTCCATCGGGGACAAGGTCCAGGTGCGGAAGGTGGACGTCGTCCCGGCCGACCGGCTGACGATCGCGCCCATCTCGGAGGAGTCGACCCAGATCAACATGGGGCCGGGGCTCGACGACTTCCTGATGCGCGCCCTCACCGTCACGCGCAAGCCGCTGACGCACGGGGACCTCTTCGTCGTCCCCGGGGTCTCCTACCATGGGGGACTGCTCCCGTTCACGGTCGTCTCCACGTCCCCCAAGGGCTACGTGCAGGTGACCACCAAGACCATCCTCACGATCCGGCCCGAGACGGTCGCGGAGCGGGAGATCCTCGCCCCCAAGACCTCCTACGAGGACATCGGGGGACTGAAGGAGAAACTGGCGCGCATCCGCGAGATGATCGAGCTTCCGCTGAAGCACCCGGAGCTCTTCGACCGGCTCGCCATCTCGCCGCCGAAGGGGGTCCTCCTCTACGGTCCCCCGGGGACCGGGAAGACCCTGATCGCGAAGGCGGTCGCCAACGAGGCCGGGGCCTACTTCCTCTCGATCGCCGGGCCCGAGATCATGACGAAGTACTACGGCGAGAGCGAGAAGGTCCTCCGCGAGCGGTTCGAGGACGCGGAGAAGAACGCCCCGTCCGTGATCTTCATCGACGAGATCGACTCCATCGCGCCCCGCCGGGACGAGGTCACGGGCGAGGTCGAGCGGCGCGTGGTGGCGCAGCTGCTCACGCTCATGGACGGGCTCTCCCGCCGCGGCAGCGTCATCGTGATCGGCGCGACGAACCGCGAGGATGCGATCGACCCCGCGCTCCGGCGCCCGGGACGCTTCGACCGGGAGATCGAGATCGGGGTACCCACGACCGCCGGCCGTCGGGAGATCCTCGAGATCCACACCCGCGGGATGCCGATCGAGGGGACGGAGAAGGACAAGGAGTCCTTCGTGACCGAGCTCGCCGGCCTGACCCACGGTTTCGTGGGGGCGGACCTCGCGGCGCTCTCCCGCGAGGCGGCGATGCACGCCCTGCGCCGCTACCTTCCGGACATCGATTTCGACAAGCCCATCTCGGTCGCGTTCCTGGAACGCATGAAGGTGACCCGGGACGACTTCCGGGAAGCCCTGCGCACCGTCGAGCCCTCGAGCCTGCGCGATGTGACCGTCGAGATCCCCCGGGTCCGGTGGAGCGACGTGGGCGGCATGGAGGAGGTCAAACGCACCCTGCGGGAGACGGTGGAGATGCCCTTCACGAACCCGCAGAGCTTCCGCGCGCTCGGGATCTCGCCGCCCCACGGCATCCTCCTCTACGGGCCCCCGGGGACCGGGAAGACGCTCCTTGCGAAGGCCGTCGCCACGGAGAGCCAGGCGAACTTCGTCAGCATCAAGGGCCCCGAGCTGATGAGCAAATGGGTCGGGGAGACCGAGAAGGCCATCCGCATGGTCTTCAAGAAGGCCCGGGCGGCCGCCCCGGCGATCGTGTTCGTGGACGAGATCGACTCGCTCGCCCCGCGGCGCGGGATGGGCCCGGGGGGTGCCTCCTCGACCGATGCCGCCGTGAACCAGCTCCTCACCTCCATCGACGGGCTCGAGTCCCTGGACGAGGTGCTGGTCCTCGCGGCGACGAACCGGCCCGACATCCTCGATGACGCGCTCCTGCGCTCCGGCCGGTTCGACCGTCTGGTCTACGTTCCGCCCCCCGACCTGCCGGCGCGACTCGAGATCCTCCGGATCCACACCCGCGGGATGCCCCTCGAGGCGGTCTCGCTCGACGAGCTCGCCCGGTCGACGGAGGGTTTCGTGGGGAGCGACCTCGCGTCGCTCTGCCGGGAGGCGGCGCTCCAGGCGATCCGCGAGGACGTGAAGGCCCAGAAGGTCACCACGGCCCATTTCGAACGGGCGCTCCGCTCCGCCCATCCCTCCGTCTCGGCCGATCTCCTGCGCTTCTACGAGGAGTTCGGAAAGACCCTCGGGAGCGCGGAGCGGCTCAAGCGACCCGCACCCACTCCCCAGGACAACCTGTACCGCTGAGGGACCGGCCGGGGAAGCCCGGCGGGCTACCAGGTCTCCCGGATGCGATTCAGGGAGGGAGTACGCCGGGCGAACTTGCCGAAGTAGCGCGTGAGACCGATCGGAAGGAGTATTGCCAGGATGGTCGAGAGGAAGAACTCCCAGAGGGGGATGCTGATGACCCCGACCGAAGGATACCGGGCCAAGGCGACGCTCATGGGCAGGGTGTGCACGCGCCAGAGGATGATCCCGGACCAGAAGACGTTCCACCAACCGTAGGCCTCGAGGAGGATCGCGGCCATGAAGAGGCCCGCGGGCCGCAGGACGGCCCGCACGCTGATGAGGAAGGACGCCGAGAAGCCCAGGAACAGCAGGGCGAACCCCGTGTAGTACTGGTTCGACCCGCCCCGGGCGGTGTCGACGAACGCGGCCCCGAGTCCCACGACGACCAGGGACCCGTGGAACACGCGGAGAGGGGTCGAGTGGCCGTCGGCGTAGGACCCCGACGTCATCGCGGTCCGTCCCCGCCGAAGCCCGAGGCGTTCCGTGCGGTCCGCATCCCGTCGCTCGGCGTGAGGTTCGCCTCCATGCCAAGACGGGCGCGGGATGCTTTAAGCTAGTGCCGACGCCGGGACGGCCCGGGGGTCACCCGAGGGAAGCGGTCGACGGTCGGACCCAACCTCACACGTACTGCTGGCAGGTGTAGCAGTAGTGGCGGCCGTACTGGGGCACGAACGTGGCCGGCTTGCCGCAGCGGGGGCAGTTGGGGGCCGCCGCGGGGGTTGCCGCTGGGGGGGCGGCCGCCGGGGGAGGAGAGTAGGACGGAGGAGGCGATGACTGATAGGCCATGGGCTGCGCGGGGGCGGGAGTCGCATAGGTCTGCATCTCCTGGACGGGGACCTTCTCCCGGGTGAAGTAGTAGATAATGGCGGCCGGCCAACAGATGATGATCAGTACGACGAGCACCCAAAGCGCGTACTTGCGCTTATAGACCACTGGGCCTGCGACCATTTGTGTCTGCATTGGCGTTCCCATGGACGAGGGGAACTCCCCCAGGCATATAAGAATACCTCGCTTTCAGGAGATGAAAGGGACCGCTGCGGCCGAATCTGCGCAACCTGCTGAGTGGGAGATGATCCTCTCGCACCACCATCCCGCACGCTACGACCGCTGCATCCGGCTCGTGGTGGCGGGCCGGCCCCTCCACTTCTGCGCGCGTTGCAGCGGGCAGGCCCTGGGATTCCTGGCCGGGCTCGTCCTCTGGGGTCTCGCCTTGCGGACCCTCTTCCCCCTGGCCCTGCCGGTGTTCCAGTGGCCCTTCGCGCTCCTGCCGCTGCCCGCCGCGATCGACTGGACCCGCCAGTCCCTCGGCAACGGCGAATCGACCAACCTGCGCCGACTCTGGACCGGGGCGTTCTTCGGACTGGGCGGGGCGGACCTGCTGGTCCTCTTGGTGTTCCGGCCCTGGCCCTACGGAGCGATCGGGCTCGGAGTCCTGCTCACGTACATCGTCGCGATCGTGGGGGTCCTCTCGGCGCGCGGGGCCCTCCGCCGGATCGTGGACGAACACTTCCCCGGCATCGCGACCTAGGAAGCGGAAACGAGGGAGCCACGCCCCGCCGAGGGCGATCCCGGAAGCCTCCTCCCGCGAGGCGCGGTAGGGGCTCCCGGGGCTATTCGGGTTCGTCTCGGAACGTGGTCAGGCGTACTGCTGGCAGCCGTAGCAGTAGTAGCGGTTGTACTGGGCCACGAACGTGGTGGGTCGTCCACACCGGGGGCACAGGGGGGCCGCCGGGGCCGCGGCGACCGGCGCTGGGGCCGGAGCCGGCGAGGGAGCGTACTGGGGTTGAGGCGCGCCGTACTGGTACGGGGGCGGGCTCCCATACGGGGCAGGCTGGGCGTAGGCCACGCCGCCCCCGGCCACGACCACCGAACCCGGGGCGACGACCATCACGCCGGGGGCGATCTGGGTCAGGGGAGGCATCCAGCCGGACTCGAGCTTCTTGTCGGCCTTGATGTAGCCCACCAGGCAGAGGATGAACCCGACGATCGACACGTAGGGGAAGATCTGGAGGATACCCCCGACCTTGATCATGCTCTCCTGGTAGCGCTTCCCGGCGCGCCAGTTCCCGAGGACCACACCGATGACCCCGATGAATCCGAGGATACCGCCGATCCCAAGAAGGGCAAGCGCACCCAAGAGTCCGGCGATCGTGCCGCCCGCGGATGCTGCGGTCGTAGGCGGGGAAGAGATGGCGGAGACCAACACCCCGAGGAAGAGTCCAATGCCGCCCGCGATCATGAGGAAGCCGATCAACCCGATGAGGGAGAGGGTTGCGGGCGTTCCGAGTTCCGGCGCCGCCTGCTTGAGCTTGCGGAAGCCGAGGTAGTAGAAGATGTAGGAAATGAGCCCCACCACGGCGCCGCCGATGAGGAGGCCGACCGACGCATAGACCGTGTTGACGGTGATCCAGCCAGGGTAGGCGGTCACTCCCGGCGAGTAGGCCGAGACCGCGGTGACGATCAGGTAGAACATCAGGAAGCCGATCCAGAACATCGCCTGGTCGATGAGTCCCAGCAGGGACGCGATCTTCAGCGTCCCCACTCCATCCCGGTCCGGGCTCGACGCGGACTGGGTGGGGGTCATGGCCATCGGTTGTCCGTACGCGGGCGCTCCGTAGCCCGGAGGGGGCATCGTCGCAGCGCCTGGACCTGGGGTCGGTGGTTGCGCAGACATCGCGCCCAGATAACGTTCCTAGCTTAAGAATGTGATGCTCGCCACCGGAGGGGGTAAAATGAGGCCGGGTTGCGCAGGTCCCGGCAAGATTATGCTGCGAATCGGGGTCGGATATCAGCGCTTCACGGGGAAATCGAAGGGGAGGCGCTCGCCGGGATGCTTGAGGTCCTCGACGGTGCCGATCACAGCCGCGATCGTTGCGATCACGGTCCCGATCATGAAGAGGTAGATGACGCCCGAGTAGTTCAGTACGACCGAGCCGCCGGTGCCGGAGTTGCTGAAGGCAACACCGAAGAAGGCTCCCGAGGCGAGCACGAGGAGGTACGCCACCTTGGCCAGCTGGTGGGCCAGCCAGACCGGGCCGTATCGGAGGGAAGGACGCGCGATGGTGCGCGCCCCGGACAGCAGGGCCACCACGGCACCGAGGATGACCAGCGTTTGGACCGGCCATCCTGAGATCACCGACACCCCGCCCGACTTGATCCCAGCGAAGAACTGACCGAGCTCGTAGGGAAGGAAGGAGAGGAAGAAGAGGAGCCACAGCGTCTTCAGGATCCCCTTGGTCCAGGTCCACGGGGGGCTCGGGGGCGAGTAGGCCATCGCCACGTGGGGCGGCGCTCCCGGAGGGATGCTGGCGACGTTCACGGGCCCCACCTCGCTGCGATCCAGGGGTCCTCGGGAGGAACGACCGAGGGAGAGAGGAGGGAACCCACCGGGACCGCCACGGTCGCGTTCGCGGAGCTAAAGTTCCCGTTGAACGAAACGGAGAGGCTCAGGCTCACGATGTAGGCATACGATCCATTCGCCCAGAGCGAGCCCACGTACGGGGCTCCGCGGCTCGGCGTGTTCTGCTGCGAGATGACCAGGTCGACCACGGCGGACTGCTTGCCGTTGATCGTCACGACGGACGTGGACCCTGCCAGGACCAGGGGCCCATGGAGTTCGGCGATGCGCATCGCCATCTGGATGCTGAGAGGGAACGACGCGTTGTTCGTCACCCGGAAGCTGCAAGCGACCGTGATCGGTCCGGATCCCGTGGTGGCATTGGCGCACGTGTTGAACCCCGTGCCGCTGTTACCCGTGTTCCCCAGCGAGAGCGTCGGTGGCCCGAGGGCGATCGACACCACGGCGGCGATGATGTACACAATGGCGGAGAGCGTCGCCGCGAGCGCCAGCCAACGCAGGTTGCGGGAGATCCGGTAGAGGCGGGGCTTGGTAGCCGGCGTCGGCACGACCATCATGGGAGCGGCCCCCCCTCCCCCGCGGTCGGGGGAGGTGGCGGGGGAGGCGGAGGAGGTGGAGAGGGGGCCGACGCCGGTGGGGAGGCACCCACCGGGGCGGTCGACCATGGATATCCCACGAAGTGCTCCGGCCGGGCGGGAAGCTGGATCAGCTTCGCCCCAGGATGGCGACGGCGCCACACCACGGTGATGATGCCGCCCACGATGAGCCCCACAATGGACACCACCACAAGGACCTCGACGGCCAGCACGATCATGAGGATCGGACCGGTGATGTTCGAGAACGAGCTGTTTCCGGTGCCGTTCGATCCTCCGGACGAGGAGAAGGGTGATCCGGAGACAAGGACGCCCGAGACCCCGGTCGGGAGGGGCAGAGTCGGACTGGCGGCTCCCAAGGAAGTCGCAGCCCCTAGGGCCACAATGGCCACCATGAGCGCTAGAGCGGCTGCGGGCGCGGATTCCCTGAGCAACGTGGTCATACGAGCATGGGGGAACCTCACTTAAAACAATGTGTCAAGCTCCCGGGGGGCTTGGAGGACCAGCAGAGCCGGTTCGCAGAGCGGGATTCCCGGGCAGACGCCCCGCGCGCGCAGCAGGTCCTGCGCCCATCGGACCCTGGCGAAGGACCCGAGGCAGTAGGGGCACCGAGGGCGGAGGAGGCGCTCCGGTCGGGAGGAGGCGGTGGAGCGGGCACGACGGAGGTTCGGCCTCCCGACTCCGAGGTCCCCGGAAAACGCTTATCCCCCGCGAGGGCATGTCATATCTTGCCTGAAGGGAGGGAATGTATTGGCAGGCGACGGGCGGGGCACGTTCAACCTCTTCCAAGCGGTCCTACTGTTCATGGACCGGGCCTCGCGGGGGGGGAAGCTCGCGGTGCCGAGAGAGGAGTTCATGCGCAACCTCAAGCGCCAGTTCGGGAACGCGACGTACCCCCAGCTTCGCACCACCATCCTCCAGCTCGAGGCCCGAGGGCTCCTGGCCATGGAGTGGCTCGGCCCGGACAACTTCAATGCGCGACTGACGGACGAAGGGATCGAGGTCGTCCGGAAGGTCTCGGCCCCGCCTGCAGTCCGCCCCACCGCGGCCCCGACCCCTCCCCCCGTCCTCGCGCCCGCGCCTCCCCCGTCCCCCCCCCGGGCAGTGGTACCTCTTCCCGCCGAACTGGTTCCTGCTCCCCCGCCCGCAAAGGAGGAGAGCCCTCCCGCGCCCGAGGCGCCCCCTGCCCACGACGAACCTGCGGCTCCCGAGCCGGTCGAACCCATGCCCTCCCCCGAGAAGTCGAAGGGGGGCCGGGAGGGGATGGAGGAGTGGCTCAACACTCGGCTCAATCTCCTCACGGAGCGGGAGGAGCTGCTCTCTCGACGGGAGGCCGAGTTTGCCCGTCGGCACGACGAGCTCGACTCGCTCGCGGCGCGGTACACGAGCGGTGCCTCGGACCTCGAACGCAAGATCCAGGCGGAGCTCGAGCGCGTGATGGAGGAGCTGGTGCGTCAGGAACACATCCTGAACGACCGCATCACGTCGAATCCCAATCGCGACCTTGGCCTGCCGGAACTCGTCCAGCGGATCCGGGAGTGCGAGACCGGGCTCGATCGGCTGGACAAGGAACGCGGCTCGCTCCGCAAGATGGTGCGGGAGCTGCGCGAGCTGGCGGAAGAGCGGGCCGAGGGGCGCCGGGAGCGCTCGTAGGAGAGCAGCCCTCATATGGCGACCAGCGTTGGTTTGAACGTGGCCCAGGCGACAATGGCGCTCCGCTGTCCCTTCTGCGGGCAGCCTGAGACGGAGCGTGTCGATGTGGAAGGGAAGCGGATGATCGTCTTCCCCTGCATGTTCTCCCCCTTGATCGAGCGGGGTGTCCCGGAGGGGGCGCTCCAGGAACACCTGGACCGTGAGTACGGCCAGCAGGAGGGGTATTTCCGGAGGCAGTGCGATCGACTGCACACCTCCTTGGTCCTGAGGGGGACGGACGGATAAACGTGCAGGAACGCCCCCGCCACGTGCTCGTGCTCGACCTCTCGAAGAGCATGCTGGCGCCGATGGCTGACGGCACCTCTCGGAAGATCGAGGTCGCCCGCGCGGCCCTCGCCAAGATCCTCGAGGAGGTGCGCTCCCAAGAGGCCCTCTTCGGACTGGTCGTCTTCAATTCCTCGGCCTCGGTCTTCCTCGACCTGACCCCCAGTCCGCCGCCGGCAGAATCGATCGCGTCCAAGCTCATCCCCGCCGGGAAGTCCGCCATCTGGGACGCCATCGCGCTCGGGGCGGGACTGCTCTCCCGGGGAGGCCCTCCCCGCGGGAACCTCGTGGTGGTGACCGACGGGTGGGACAACATGTCGCGCCGGTACACCGTCTACCAGCCCGGGGAGGCGCCCCCCAGCCCCCAGGGACCGCACGACCTCGCGGGATTCATCCTTCCCGCCGGGAGCCAACTCCGGCTCCAGATCATCGGCATCGGGGCCGGCGTGGAGAAGGACAAGGGAGTGGACGCCGTCCGGATGAACGCGCTCATCCAGGCGTTCGGTCTGCGGGCGCAGGCCACGAACTCCAATTCGACCGCGTCCTACCAGGAGGTGCTCAAGCCGGAGGACCTCTACTCCCAGATGGTGAACGCGTTCGTCGACCTGCCCTTCGACGATTCCTTCACCTTCGACGCGCTCTCCAGCGAGGACCTGGCGACCCATGCGGCCAAGGTCGCACACGCCCTGCGCGAGAGCGACAAGCACAGCCTGGTCTCGGCCCTGGGCTCGACCAAGGCGACGTCCCCCGCCGGGGCCCCGGTCGCCTCCAGCTCGATGGAGTTCGAGGTCGCCCTTTCCGCCCAGGAAGGGGTCCCGACCCACTGGAAGGAGCGCTACGGGCCCCTCGGCGAGGTGGCCGATGCCTGTGCCCGCAAGGATTGGGCCCGGGCACGGCAGGTCCTGGACCGCCATGCGAACCAGATCCAACCCCTGGCGCGCTGCTACTGGCTCGCCCGGGTCTCCTACGCTTTGGGGAACACGGACGAGGCGTCCCGCCACCTCACGGAGGCGTGGATCCAGGCCGAGACGCTCGGGCCCGTGGAGAAGGCCAAGATCTACCGGCGGCTCGCGCTCCTGCATGCCAAGGTCTCGGGCGATCTCGAGGTCCAGAGCATGGTCGAGATCTTCGAGCGCGCGGCCTTGACGGCCCACACCCGCAACCCCGAGCTCGAGCCGCAGCTGGAACAGCTCTTCGAGCGCTTCCTGGAGCTCCGGGGCACCTACGCGAAGATCCAGGACGGAGGCGCCATCGAGCACGAGAAGCTCGTCGATGAGATCTTCGGGCTCCTCCAGGACGCCCGTCTCAAGGACCGGCAGCGGGAAGCCAGCATCCAGGGGTTCCTCTCGTTCGTGGAAGTCGCTCTCTCCGAAATGAGATAAATGAACTTTCCTATGGAGGACCTCATATGACCCCTGCGGCACCCACCCCCAAGTCGAAGGTGAAAAAGACCGTGGCCGTGAAGGGCAAGTCGGTCGCCCCGGCGCGGCCCACCGTCACGAAGGCGGCGGCGCCCGCGGCACCGGCCCCGCCTCCCGCGGAGGCGAAACCGGAGCCCCCGGCCCGACCCCGGGCGCCCGAGCCGAACACGGCCAAGATCGCGGTCGTGGGCATCCCCTCTTCTGGAAAGACGACGTACTTCCGCTACCTCTCCGGCCACTTCGGGCTGAACCTCCCCGTGGTCTACATCCCGAGCCGGGGACAGCTCGGCCTTCCCGTCTACGGCGACGTCTCGCAGGACGTGGTGATGGAGGAGACGACCTACGAGGCCGTGAACCCCACGAACCCCGAGGCGGAGATGGAGACCACGACGCGGCTCTACGTGAGCCGCCCCATGGCCGACCCCACCCGGCTCTTCGTGGAGCTGAGCTCGGGCCAGGAGGAGCAGGGGGTCCTCACGAAGTATCCCCTCCCCACCAAGTACAACCAGTTCGTCGACATGAAGCTCTACTTCCGGCACGGCATGGGAGGGGACATCACGGCGTCCCAGCCGATGGTGCTCCACACCGTGGATGAGGCGGGAGGGATCATCTCCGACTACTTCACCTACGACCGGCTCTGGATCCGGAACGTCAAGGACGAGGTCTCCCGGGACAACTGCCTCGTGATCCCCCAGTTCGAGACCTGGCCGGCCGACCGGCAGGAGCTCTGGCGCAACGGGCTCACCCTCATGGGGCAGTTCGTGGCGGACGCCGACGGGATCATCCTCCTGCTCTCGCCCCAGCTCGGGTCGATCCGGGAGAGCTCGCAGCAGATCAGCCTCGCGCGCGGGGTCCTCCGCTACGTGCGCGAGCGGAACATCCCGCTCGTGATCGCCATCTCGAAGGCCGACCTCCTCAAGGACTTCTACGGGGAGATCGAGCAGGTCCTGACGAGCCGGGACTACGCGAGCGGGTTCGACGTCACCGACTTCCTCACGAAGCGGGACGGGAGCGGCCTCGGGAGCATCCTGGTCGCCGCCCAGGCGAACTCGATCTTCAGCGTCAAGGAGGATGCGTTCCTCGTGGCCTCCGCCATCTCCACCGGCGAGGGGCGTCCGCTCCTCTACGGTGATGCCCCGGTGGGCCAGGAGGAGAACGGGTCCCACCGCGGCGTCCCGGTCATGGTCAACACGACGCTGCCCGTCGCCCGGATCTGCGAGCGCGTCCTCGCAAAGCGGGCCGCGGCGGCGGCTCCTCCGTCATGAGCGGGCCAGAGAACGGATCCGACCCCGCCGCCCTGCTCCGGGGCATCATCTGGTGCCGCCAGGTCGACAACGAGGCGGAGAGCCCCCGCTACACTCCGATCCCCGACAGCTTCCCCGGGTTGAACGAGTCCCTGGCCCGGATGAAGCTCGTGGGAGACCTCGCGATCAACGCCAGCGACACCACCGACTACTGGGACCCCGATCCGGCGAAGCGCTTCTCCTACTACCGGAACCTCTTCCTGTTCCCGACCGGGGGAGGGCGCTACCTGTGCCTCGGCAGGATGTACCTCTCGACCGAGGAGCGGCCCCGGCTCGGCATCAAGACGCTCGTGTTGGATGCGCAGGCGCTCTTCGCGGGCCACAATGCGGCCCAGACGCTCTGGCAATGGTACCGGGCGATGGAAGGCGCCCCTCCGGGGGAGCCCCCGCATCCCGGCGTTCCCGCCCTGTCGGCACTGCTCGCGCGCTCGATCTCCTACGCGGACAACTCTCCCGACCAGCCCCCGCTCCTTCTCTTGTCGGATTCCTGGAACGGCTCCGTGGAGACCGTTTTCGGCCTGCTCACCCGCATGCCGGAGTCGCTCCTCGCCCTCTCCGGCATCCTGGTCTTCCCCTACTTCATCCCCGCCGCCAAGGTGGATGTCCCGCAGTTGACCCGGGCCTTCCCGCTCACCCTCGCGGCGTTCCGGATCTCCTCCCGGGCCACGATCGACCAGCGCAAGCGGTGGGTCGACGGGTGGACGAAGCACCACCTCAGCGTGACGGACCTCGCGGAAGGACCCGGGAAGCTCCCCTCCAGCCTGCCGACCTCGACCAAGGCGTGGATCGACGAGGAGTCCGGGGAGAAGTGGGACGCCTTCCGATCGCTCCTCGACGGCAAGGAGGTGGAGCAGGCGCTCACGGGTCCGTTCCCCGCCGAGGAGGGCATCTACCGCCGGAAGGAGCTGGCCCGACTCGCCGAGGTCCTCGAGGAGTCGCAGTCCCCGTCGCGCAAGAAGGGCCGGGCGACGAAGAAGTCGGCCCCGGCACCCGTCCCGATCCCGGACTTCGCCCCCGTCCCGGTGCCTCCGGGGGCCGTCTCCGAACTGCCCCCCTGGATCGATGCCGCGCGACACCTGCGCGTCGAGAAGGTGGGCCTCGCGGCGCCCGGCCTGCCGCGGAGCGTGCCGGCCGCCCCCTTCGGGGTGGGCCGGGAGACGACGCCGGCGACGGCCGCCTCCAGCCCCGGAGCGCTCCCCTTCCCCACCTCCTCCCGCGCGACCCCGCCCGAGGCGCACATCACCCCCGAGGACGTGCAACGGATCGTGGCGGAGAAGGTCGCCGAGGAGCTCGGCCGCTTCTTCACCGGGGAGAACGCCGTCTTCGCCGACCGCTTCTCCCAGGTCGACCACCTGCGCACCGAGCTCAAGGACCTCGATGACCGCCTCAAGTTCTTCGCCGAGAAGACCCTGCCCCTGATACGGAAGACGTGGACCAAGGTGGGGGAGCTCAAGCAGGCTCCGAGGGTCACCGGCCACCCGCTCCGCGCCCGGGAGGTCGAAGAGGTCAAGGCCGAGCTATGGCAGGAGCTCCACCGCATGGAGGACGAGTTCACCGCCCGCACGACCGAGATCCTCGAGCGGATGGAGTCGACCCTCCAGACACAGGGCCGGATCTGGCTCACCCTCGTGCGCGAGGTCGAGAAGCTGAGCGAGGAACGGCAGGGCCGCCCTTCTTCCCGCAAGGAATCACGGAGCTGACCGATGGAGGAGAGCGTTCCCCCCCACAACCACTGCCGGGTCTGCGGCAAGGCCGTCGCGGAAGGCGCGACCACCTGCAGCAAGGCCTGCGCCGCCAAACGGGCCGCGACCATCCGCTCCAACCGGATGACCTACTATGTCTTCATCGGGCTCGCCGTACTCTTGGTCGTCTTCTTCGCCCTGAGCTTCAAGTAGGAGAAGACGATGGCGTTCGCCCTTCCCCTCATCGTGCTGGGGGGAACGTTCGACCGGCTCCACGCGGGGCACAAGCGGCTCCTCACCGAATCGTTCGCGCGCGCCCAGAAGGTCGGCATCGGCCTCGCGGTCGACGCGCTCGTGGCCAAAAGCCCCTCCAAGGGGCTCGGGGTCACCCCGTTCGAGGAGCGCGAGGCACTCCTCAAGACCTGGCTCCGACGGAGCTACCCCGGGAGCCGGTGGTACGTGCTGGCCCTTGACCACCCGGAGGGAAAGATCCACGAGCCGGAGATCCCGGCGCTCGCCGTCAGCGAGGAGACCTTCCCTGCCGCCGTCCGGGCGAACAAGTGGAGGGCGGCCCACCACATGGACCCGCTCACCCTGGTCGTGGTCGGCCGTGTCTACGGCGAGGACCTGCTCCCGATCGCCTCCCGACGCATCCGGGCGGGGGACATCGACGGGGAGGGCCGGCGGTTCCGACCGGTGGTGCTCGGCTTCGCCCCCACGATGGACCCCGGGGTCCGCGCGGCGCTCGTCGAGGCGTGGAAGCGGTTGATGCCCGGACCGCAGATCCGGATGCTGGACGCCCCCGCCACCGCCCCGGCCGCGGAGGGGACCGCGCCCGACTACCGGGTGGAGCTCGAACGGGGGAGATCGCGCTGGACGATCACCGTCACGGACCGCGACGGGGCCGTGCTCGAGGCCTCCGTGGCCGGGGAGGGAGCCGGCGCGACCCTTCCGACCCTCACGTCGCCGATCTCGCTCCGGGCGGTCGCCGCGGGGCTTCTCGCCGACGCTTTCGCACCCCGTCTCCTCGCGCGCTCGGGGGCGCTCCCCCCCTCGGTGGTCATCGAGGGGGATGCAGCCCGGTGGCCCGGCGGCGGCCGCTGGACGCGAAAAGTATATTCCCCTTCGGGCGTCTTCCCCTACCAGTGAACACATGGAGACCTATCTCCGGGTGACCTTCTCGAGCGAAGGGATCCCTCCATCGGAGGTGGCGGAACGCCTGCGAACGCTCGGCTTCAAGCCCACCCAGGGCAACTACGACTTCATCTACGATTGGAAGCGGTCGGTCTCCCTGGATGACGCCATGGACCTCTCGGTCCAGCTTACCAGCGCTCTGAAGGGGGCCCGCGTCCTCTTCGAGTCCGAGACGGTCTGACCGGGACCGCGGGGCTCGCGTCGTGACCCTCCCACCCCCGGGGCCGTCCGCCCCGATCGCCGACCTCGACAAGCTCCGGGCCGAGGTCGGGCGGTACTTCACGATCTACGAGACCCGGATCTCGCCGGTCTCCGTCCTCTTCCTCGTCAACGTCAACGCCTCGACACTCGAAGCCAACTTCGGGCGGCTCGCCCACGCGCTCTGGTCCGAGCGCTTCATCGCCCAGATCCGCCTCGAGGGCGGCGAGCACGTCATCGAGGTGGTGCGGCGGCCGGACCGGAAGCCCTGGAGCGGGGGCGTCAACCTGGTCATGCTCGCCCTCACGATCGTCACCACCGTCTTCGCCGGCGCCTTCCTGTGGGTGGCCTACAACGGCGGGTCGAGCTTCCGCACCTCGGACCTGCTCTGGGGGGCGGTCTTCTTCGCGGCCCCCCTGCTCGCGATCCTCGGGCTCCACGAGCTCGCCCACTACTTCATGGCCCGGCGGCACCACGTCGAGGCCTCGATGCCCTTCTTCCTGCCGATGCCCCCGCCGTTCGTGATCTTCGGCACCTTCGGGGCCTTCATCAGCCTCCGCGAGCCGATCACCGACAAGAAGGCGCTCATGGACATCGGGGTCGCCGGGCCGATCGCGGGCTTCCTCGTCGCCATCCCGGTGACGATCGCCGGGCTCTTCCTCTCCCTCCACTCACCGGTCCTCCCGCTCACGAACTGCGGGCCCGTCTTCCTCTCGGTCCCCTACGGCGGGACGCTCTTCGGGGCCTCGGCGGTGTGGTATGCCCTGAGCCTCTTCTTCCCCCTCGGCATGACCAATCTGAACCCCCTCGCCGTCGCGGGGTGGGTCGGCCTGCTCATCACGTCGATCAACCTCCTGCCCGCCGGACAGCTCGACGGGGGGCATGTCTTCCGCGCGCTGCTCGGCAAGCGCTCGGTCTGGCTCAGCCTCACGGTGGTGGTGATCCTGATCGCCCTCGGGTTCTTCTACCCCGGCTGGTTCATCTTCGCCTTCCTGGTCCTCCTCCTCGGGGTGCGCCACCCTCCGCCCCTCAACGACATCTCCCCGCTCGACACGACCCGGAAGCTCGTCGGCGTGGCGGCCGGGCTCATCCTGATCGGGGGGTTCTCCCTGGTCCCCATCGCGCAGCCCACGGGGGACTTCTCGACCCCGACGAAGGCGACCGCCGTGGGCCCCTGGGACTCCTACGCCACGCAGGCGAACATCTCGTTCCCCATCACGAACCAGGACCTCGTGAGCCACGGCTTCGTCCTCTTCGTGAACATGACCCCCTCCCCGGGGCTCGGGGCGAACGCGACGGAGACGTATTTCGCGAACATGACGCAATGCTCCTTCACCTTCTCCGGCGCGTCCGAGGCGTGCGCCTCCGCCCGGGCCAACTGGCCCACGGTGGACCTCGTCTCGCCCATGGCCACCGTGGCCGGCGGGGGTGCGCGGGTCCTCGTGACGCTCACCTTCGAGGACCGGATCCCGCAGGCCCTCAACGGGACCATCACCGTGTACGAGATCTGCCAGGGGGTCCAGCACCTCCAGAACGGATCCCCCCAGGAGGTCTCCTTCTCCTACGAGCCTCCGCCCCTCTGACGGCGGGGTGGGTACCATGTGGAGGCTCTTCGTCGCCGTGGAAGTGCCCCGCGTCACCGTGGCGGGGATCCGCGAGCCCCGGGATGCCTCCCCGATGCATGTGACGCTCAAGTTCCTCGGGGACGTCGAGGAGGGGCGGGTCTCCGAGATCGCGCGCGCGCTCGGAGAGGCGCTCTCCGGGACCGCGGGCGGTCCCGCGACGCTCCAGGGGGTCGGGGTCTTCCCGTCCGCGGAGCGCCCCCGCGTGCTCTGGGTCGGCGTCGGGGAAGGCAAGTCCCTGCTGACGCGGCTGGGGGACCAGGTGGAGAGCGCGCTCTCCGGGCTGGGCTTCCCCCGGGAGGACCGACCCTTCCATCCCCACGTGACCCTCGCGCGCATCCACGACCGGCGGGGCGCGGACGAGGCCCGCCGGGTCCTCGCGGACAATTACGGACGGCTCTTCGCCGCCTTCGAGATCCGGGAGGTCCTGCTCAAGCGCAGCGTCCTGGCGCCGGGAGGCGCCGAGCACACCACCCTCGTCGCCATTCCCCTACGGGCCGCCGACGCGTAGTCCCGCGGTGCCGCCCCTCACTGGGGGAACCGCGTCCCGCAGTTTTGGCAGAAGGATGCCGTGGGCAGTCGGGGGGTGCCGCAGTAGGGGCAGAAGGCCTGCCCGGCCGCCACCGGGGGCGGCGGGGGCGGGACGGGGGCTGGGAGGTAGCCGGGAGGAGCGGGAGGAACGGGGACGAATGGGGCGGAGGCCGGGGGAGGCGGTGGGAGCAGTGTCCCCGGGGCGTACGAGCCCGGCGTCGGGGGAGCCGCCATACCCGGAGGCGGGGGAGGGGGAGGGGTGTACTGCCGCCGCTTCCTTCGCGAGCGGACCACGGCCACCACGACGATGATGATCACCAGGAGGACCAAGAGGAGGAGCAGGAGGTCCACGGTGGTGAGCCCGCCCAGCGGGCCGTTGTTGGCGGGGTTCACCTGGAGCGACAGGGTGGCGCTCGCGCGGTGCCCCAGCTCGTCGGTCACCGTCACCACGACGGTGAAGTTGCCGGACTGCGTGGGGGTGCAGTTGAGCTGCGGGGTGCTGTTCGAGGTGCAGCCCCCGGGGAGCCCGGTGAAGACGTACGCGTAGGGGGAGAATCCCCCGCTCGGCGACAGGGAAAGGGTCGTCGTCTGCCCGACAGCGAGGGTCGACAGGCTCGCCTGGAAGGCTTGGACGGAAAGGGGGGCCGAGGCCACCGCGAGGAACGTCGCGCGGGTGAGTGTCCCGCCCCCGGACTCGCTCACGGTGGCCGAGACGAGGTAGAGGCCCGGCTGGGAGGGAGAGCAGGAGAGGGATGCCACGCTGCTCGACGTGCACCCGGCGGGGAGGTTGGTGTAATGGTAGGTGAAGGAAGACGTGCCCTGCTGGACCGTGACGTTGAGGTAGGTCGTGCCCCCGGTGACCACGTACGCGGGCGACGCCGTCAGCGCGAAGGCGAGAGGGGTGGTAGTCACCGCGGAGACGGTGATCGTGATGGTCGACGAGACCGCGCCGTCGAAGGGGTTCGCACCGTCGATGGCCTCGAGCTGGGCGGAGTAGGTCCCGGGAAGGACGTAGACGTGGGAGAAGACGGAGGAGGTCGTCACCGTGTATCCCTCCCAGACGAAACCGGTCGTCGTTCCGTCGCCGAAGTCGTAGACGTACCCGTACCCTGAAGCCCCCCCCGTCACGGCGGCGGAGAAGGTGACGGCGGAGCCCGCCGTGATGCTGGTCGCGCTGGCGGAGAGGGAAGCCGTGAGCGGGGTCGTCCCGACCGTGATGCAGATCACGGCGGAGAGGGACGCATTGCCCGAGCTGTCGAAGACGGCGACATCCGCGAAGTAGGTGCCGATGAGCGAGTAGCTCCATGAGGCCGATGCGGACGAGATCGTCGTTCCGTTTCCGTCACCGTAGTTGTAGCTGTAGACATACCCCCCCGTGCCCCCGCTCGCGGTCGCGCTGAAGGTGACCGGAGAGTTCACCGCCACGTTCGTCGCGCTCGCGGCGAGCCGCACCGTGACGGACCCGGAGGTCGGCAGGTAGGCGTCGTTCGCCAGGGCAGGGATGAGGGAGGTCGCGATCGGGGTCCCGACGCCCGAGACCGGGTCCCACCCGACCCCGGCGGAGTAGCCGTTGCTCCCCGTCGTGATGTCGTGGAAGTCGCTTCCATAGGCAGGGGAGCGGAGGATGGCGTAGAGCGCCGGGTTGAGGAGGCCGAGGTCCCCTCCGTTCTCCTGGTCGGCCAGCGCGGCGACGCCGGCCCACATCGGGGTGGCGGCCGAGGTGCCGTCCTCCGCGGCCCAGCTGCCCCCGATCATGACATCGAGCGGGGTGCCGGACCCTCCCGCGAGCGACACGTCCGGGACCCCTCGTACCCCGTGCTTCGAGACCCCCGTCCCGTGCTGCCACCACGGCTGGGGGAAGGGAGCCCAGCCCCCGCCGGACCCGCCGTAGTTGTTCCCGGCGCAGCTCGCGGTGCCGTTGCCCCCCCAGGCGGACTCGCCCCCGTACGCGCCCGTTGCGGTCAGGGTGAGGTTGGTAGCTCCCACACCCGTCACGTCCACGTCCGAGGCCGGGTAGTTCGTGGTGGCCACGTTGGTCCCGTCGGCGGCGCCGCAATCCCCGCTCGCGGCGAACACCGAGATGCCCTCGGCGGCGGCCGCCTCGAGGATGGGGTGTTCCACCTCGTACTCCCCCGACTGCTGGACCGCCACGTCCGGGGCGCCCCAGGAGAGCGAGATCACGTTCACGCCTCCCAGCGTCACGAGGTAGTCCACGACGGTGTCCACCGCCACGTCGCCCGGCGGGGCGAACGTCATGTCAAGCGTTGCATCGGGGGCGATCGCGTGGGCCCAGTCCATGTCGAGCACCTCCTCGCCGCCCCATCCGCTCGAGGCGGAGGAGTTGTAGTACGACCACGAGATCGGGTACTCGTAGTTGACCGTGGGCGAGGAAAGGCCACAGTCGGTGC
The DNA here is from genome assembly GCA_021790425.1 of Thermoplasmata archaeon. Classification (GTDB taxonomy): domain Archaea; phylum Thermoplasmatota; class Thermoplasmata; order Lutacidiplasmatales; family UBA184; genus JAJYEA01. The sequence continues at coordinate 20,776 of JAJYEA010000002.1, read as the reverse complement.
TGAAGGTGGAAAGGTCCGACCCGAGCTGATATTGGGTCTCCGCCGAGTCGTAGATGTCCACGATCCCGATGGTCTCCCCGGACCCGGTGTCCTTGGCCGTCAGGAGCGGCGAAAAGCCGTACGCCGTCTGGATCTGGGAGGGCGTGTACGTGGTCAGCTGGCCGCCTCCCCGGGCGTTCATGACGGTGGGGCATGCGGGGTTGGCCGCGGCATGCGCCCCGGTGCCGGCGACGGCAGGGCTGAAGGTGGGCGCGTCCGTGAACCCGGTCGCGGCCGAGACCCCGAGCGACGGGGGGAGCTCGGGCGCCGTCCTCGGGCCGTAGTACCGGCTCCCGCCCGTGGATTCGTAGAGCGCGAAGGAGGTCCGGAAGGCGCTCCCCATCTGCACCGCGCTCCCGTAGACCCCCAGGACCAGCCGGTTCGAGGTCGGCTCCACGTGGAGACCGTAGCTCTCGAAGTACGCCTCCGCGGCTCGGTACCGGGAGATACTGGGAGCGAAGCGGTCGGTCACCTGGCGCGGTGAGAGGAAGTGGCGATAGGCGCTGTTCCCCGGAGTGGTGACGGCTTGGGAGTAGGCGGCCAACCCGGCGGCGTCCGAGAGCTCGATCGAGACCTCGGCAGAGACGTTGGTGCTGGGAGAGACCCCGCCCACCGGGACCGCCCCCCGGAAGAGCTCCCCGAAAGAGGGGGCGACCCGGGCCAGGGACGCCGGAGAGGACCCCGCGCCAGCGACCGGGGTCGCGACCGCGGGCCCGACGAGGAGAAGCAGGGAGACGAGCGCCACCCCGACGGCAACCCAGGGCCTTCTCACGGAGAAGCATACAGCGTTTTGTGGATATAATGCCACACTTCAACGGCGCCATGTCGCGCGGCCGGCGAACAAAAAGCTATCTCCCAGTGATTATATGTCGACGAAGAACCCCATGTCCGAAACGTTCGCTGCCGACGACATCCTCCTGCAGGTCACCCCCCGACTCCCGCTCGAGGAGGTCTGGAACAGTCTGACCCGTCCCGAGCACCTCGAGAAATGGCTCGCCCCCCGGGTGCGCGTGGAGCCCCGGGAGGGGGGAGCCTTCGAGCTCTTCTGGGACAAGGACGGCACCTCCCAGAACTCGACCCAAGGTTGCCGCATCGTCAAGTTCCAGGAGCCGGAGACCATCGTCTTCACGTGGAAGGGCCCGCCCCGCTTTGCCGACCTCATGGATCAGAGCCCCGCCCCGACGCAGGTCCATCTGACCGTGTCCCCGTGCCCGGAGGGCATCGACGTGACCCTCGAGCACAAGGGGTGGGGGGCCGGGGAACGCTGGGAGACCGCGCGGTCCTGGCACTTCCACTACTGGGAGGAGACGCTCCACCGGTTCCGGGAGTACGTGATGACCGGAGAGCTGCCGGCCCCGCCGACGCGGGAGTGAGGGGGGGACCATGAGATTCTGCTACTTCTACCTGGACGGAGGGCGGCACTTCGGCCTCCGCACGAACGACGGGTTCCTCGACCTCGACGTGGCCTGCCGCGACTACTACGCGGTGCGTCCGGTCAAGAACGCTGACCCGAACCGGTTCCGCGATCTCCGGGCCTTCCTCGCCGGGGGTGCGGATTCCGCGACCCTCGCGAGCAGCATCCTCGAATACATCGAGAACCGCCGGAAGTCCGGATGGACGCCCCGGGCGGCCACCGGCGAGCGGTTCTACTTCCGATCGACCGAGAAGGTGGCCTATCTCCCTCCGATCCTCCCGGGCGCAAAGATCCTGAGCCTGCGCTCGAACCATGCTGCGCACGCCCGCGAGCTGGGGCTCGAGACCCCGAAGCGCCCGCAGGCCGTGGCGCGCTTCACGAACACCCTCTCCGCGCACGACCAGTCTCTCTTCCTCATGGCCCCCGACCAGCGTCCCGAGGTCGACCTCGAGCTCGGGGTCGTCATGGGCGCGACCGCCCGGCGCATCCCCCGGGAGCAGGCGCTGGAGCACGTGGCCGGATTTGCCACCGTGATGAGCGTGGGCTACCGCGGGCTCGAGTACGCCGAGGGCGGCGCTGCGCCCGACTGGGTCCTCGGCCGAGGGCTTGACTACAGCCTCTCCGTCGGTCCCGGGATCGTGGCCCGGGACGAGGTCCCGGACCCCAAGGGTCGGAAGATGGAGCTCAAGGTGAACGGGGTGGTCCGGCAGGCCGGCTCCACCGACGAGTACCTCTTCTCCGCCGCCGAGGCGATCCACCAGCTCTCCCAGGGGATCACCCTCGAGTTCGGCGATCTCATCACCCTCGGCTCGATACCCTCCGCCCCGGGATTCGAGGCGGGGAAGCCCGAGCGCACGCTCCGTGCGGGGGACGTCATCGAGGGGACCATCGAGGGGATCGGCACGCTGAAGAACACGGTCGTCGCCGAACCCGCCCAAGGCGCTCCCCTACGGGGGAATTGACCCCACCCCGTCCGGGCGCCCCGGCGACATCGGCCTCGCCCATGTCTTTACCGGGGTATTCCTATTAAGGCCCCGGGTTCTAGTAACGAGGGATGGAAAAGGGACACCGCTCTCGCGCCCTCCGGGCATCGGGCCCCACGACCCTGGGCGGCGGGGCAATCCCTGAGGGGAGGTCCCCGTGACCGAGGAACCGCCCCTCGACGAGGGAACGCTCGAGCTCGTGTCCCTCGCCGACGGGGTCGGGCCGCGGGCCCACGACTGGAGGTCCCAGAAGACCCTCCGTCAAATCGTGGATGCGCTCCGCCGTCGTCCCCCGACGGCCATCGCCCGTCTGGCGTGGGACCTCGACGGCACCCCGCTCCGCGGCTTGGCGGGCCTCCTCAAGACGGAGCACTTCCCCGGCAAGGTGCGGGTGCGGGCCACGGAGCCGGTGATGGAGCGGGTGGCGTGGGACTTCACGACACCCCTCTCGGCGGTGGTCTTCGACGCGAAGGGAGCGGGCCGCATCACCTACTACACGTTCACCCCGCACGCGGACACCCCCTGGAGCCCGGCCGACCCGGGGTCCTCGGAGCCGTGCGTCGTCCGGTTCTCCGTGCGCGAGGCCTACGTCCCGATGTCCCTCAAGCAGGAGGAGGAGCAGCGGAGCGGGAAGGCCCTCCCCCAACCCCCCTTCGACCTCTTCTCCCCCGCCGAGTTCTCGCGGTTCGTCACCCACCACGGGGTGGTCCCCCTCCGGGTGGGCCTGCTCGCCTACACGACCAAGTCCCGGCACGTCTACGACCTCGACTTCGTGAACAATCTCCTCGTGCGCGACCACCGGGGCGGGCGGATGTCCGTGAGCCAGCGCGTGGTGCGTTCCACCCGGCTCTACCACTCCCTGGACCGCTTCGTGGCGCGGAGGACCCTCCCGGTCGTCCCGAACCGGATCCTGGAGCTCCTCTTCGAGACCGACGGGCTCAGTCCCTCCGAGGTGGGCAAGATCCTCGAGATCTCCCGGGACCTCGCCAGCGCTTCCCTGGACACGCTGGTGGCGCGCCAGAAGGCGATCCTCGACCGCTCGCGCGGCATCTACCTCCCGCTCCCCCAGTCCTTCCTGGCCGAGACCGAGGCGGCGCACGGCCGGCACCCGCACCACGCGGCGCCCCCAGCCCACCATCCTGCCCCGTCCTCTCCTGCCCCGGTGGCCCCGCGGGCCCCCGAGCCCGTGACCCCGGCCCCCGCCCCGGTCCCCACCGCACCCCCGACCCCGCGTCCGGAGGAGCCCGCCCCGGCGCCGGTCACCCCTCCGTCCCCCGTTCCCCCCGTGGCACCGACGCCCTCCAAGCCCGCCACGGACGGGGGCGAGACCGGGAACGTGAAGGACTCCGTGGAGAAGATCCTGAAGCTCATCGAGAGCCACCCGACGTGTCCCGTCTGCGGGCAGGAGATGCCCCCGGACAGCACGGAGCTCGTCTGTCCCCGCTGTCTCCAGGAGATGGGGGGCTAGCCCTCAGGTCTCCCGCCACTTCGCCTTGGTCGCCGCGATGAAGAACAGGATCGCGGCGGCGGCGAGGAGGACCCCGGCGTCCTCCAACCCTTGGAAGAGCGAGAGCGGGATGATGCCGAGCGCTCCCTGCACCAGCTGGGCGGCCCAGGTGGTGGGCGCGGCGTAGGCGAGCCACACCAGGTACGGGGAGATGCGCGCGAGCGACTCCAGGGGATAGTAGACGGGAGGGACCACGGAGAGGAAGATGGAGATGAGCGGGCTGATCATGAAGGTCTCCCGCACGTCGGCCAGGTAGGTCGCGAGGGTGAACCCGAGCGCGCTCGCGAAGACCCAGAGCAGGATGAGGGTCGCGAAGATCACGAGCCCCCCGAGGAAGATGTAGTGGCCGTAGATGACGGAGAGGACCGCGAAGACGGCCATCCCCGGGATGGCGAAGACGAACTCGCTGAGCGCCATCCCCGTGACGTAGGTGCTCGCCTTCACCGGCGAGGCCACCGCCATCTCCTGGTACTTCAGGTCGGCCTTGTAGTGGGTGAGGTCGGACTGGAGCGAGCTCCCGACGGAGAGGACCGTGAGCACGAGCCCCCCCGCGACCCCGTAGATGAGGGCGCCCGGTCGCCCCACCACGGCGAGGAAGAACAGGAACGAGAAGGGGCTTGCGAGCGTGTTGATCAGGAAGAGCGGCTGGCGGCGCATGGGGAGGAAGGCGTTCATCGAGATGATCGCCGCGATGCTCCGGAGCTTGTGTTCGCGCATCGGGCCTACTCCTCCCCCTCGACCGAGATGTCCTGCCCCACCATCTGGAGGAAGATGTCCTCCAGGCTCACCGGCCCGAGGGAGAGGCGGATCCCCTTCTCGAGCGCCCTTCGGGAGAGCTCCCGGGCCTCCTTCTCCCCGGTGAAGAGCATCCAGCGCTCCCCCACGCGGGAGAGGTCCCCGTAGCTCCGGAGCTCCTCCTCCGGGAACCCGTCGGAGACCTCGACGCGGTACGGGCGGCGGGCGAGGGCGGCCAGGTCGTCCCGCGTGCCGGAGGCGAGGAGCTTCCCGCTCTCGAGCAGGGCGAGGCGGTCGGAGAGCGCGTCGGCCTCGTCGAGGTAGTGGGTCGTGAGGAAGATGGTCCGGTTGGCCTTCGCGGCCTTCCGTATCGCCTCCCAGACGGAGCGGCGGGCGATGGGGTCGAGCCCAGTCGTCGGCTCGTCCAGGAAGAGCAGCTCGGCGTCCGAGGCCATCACCATCGCCACCATGGCCCGCCGGCGCAGGCCGCCGGAGAGGCGGCTCACCACGGTGTTCTCCCAGCGGGTGAGGCCGAGCTCGGCGAGCGCCTCGGCGGCCTTCTCGCGCGCCACGCGGTGGGTCTCCCCCCGCATCGTCAGGTAGTAGTAGACCAGCTCCCGGGGGTTCATCCAGTAGAACGGCCGGGACTCCTGGGGGATGACCGCGATCCGTTCCCGGACGTTCACCGCGTCGGTGACGACGTCGTGGCCGAGGACCTGCATCGATCCCGCGGTCGGGAGGAGCGAGGTGGAGGCGATCCGCAGGAAGGTGGTCTTCCCCGCTCCGTTGCGGCCGATGAGCCCGAGGACGGTGCCCGTGGGAACCTCGAGGTCCACGCCCCGGAGCGCGTCCTGGTGGCCCCCGGACCACGAATACCGGCGACAGAGCCCGCGAGCGAGGAGTGCCTGCGGCATGTGGTGGCGCAGACACCCGGAGTCGTAGGTAAGGATTCCCCCTTCCGGAGACGCGATGCGGGCCCGGACCCCGCGCGGGAACGGGGGAGCGACGCTAGCTCAGGATCTCTCCGAGCCGGTCTTCCTTGAGACCGCGACGGAGCTCGAGCGCGATGCGCCGCCCGGTCGAGAGGCCCGGCATGACCATGTCCGAGTACGGGGAACCGCTCACGTAGAGGTTGGTCCCCGCGACGATGCGCGTGGAGATCTCGAAGACCTTGAACTCGAGCGCCTCCGTCATGATGCCCTCGACGCAGAAGGGGCCCACCATCCCTCCGAAGAGGTCGATCGACGTCTTCACGATCCGTTCGGCCACCTCGAAGACCTGGGGGAGCAGGGACTCCCGGAGGACCACCCCGACGTTCCCCGTGACCACGAAGCTCGGCTGGATCCCGCTCCGCGTCAGCTCCTCCTGGCTCCCCAGCTTGTACAGCTCGTCGATGTTCGCCTCGTCCCGCCGGTCGATGCCGAGGAGCTCGAGCGACCCGTCCGCGACGCGGTAGCCGTCCGTGGAGAGCGGCGAGTAGAAGAAGTGGAGATAGTAGCGCGTCCCGATGATGTACTCTTGGATCACGTGGGGCTGGCGGATGGGGGAGGCCAGCAGGTCCTCGGAGTTCTTGGCGAGGATGAACCCCTTCCCGCCCTTCGCCCCGTAGTACTTCACGATGACCGGGCCATCCACCTCGGACGCGTCCTTGAAGCGCTCCGGCATCGGGACGTGCGCCATCTCGAGCCACTCCCGCTCCTTCTCGCGGTCGGACTCCCACGCCATGACGTGCCGGTTGCCGAAGACGGGGACGGGGAGGCGGTTGAACTTCTCGGGGCCGACGTACTCCACGAAGGACCCCGTGGGGATGAGGACGGCGTGCTCCTTCTGGAGCTGGGGGACGAGCGTGTCCACGTCCGAGAGCTTCGGCATGGTGAGGAACTGGTCCGGCTTCGCCTTGGGGAACGCGTCGTAGAAGCGCGGGGGGCTCTTCTCGGCGATGCCGATGGTGGAGAAGCCCTCGAGACGAGCCCCGTGGAAGATCTGGAGGCTCGAGTGGGAGCAGATGGTGGTGATGCGCGGCGGCTGGGAACGAAGTTCTTCCCAGAGAGCTGGTTTCGATAGTTGGACTCCCATTGAGAGCCCAACGACCTTTCGTATTTGAAGACTCGTGCGGACCGGGCGCTCAGCGCCTCTTCCGCGGCACCGGACCCGCTCCGGCGAAGGCCGGACAGAGGGACCGGAACTCGCAGCGGTTGCACTGCGGGCTGACCCGGGGTTCGTATCGCTGCGAGGAGATCCCCTCGGCCACGACGCTCACCCGTCCGGCCAGGTGGCTCAGCTGCCGCTCCTCCCGCGGAGGGGAGGAGAGGGGCGTGAGGGAACGGAGGTGGTAGAGCGTGAGCCGCTCGACGGGATAGTCGTAGTTGCTCTCCACGAGCACCTGGTAGAAGGAGAGCTGGTCGGAGGTGAGGGCGTCGCGCACCGAGAGCTCGCGGGACGTCTTGTAGTCGATGACCTCGAGGGCCCCGCCGGGCCGGAGGTCGATCCGGTCCAGGATGCCGTGGATCGGGATGCCTTCCATGTCGCCGACGAGCCGCTTCTCCACGGCGACCGGGCGGGGAGGGGCCGCGGCGAAGAGCCCATGGTAGCGGCGCAGGAGGTCCCGCCCCGTCTCGAAGTAGCGCCGCTCCTCGTCGGGGCTCGCGAACCCCTCCTTCACCCAGAGGCGTTCGTAGTTCCCGAGGAGCTCCTCGACCGACATGACCGCCGTGGGGTCCAAGGGAGGGGACGAAGGGTCGGGCATCCAGAGGGCGTCCTCCTCGGCCAGGAAGTCGGTGAGCGCGGTCTGCCCCTTCTTGCGGGGTCGCTGGCCCCCCACGAGCGGGGTGACCAGCGTCTCGAGCGCGAGGTGCATCGACCGGCCGAAGGAGAAGTAGGGTCGCGGAGCCTCCGTGCGCTGCTCGATGTAGAGGTACTTCCAGCGCTGGGGGCACTCCTCGTACGTGTGGAAGCTCGAGTACGAGAGCGGGCCCCGGCCCCGGGGGGCGCCGGCGGGCGCACTCTCCACGCCCGCCAGCGCCGGCATGTCTACTTCGGCTTGGTCTTGGTCACCGGGTTGGTGAGGTCCTTGGGCAGCCCGAGCGCCTCGAGCAGCTCCTTGTAGTGGTTACGGATCGTGACCGGCGTCACGTTCGCCACGGAGGCGATCCGGTCCTGGCTCCTCGGCTCGCCCATCAGGTTCGAGGCGATGTAGATGATCGTGGCGAGGATGCCGTTCGGGAGCACGCCGCTCGTGGAGTAGACCTTCTCGACCTGCTCCAAGAGCTCGAGCACCTTCTGCCGCACCGGGCGGGAGAGGTTGAGCTCCTGGGTGAAGCGCACGAGGTAGTCGCGGGGCTCGAGCGGGCGGAGCCCGATCTTGAGCTCCCGCGCGAGGAGCGTGTACGCCCGGCCCACCTCGATCTTGGTGGCCTTGGAGTGCATCGTGATCTCCTTCATCGTGCGCGGCACGTGGCACTGCCGGCAGGCCGCGTAGACGCTCGCGGCCGCGAAGGCCACGATCTTCTTCCCGCGGGTCGCCTTGTACTCCAGCGCCCGGCGGTAGGTGTAGATGGCGGACTCCTTGATCTCCCGCGAGAGGCCGAGGACGCTCACGAGCCGGTTGATCTCACCGAGGGCCACCACCATGTTCCGCTGGTGGGTGCGGCCGAGGCGGAGCCGGTGGTTGAGCTTCCGAAGGTGGTAGAACTTGAGGGAGGCGTCACGCGACAGGGAGTTCCCCTGGAAATCGCGCGTGGGCAGGCCGATCTCGCTCGAGAATCCCTTCTCGGGCATGAGGGGGTTGACCGCCGGTCCGTACCCCCGGCCCTCCATGGAGCTCTCGTCCTTGCTCGAATGGCGACCGAAGTCGCTCACGAGTGTGCTCTCATCGATGACAAGCCCGCAGTCCCCGCACACGACCTCGCCCCGCACCTCGTCCCGCATCAGATGATGCGATCCGCACTCGGGGCACGTGTTCTTCGGCTTCTGGGCCGCATCCCCCGTCTCAACGACCCTGCCCTCCGGCAGGGCCACCTCACCCTCATTCCGCATAAGCACTGACGCATATTGTGGCGAAGGGTTAAATACTTTTTGGTGGAATCCAGACCAGCAAAAACAGGGCCATGCACGGCGAAGAAACGGTCAATGGGGTGGAAGAGCAGGTCGCTCGCGAGCTCGCCCCCGACCCGGCTTTTGTGGCCCGGCTCAAGGCTGTCCGGGAGTCGCTGCAGAGGGACGCGGAAGCTCGGGCCGCGGCCCTCGGAGTGCCCCTCCGCCGGGCCCTCGTCGCAGGGAGCGCGGCGCGGGAGACCTATCTCCCGGGACAGTTCGACATCGACCTCTTCGTCCTCTTCGATCCCTCGAGCCCGCGCACCCAACTCGTGGAATGGGGGATGGCGCTCGGAAATGCCCTGCTGGAGCACCCCGAGAAGCGCTTCGCCGAGCACCCGTACCTCCGGGGGCAGTACCAGGGGTTCACCACGGAGGTCGTCCCGGGGTACGCCGTGGAGCGCTCCGACCGGCCGCAGACCGCCGTCGACCGGACCCCGTTCCACCTCGAGTACCTCCAATCGCGGCACACCGACCGGACCCGCTCCGACGCCCGTCTGCTCAAGAAGTTCCTGAAGTCCCTCGGGGTCTACGGGGCCGAGGTCAAGACGGGGGGATTCTCCGGCTACCTGGTCGAGCTCCTGACCATCGAGTCGGGAGGGTTCCGGGCCGTGCTGGAACGGGCCGCGAAGTGGCGGATCCCCGAACGGCTCTCCCCTCCCGGGCCCGAACCCTCGTTCGAGGACGGTGCGGCGCTCATCCTCTCGGACCCGGTCGACGTTCACCGGAACGTCGCGGCCGCGCTGTCGCGCCAGAAGCTCGGCACCTTCATCCTGGCGGCCCAGGCCTACCTGGCCCAACCGCGCCGCGAGTTCTTCTTCCCCCCGCCCTCCCCTCTGTGGGGGGTCGCGGAGGCGACGAAGAGCCTCGCCGAGCGGGGCACCGCGGCGGTCGCGGTGCTCTTCCCGGTCCCGGACCTCGTCCCGGACATCCTCTTCCCCCAGTTGCGAAAGACCGAGAGGTCGCTCGCGAGCCGGTTGACGGAGGAGGGATTCGGCGTCATCGGCACCGCTTCCTCGGCGGAGGGTGGACAGGGAGCCATCCTGGTCGAGGTCCAGCAGGCCGAGATCGGCCCGGTGGGGATCCACGACGGACCGATGGTCGGCATCCCCGACACGCAGCGATTCCTCGGGAAGTGGCGGTCGAAGGACGTGCTCCAGGGCCCCTACGTGACGGCCGAGGGACGCCTCCAGGCGGAGTCCCGCGAGCGCGCCCGGGGCGTGCTCGAGCGGACGAAGGATGCCCTGCCCGGGCTCGCCGCCGGACGGGACCTCCGCGAGCCGCTCGCGCGGCACGCACGTGTCGTCCTCCTAGTCGATGCCTTGGCGGAGCCCGCGGTGCTCCCCGCCGCCGAGTCGCTCTGCAACAAGCGGCTCCCGTGGGCGGGCTGGGCTCCACTTCCCCCGTGACCCTCTCGGATGGGGATCGTGGCCGGTGGACCCTGTCATCCGACCAAGATTCCCGGGTCGGACCCCTGGACGACCGTGTAGGGGCAAAGCTCCCGCCGTGAGGGGTTGCGCACCCCGGGTTCAGGCGTTGAGGAGCAGGTTCCAGATGCCGAGCCAGAGGAAGAGGTAGATCAGGAGGAGCGTGGCCCAGTCCCCGGTCCGGTACGTCGGGGCCTTCTCGCGGGCCCACCGGACGAGGAAGGGGAAGAGCCCCATCACCACGAACCCGATCATGAGGGACACGAGGGCGAAGGCCACCTCGAGCTGGATCCCCATCCCGTAGACCGTGAGCCCCCAGGAGAGGATCGCGACGGCGAGGGCCGCAACGACCGCCATCACCGTCGCCGAGGTCTGCTCGAGCTCGTAGTGGATGAACTCCACCACATCGAAGTGTGGGAAGTGGAAGGCCTTGTAGTCATCGTCCTCCTCCAGCTTCTTCTTCGCCTTCTTTGCCATCTCTCACCTCCTCGCGACGGAGGCCGCGTAGAGTTCCTCCGCCATATAGGATGAGCGTACCATCGGCCCCGACGCGACCCCGGGGAATCCGAGCGCCCGGGCCTCCGCGGCGTACTCCGCGAACTCCGCCGGGGGAGGATAGCGGACCACGGGGTGGTAGCCCTCCCCTCCGGGCCGGAGGTACTGGCCGAGCGTGACGATGTCGACCGAGGCCGCGCGCAGGTCGCGGAGGGTCGCGCGCACCTCGGCGGGCTCCTCGCCCAGGCCGAGCATGATCGAGGATTTCGTTAGGATCTCCGCCCCCCCGAGCTCCTTCGCCCGGGCGAGCACCTTGAGCGAACGTTCGTAGGTGGCCCGCGGGTCCCGCACGCCGGGGGTGAGCCGGGCGACCGTCTCCACGTTGTGCGCGAAGACCTGAGGACGGGCGTCGAGGACGGTCGCGAGCGCCGGGTCGGAGCCCCCGAGGTCGCTCGCAAGCATCTCGACCTTCATCTCCGGGACCTGCCGGCGGAGGGCCCGGATGGTCTCGGCGAGCAGGGCGGCGCCGTGGTCGGGAAGGTCATCCCGGGCGACCATCGTGAGCACGAGGTAGCGGAGGCCCCATTGTCCGGCCGCGCTCGCCACGCGTCCCGGCTCCGTCGCGTCGACCTCCCCGGCGGGCCACTCGGTCCCCACCGCGCAGAAGGAGCACCGGCGCGTGCACCGCTCCCCGAGCAGCATCACCGTGGCCGTGCGCTGGGACCAGCACTGACCGATGTTCGGGCAGTGGGCCTCGCGGCAGACGGTCGCGAGCCGGTGGGTACGGAGGATCTCGAGGACCTCGGGGTACTGGTGGGAGGGGAGCGTTCCCCGGATCCAGGGAGGCAATCGCTGGGAGGCGGCCATGGGCAGCGGGCCTACTGGAACCCCTGGACGAAGGCTTCCACCGCGCTCGCGTATCGCCCTTCGCGCTCCAGCTCGACCCCCTTCTGGTACCACGCCTCGCGATGCTTCGGGTCGAGGCGGATGGCGTCGTCGAAGAGGCGGAGGCCCTTCTCCCCCTGCTGCAACTGGCAGAGGGCGATCCCCTTCAGGGTGAGGACCATGGGATCGTTGGGGTTCTGCTCGAGGAGCGCGTCAAACGCCGCGACGGACTCCATCGGGCGGCCCTCGCCGAGGAGCGCCTCCCCCTTGAGCACCAGCGCGCCGGAGTGGCGGGGATCCGAGCGGAGGGCGAGATCGGCCTGCTTCGCCGCGAGGGGATAGCGCTGGAGCGAGAAGAGGATCCGGCCGACGAGCACCCTCCCGTCGGGGTCCTGGGGCCGCATCGTGAAGAGGATCGAGAGCGCGTCGACCGCGTCCGAGAGCAGGCGGAGCTCCATGAGCATGCGCGCGGTGCGGAGCCAGGCGCCGGGATCACCAGGGTGGACCTGGTAGACCGCCGCGAGCGTCTCGGCCCGGCGGGCGCGTGCCCTCGGGTTGTTGGGCTCGAGGTCCATGGCGCGGCGGAAGCACTCGTGGGCCTCCACGTAGGCGCGCTGGGCGAAGAGCTCGTCCCCCTTCGCCATCCACTGCTCGATCTGCGACCCGTCGATCCCGAGGCTCAGGGCCAGGGACTCGCCGCGGAGCTTCCAGCCCTCCACATCGAAGGGATCGTGGTGGAGGAGCCTCCGGAAGGTGGCGTAGGAGGTCTGGTACTCTCCTTGCAGGAAATAGATGTTCGCAAGGTTGTACAGGATGGAGATGTTGTGCCCGTCCGAGGCGAGGGCCTTCTCGAGCTGGGCGCGGGCCTCGTCCAGCCGGCCGAGCCGCGCGAGGGTGATCCCCCGGTTGATGGCGCTCGGGAGATGGAGCGGCAACGGGGTGCCGTCCTCGGGCGGTGCCTCGAGATACCCCTCCTCGAGCTCCTGGGCCCTCTCGTAGGCGGTGAGCGCCTTGTCATCCTCGCCGAGCTTCTCGAGCACGACCCCCAGGTTGAACCAGGTCTCCGCCCGCGATCCCTCGAGCTGGGTCGCCTTGCGGAGCACCTCGCGGGCCTGGGCATGCTCGCCGGCCTTCGCCAGCGCGGTCCCGAGCGCCTGGCAGGAGAGCGCATCATCGGGTTCGAGTTCGCAGGCCTTCTGGAAGCTCGCGATCGACTCCCGCGACTGGCCCGTGCTCGCCTGGATGAGTCCGAGGTCGTGCCATCCTTCCTGGTCGGAGGGGTGGCTCTGGAGATGTCCTTCGAGCTCCTTCGCCGCCTGGTCCGTGTACCCGAGGCGGAGGAGGCTGAGCGCCTGATACCGGGCGACGACGCTGTCGTCGGGATCCATAGCGAGCACCTTGCCCGCGGCCTCGACGGCCTCGGCGTAGTGTCCGACCCCCATGGCGGTCTCGCAGAGCGCGCGCCAGGAGGCGACGTCGTCCGGGGAGACCTCGACCAGTTGGTGGGCGATCTTGATGGCCGCCAGGGGACGGTTGGCCGCGATGTGGGCCTGGATGACCGCGCGGATCGTGGTGGGATCCCGGGGCGCGTCCGCCAACGCGATGTCGAGGACCTGGATGGCCTCCGCTTCCCGCTCGAGCTCGTGGAGGAGGCGGGTCCGCAGGAGCATGACCTGGATGCGCTCGGTCGGCTCGCCGGTGGCCTTCGCCAGGGCGGCCAGGGCGATCTCGCGTTCCCCGCGTGCGGCCAGGGCGTACCCCAGGTACGCGCTCGCGAGAGGGTCCCCCGGCTGCTTCTGGAGACGCTCCTTCGCGAGATTCAGCAGCCCGTCGTGGTCGGCACGGTCCTTGAGCTTCCGCGCCTGGAGGCGCCACGAGGCAGCCCCCTCTTTCGCCTCGGGGGAGGAAGCCCCCTTCTTGGCCTCCGGCATGCGTTCGCGACGGAGGACAGAATCGTTCTTAAGCGCTCCCGGGTTCACCGGGCACGGCGCAGCTCCGACCACCGCGATTCGAGGAGGGACACGGATTCGGCCAGCAGGGCGTCGAGCGGTCGCTCGAAGCCCAGCCGCACGAACGTCCGCGGGTTCTCGCGGGCCAGGCGCCGGTACTCCCGGCGCACCTTCTGCTGGAAGTGCTCCTTCTCGATCCCGTCCGCGCCTCCGGGCCGCCGTCCCAGCCGGCGGAGGGCGAGCTCCACGGGACCGTCGAGCCAGAGGACCAGGTCGGGAGGGACGGCGACCGCCTCCTCCAGGCGACGAAGCGCGACGCGCGCCGGGGGGGGAAACAATGCTCCCTGGTAGGCCAGGGTGGAGTAGAACGTGCGGTCGGAGAGGACGAGCCCCGGGGTCCCTAGGAGCTTGCGGACGCGGTCCTGGAGCGGGATCCGATCGAGCGTGAAGAGCATCGCGGCCGCCCAGGGATCGCTAGGAGCCTCGGCCCGGGCGAGCCCGGCGAGTCGGCCGTGGGAGGGCTCGGAGACCAGGGTCACGGGCCAGCCCCGTTCCCGGAGCCGAGCCGCGAGGCGGCGCGCCAGGGTGCTCTTGCCCGACCCGTCGATCCCCTCCACCGCGACGAGGCGTCCCCGAGGCGAGTGGGCCGCGGTCACGGTCGCTCCAAGTCAAGCCCGTAGATCTTCCGCGGGGAATCGACGAACGGGATGCGCAGGCGTTCCACCAGGTCCGGCCCGGTCTCGAGCGAGCGGACCCAGGCGGCCCGTCGCGGGACCGTGTCGAGGGCAAGGACGGCCCCGGGGCGCGCCGGGTCGTCCAAATAGTCGGTCTCCAGGAACCACGGTCCCGGGTCCGACAGGGCCCCGCGCACGACCTCCCGCCGGGAAAGGAACGAGGGGATCACGCCATGCCTCGAGAGAGGGGGTAGGTAGGCGCGGGCATAATGCTTGACCAGCTGCATCAGAGGCAGCCCCTCCCGGCGGCCCATCTCGGCGAGCTCGAGATACCCGGCCTCGTCCAGGTCCCCGGTATGGAGCACGAGCGGACAGTGCACCTCCTTCGCCGTCGCCATGGCGGACCGGAGGACCCGTTCCAGGGAGAGCCGGACCGCCTCGTCGACCGGGAAGTGGGCCCGGCCCACCTCCCCCAGGGCGACCGCCTTGCCCTCGGAGACGTACTGCCCGGCCAGCCGGAGGGCATCGATCTGGATCCCCTCGGCCTCCGCGAGCGGCCGCTGGCCCACGAGGTGCACGAGGTCGACGGGATAGGGGGCGAGCACCGGGAAGACCCGGACGCGGGTGGACTCCTCCACCGAACGGGCGATGGCGAGCGTCCGATCGAACTGCTCCCGGTACTCTTCCACCGAGAGGGGAGGGTGGTCGAGATAGTTCTGGGTCGCGAGGAAAAGGTGCGTTCCGCCTTGCTGCTCGAAGCGACGCACCGCCTCGAGCCCCGCGGGACCCGGTCGCAGATGGGCGTGATGGTCGACGATCGGAAGCGGGAACGCGTCCATGGAGGCTCAGATGGGAGCCGAGGGGGCCCCGCGGCGGTGCCGCCTACCGGAGGAGCCCCGCGCCCTTGAGCTCCAGGGTGATCTTCTTGACCGCGCGGTCCACGTCCGCCGGCTTCCGGGCGCCCGTGCAGACGAGCTTCCCGCTGCCGAAGAGGAGGATCACGACGCGAGGATCGTCGATGCGGCAGACGAGTCCGGGGAACTGCTCCGGCTCATACTCGACCCGCTCGAGCCCGAGGGTGATCGCGATGGCGTTGAGATTGATCTCGCTGCCCAAGTCGGAGGAGGCCACGATGTTCTGGACATCGATCTTGGGCTTGGAGAGGATCTTCTGGCCGGTCTTCCGGATCTCCTTCGCCACCTTCTGGATGGATTCCTCGACCTCGGCCATGCTCTTCGCGCCCGTACAGACCACCTTTCCGCTCCGGAAGAGCAGGATGGCGGTCTTCGGGACCTTGAGACGGTAGATGAGCCCCGGAAACTGTTCCGGCTCGTACTCCGCCCCCTCGAGCGTCAGGGCGATCGCCTGAAGATCGAGCTCGTCCCCCAGAGAGGTCGAAGCCACGACATTTTCTATCCGAATCTTCGCCATCGATTTTTATAGTATATAAATGGCTTTAAAACGCTTGCGGCGGATGGGGCTTTGTAGCTTTATATCCCTCCTATCGGAGAATCCCCGCTCCTGTAGGCAAATCCTACGGGCCCCTCGTCCCCCGTCGCTTGCCGAGGTAGAAGGCCACCAGTATGACCACTATTAGGACCGGTCCGATTAACGGTTCTGCCGAGTTGTACTGACCGCACTGGGTCGCGCTTGCATTGCATTCCTGTACCACTGTTGAGCTGCCCACCGCGATCATGACAAACACGAAAAGAACCACTATGACGACCACAAGCGCCCAATCCATCCCCGACCAGCTTTTCTTTGCCTGCAGGGACGGGGGAGGGGGCGGCAATGGTGCACTGTATTGCATTGCACCACGATGCACCACGTTGCCCGTATTTAACTCCCGCTATCCGTTATGCCACTACATGCCTCGCAAGCGTGTCACGTTGCAGGTTACGGTTCCGGCGGAGTTGGTGGCGTGGGTGGACAGCGAGGTGCGGTCCCGACGATACCATCACCGGAGCCACCTGGTAGAGGTGGCGCTGCTAGAACTCAAACGATCCGGCCAACCGGTCGGCCCCGTACGCCATCCCGGAGGATAACCTCGGCCCAGATTAGTATCTAAAGAGTTTCACGGCGTGGGGTCATATCCCCGGATGGCCATCAGGGAGGAGATGTGGCCCCGTAGGCTAACGGACAAGCCAGTTGCGCACCAAGCTACTGATCCGGGTTCGATTCCCGGCGGGGCCACATCTCGGTGAATGGTGACCGGCGTTGGTGTAAGCCGCCCGATGAAGGGTTGCTATCGCCGGTCGCCATCCGACACTACCAACGCCGGGGGTCGTATAACCTCTGCTCTGGCGCGTCAGGTCATGGCGGCAGCTCCTGGACGCGAACCACCGTCCCGCACTTCGGGCAGATGTAGAGGTTGGTCGAGACCCATTTCCGTCGCTGCTGGTAGTACGTGCGACACATTCGCACACCGCACTTCTGGCACTTCATGGTGACCGATACTATGGCCTACAAGTATATAATTTAGTAGCATAGTGCCTATATACTACTCAGCCCATGTCCCTGTCGGTGTAAGCCGCCATGAACGCGAAAGCCGGCATAGACGCCCAGCGTCTACAGAAGGGACTCGCCATCGCCAAGACCGAAGGAGCCATCGAGAAGGTGTCGCCCGACACCTTCACCGTAGCCTCCCAGAGCGGGCCCGGGGCCTACCGGGTCGTGTGGAAGGAGGGCGACCTCGAGTGCAACTGCCCCGACTACGTAAAGCGGGGCAAGCCCTGCAAGCACTCAATCGGCGTCCGGTTCTACCTCAAGAAGGTCACGAGGCTCCCGAACGGGAAGACGAAGAGAGAGGAGCACCCGTTGTCATACGGCCAGGCGTGGGAGGCGTACGACCGGGCGCAGAAGGAGGAGATCCGACTCTTCGACGTACTCCTCCATGACCTCCTGTCGGATGTCCCGGAGCCCGAGCGGGACCCGCACCACGCGGGCCGACCATCAATCCCTGTCCGTGAACAGTTATTCTGTGCCATCCAGAAGGTCTATTCGCAACTATCGTGCCGTCGAGCGTGGGGCCTCTTCCGCAACGCCGTGGATCATGGCCAGTTGCCGAAAGCCCCGCACTACGGGATTACCTCCGAGATCCTCAACCGCGACGAAGTGACCGCCATCCTCGCCGACCTCATCACCCGTTCCGCCATGCCACTGACGGCGCTCGAGCAGGGGTTCGCTCCCGATAGCACCGGCATCCAGACCACTTCATTCGGATACTGGCGCGAGGACAAGCACGGAGATCGCCGCGAGCGCCGGTGGCTCAAGGCCCATGCGCTCGTCGGGGTCAACACCCACGTATTCGTCCGGGTCAACGTAACCGACAAGAACGGCGCAGACAACAACGAGTTCGCCCCGCTCCTCCGGGCTGCGGCCAAGGCGGGCATTGCGCTCAAGGAGGTCTATGCCGACAAGGCGTACCTCGCCCGCCCGAACTTCGATCTCGCCAAGGAGCTGAAGTTCGATCTCTATGTCCCCTTCAAGGTCAACAGCAAGCCGCGATCCTGGGGCACTCCCCTCTGGCACAAGGCGTACTTCTTCTTCCAGCTCCACCGGGAGGAGTTCGAAGCGAAGTACCACCAGCGGTCCAACGTCGAGTCCGCCTTCTCCGCTCTCAAGCGTAAATTCGGGGAGACGCTCAAATCGAAGAACATCACGGCACAGGTCAACGAACTCCTTGCCAAGGTGCTGGCCTACAACATCACCGTCCTAATCCACGAGATGTTCGAAAACGGCGTGGTGCGGGAAACCCCAAGTCCTGAGAATGGATTAGTACAAAGTTGGCCAACATGCCAACTTCGATATCCTGTGGCCATACCCCATACTGGTGGGGGAATGCGCCTGGCAATAGGGCCCTTATTCTCCAACAGGCCCTGTCATGGGTAAGCTTTATCTGCCCTTGCTGCTGTATCCCTGCTGAGGACCCAGAGGTTCGAAGAATGCCCGCTATTGGTGATAGGGATTTTCCCACAACGAATATCGACACGGCGATCGAGGTAGCCAAGAGGGTTGCGACCCAGTTCAAGGGGTCGCCCTTCGACCGAAAGGCTCTGGCCGCGACCTTGCAGCTTGCTGTGAGGAGCGGAGGCTTCAACCAACTGGTGGCCGACGTCAAGCGCTACGGGGTGATTCAGGGAAGGGGCGATGCCATGAGCGCAACCGAGGTGGCACAGAAACTAGCGCTCCCGAACAGTGAGGAGGAGTACTCCAGGACCGTTGTGGAGATGCTCAACCGCATACCCCTGTTCCAAGAACTCTACCACCACTACAAGGGGATCGTGCCGTCGGTGGATGATCTGAGGGTCACGCTTGTCAACATCACGAAGGAGGATCGCATGAGGGTAGACCAATTCGCCGGCCGGATTCGGGCCAATCTCCAGAAGGGATGGTCCAAGAGTGGGCCTTTCATGCCACCCGCTGCCAAGCCGGCACCGTCCGAGAATCGGCCGGAGAGGGACATCTCGGTGGAGCCTCCGGAGGGGAAAATCACCCTCACCGCCGGGGCGGTCAGACTCGAGTACCCTCTCACGAAAAGGGGCATCGCGATGATGAAGCTGAGTACCGCCGGCGACGGGTTCTGGGCACTGCTTGAGGAGCAGGTCAAGCCGGCATTGTCTCCGCCGCCCGCGAGGAAGGATATATAAAGTTGCTCGCCGGTACGGGAATCAATGCCACAAGGTCAACGCAACGTGCTAGAGATTCTCAAGACCACCATCAATGCCATCTTGAAGATATCACAGGCATTCCCGGGCACGAAGCTAACCAAGGGGGTATCCATCGACTCCGTGTCGCTCGATTGGGTGAGGTTCAATGCGGCCGGAGAGGAGACTTTGGTTCCTTTGTCCGACACGTCTCAACTCCCTGGCAACACGAGCGCACTGCTCCAGCTTTGTTACAAGATAGGATCGGGAGAAGTCAGAATCATGGCAACGCTCGTGGTCGATGGCCATAGGAACATTACCCTAGAGGGAACCATCATCCCTTCTAGCGTCATCTTCCCCGACGACCTCGAAGACGGCACTACTACCAAAGAGTTCAACCGGCGCATCGACGACGTGACCCAGTTCCTCTGCAGCATCATTGTCACTAACCTGAACGCGATGACGAAGCGGGACGGCGGGGGCCCGCCGTCTAGCGGCGGAGTTCTTCCAGAAGCTCCCGACGGGCCTCCTGGCTCAGCGGGGTAGCCGCGTAGCGGGCCTCGACCCTGCCAGGCGAACGAGGGGGCACCGTCACGTCGAACGCCGCTCTTTCCACAAGGCCAGCCTTCGAGAGTACGAGCAAGTGAAACCCGACGAGCTTCTCACTTGCTGGGCTCATCTTGGCGAGCGCGGAGAAACGGAGCCCGTCCGGGCTATCCCACAGGTCGCGCATCATCTGGAGCCTGAACGGATGCATCAGGACACGCGTAGCTTCCGCTAAGTCCCTAGGGGCAGTGTGGGTCATGGTTCGATTACCTCTGAGGTAAACGTAAGCGAAAGAGATATATGTAGACTCGCCCTGGTACCACACTCTAGAGTGTGGTACCAGGGTGACGTGAAAAGCGTGGTGATTCCATCACCCGTCGTGCAACCCGCCGCGCCTGTATGCAATTCACCCCTTGTGTAGGTTAATCTCCTCCGCCCGACCATTAACCTACAAAGCCGGCGGATGGGTCATGGCCCCCTAGGGTCGAAATCGGGGTGGGCCGGTGCTGAACTTCGATCACCCATGATCCAACCCCTTGTCCCGGGTCCGCGCTACAAGTCGGGATCTATGTCGGGGCCGGGGGTCGGATCCCCTTCCGGGGCCTCGCGGTCCCCCCGGATGATCGCCGTCTTCCCGCCCTCGTGGATGGTGCCGTAGTCCGGGGCGCCGGCCATCCCGAGGCGCTGTCTCCTCGCGAGGGCGATCGTGTCGAGCCACCGGGACAGTCCCTCGGCCTCGGACGTGCTGCCCGTGACCAGGTAGACCGTGTTCAACCCCATGCCGGTGAGCTCGGCCATGAACTCGAGCTTGTTGTCCCGCGCCCGGATCTCCCGCAGGTTCTCCAAGGGGGCCACGAAGCGGACCCGGAACTCCCTCTTGGGCGTGAAGAACTCCTTCACCTCCTCGACCTTGAAGCCCAGGAGGCGCTGATCCGTCCCCACGAGGTCCGTGGCTCGCTCGAGGTTCCCGTGCTGCAGCTCGTCGCGCCGGTAGCCTGTCCCCCCCTGGATCGGCAGGAGGAGCGAGACGAGTCCCGGAAGGTAGCCCAGGATCTGCTCGCCCGGGCGAATAGGCACGTTCTGAAAGAACTCCGGGGGAGGGGAGGCCTCGGCCATCGTGGCACAGGTATTCGAGGCCCGCCAAAGCGTTTGTGGACCGGGCAGAGCGAGGGAAGGCCGGTCCGTTTTTCACCGGACCGTTCGGGCCGTTTCGCGCCCTTCTGGCTCCGGAAGGGAAGCGTTGGAGAGGTTCGGCCGGGCCTTGGGACAATAATCAAGACGAAGTAGGGGTGAGCGAGGAGACGTCCTCCGGAGTGGGCCTGATCACTCTCACCTCCCGGTGAACCTTCCAGAGGTCGAGGAACTCTCGCACCTTCGTCAGATC
>JAJYEA010000074.1 GCA_021790425.1 Thermoplasmata archaeon | reverse complement strand
AGGACGACCACGCCGTCCGTCGGATCGTAGGCCATCGCCGCTCCCCATCGAGGAGGAGGAAGGACTCCGGAAGAGACGTTCGTCCAGCTTCCGGCGTGGTAGGTGAAGGTCCAGGACGTGGGATCCCCGCCAGCATCCTGGCCGCCGAACGCGAGGACAACGCCGTCGTGCGGATCATCCGACATCGAGCCGTGGGCCAGGAAGGGCAGGTTCTGGGAGGAGATCCCGGCGGAGGGGTGGAGTCCCTGCGCGAGGGCTACGGGGGGGAACGAGGCTAGAACCAAGACGACGAGCCCAACGGCGGTCAGGCCTCCCAGGTGAGGTACCCGTGGGATCCCGGGGGGCATCACCCATCACCGAAGGGCCGGTCGGTGGGGACCACCATCGATTATACATAGCGGACGCCAAACATGAAGCCTTTGGTGGGAGCTCATCCAGGGGTTTCCGGCTGGACGAAAGTTGTGAGGGCCGCCGGCCATGCCCCGTTCACTCCGGGAGGGTGAATCCCGCCGAACGGAGGACGTCCTCGTGGCTCCGGGCGAAGTCCGAGGGGGGCGTGCGGGGAACGTCCACGAACCGGAGCTCGGTCCACGCCGCGGAACGGGGGGCGGTGTCTTCCGGGACCTCTCCCCGGAAGAGGAACTCAAGGTCCCAGTGTCGGGGGTGGTCGGGGAAGCGCGCGGGGGTGTAGACCTCGGAGATCACTTGGGGGCCCTCGAGCCGGAGGGGGGAGAGCTCCAATTGTTCCCGGAGGATGCGTGCGGCGGCCTCCCCGGGCGATTCTCCGTAGATCATGTGGGAGGAGGGGATCATCCACCGCTTCCCGTGGACCGCGACACGCTCCGCGTCTAGGGCTCCGATGTGGTCCCAGGGGGCCGCCGGGTTCATGTGGCCCAGCAGTACGGAGGTGGGCCGTCCGGCCGGGGAGAGGAGGACGAAGGCCGACATGCAGAACCCCCCCTCCGGGATCTCGGTGACGCTGAACGACGCGGTGGCGGGCGACCGCGAGAAACGGCAGAACCGTCGCGATGTGGTCATGGTCCGCGAAGGCCACCGGAGGACTTAGCCCTGAGGGGTCTCCCGGCCATCAACGCTAAATACGGGTAGGTCCGTGGGCAGGCTCCCATGCACCTGCCCAAGGAGGTCATGACCTATTGCCCCCGGTGCCACAAGCACACTCCGCACGACGTCGAGAAGGCGAAGAAGCGGACGGCGAGTGAGCTGAAGTGGGGGCAGCGCCGGTTCCGGCGGGCCACGCGAGGCTACGGCGGGTTCCCCCGGCCGAAGCCCGAAGGACGCGCCAAGGCCGTACGCCGCGTCAACCTTCGCTACAAGTGCCAGACCTGCAAGTACACCGTCCAACCCGCCTCCTTCCGCGCCGGCGCGCTCGAACTGACCGAGGCCAAGTAGCACCATGGCGCAGGGAGAGGTCACCGAGACGCCCGCCGGTCCGAAGCAGGCCCCGTTCGTGGTGGTGAAGTGCCCCGACTGCTCGAGCGAGCAGGTGGTCTTCAGCCGCCCTTCCACCAAGGTCCAATGTGTCATCTGCGGCTCCCTCCTCGCCTCCCCCACGGGGGGCGTGGCGAAGTTCCGCTCCGAGATCCTCAGGGACGCCTCCTGAGGGAGGCATCGTGAGTCCGGTCGAGCTCCCCGAGGAGGGCGAACACGTCGTCGCGACGGTCCAGAGCCTACGGAACTTCGGGGCCTTCGTAACCCTCGACGAGTACGGCGGCAAGGAGGCGTTCATCCACCTCTCCGAGGTGGCCACCGGGTGGGTGAAGTACATCCGGGACTACGTGCACGAGGGTCAGAAGATCGTCGCGCGCGTGATCCACGTGGACACGGAGAAGGGACAGATCGACCTCTCCCTCAAGCGCATCAACGAGCACCAGCGGCGCGAGAAGCTGCTCGAATGGAAGAACGAGAAGCGCGCGGAGAAGCTCCTGAACCAGGTGGCCATCCTCGCGGGCATCACGCTGGAACAGGCCTCCGCCACCATCGGGGACGCCCTGCTCGACAAGTACGGCACGCTCTACAAGGCCTTCGAGGCCGCCTCGCTCGATCCGAAGAAGTTCACGAAGGACCTCGGGAAGGAGGCCTGGTCGCAGACCGTCGCCAAGGTGGCCAAGGAGAACATCAGCCCGCCCCACGTCGCCGTCACCGGGATCGTGGAGGTCTTCCACCCCGGCTCCGACGGGGTCCGTCACGTGCGGGAGGCCCTGGCCAAGGCGGAGGCGGTGGCGCCCGACGCGATCACCGTCCAGTACGTGGGGGCTCCCCGCTACCGGATCACGGTCGCCGGGATCCAGTACAAGAAGGCCGAGGAGGTCCTGCGGAAGGCGAGCGACGCCGCCCTCGCTTCGATCAAGGGCGCCGGGGGCCGCGGGAGCTTCACCCACGTCTGATCCGGAAGTGGCATGTCCTCCTCCCTGATCCGGAAGTGCAAGGCCTGTTCGGTCTACACGTTGCTGCCCGAATGCCCCCAGTGCAAGGGGCCAACCAGCACGCCGCACCCCGCCCGCTACTCGCCGATGGACCCGTATGCCCGCTATCGGCGTGCCCTAATGCAGGAAATTCGGATTAAGAGTTAAGAATCGCTCGGCCCTGTTTCGGGGCATGAACCGCATCAAGGTCGTCAGCGATGCCACGGACCTAGTCCCGGTGTTGCGCGCCGTCGACTCTCCGCTCAAGGTGGAGCTCCTGAAGCGCCTTTCCGACGATTGGATGACCGAGAAGCAGATCGCCGACGCGTTCGGGAAGGAAGGCGTGGAGCAGCTCGCCTTCTTCGAGCACCTGAACCTGATCGACACCCGCTGGCAGTCCGGAAGCTCGGCCCAGCCCGAGAAGAGCTACCACAGCTACTACTCCACGGTCTCCGTCAACGCCTCCGCCCCGATCTCCGAGTTCTACGAGATCCTCTCCATCGCGACGATGAAGAGCGGCGACTACGCGGACGAGGAGAAGCGCATCATCGCCGCCGTCGGGAACGAGGGGTCGCGGTTCTTCTCCGACGTCGCTCAGGAGCTCGGCATGTCCCCCACCCGCCTGAAGGGGCTCGTCAAGCGCTCCGAGAAGCTCGACTACCACGGTCACCGCATCGAGATCACGAAGAAGAACGGCAAAGAGAAGCACTGAAGTAGTCCGCCCCGTAGTCCCCCCCGTCCAGGAGGCGGAATGCGGGTCGAGGTGCTCCGGTTGGGCCATCGTCCCGGGCGGGATCCTCGCCTCACGACCCATCTCGCGCTCGTGGCCCGCGCCTTCGGGGCGAGCCATCTCCACGTCCAGCCCCGCGACACGGACCTGGAGAAGTCCGTGGAAGGGGTCGTCCGCCGGTTCGGGGGCGACTTCCGCGTGTCGGGGATCGAGCGATGGCGGGATCTCCTCCGCTCCTGGGACGGGATCTCGCTCCACCTCACGATGTACGGGGAGGACCTCGACACGGTGCTCCCGACCCTTCCCCGGGACCGGAATGTCCTCCTGGTCGTCGGCGGCCCCAAGGTGCCGGCGGACGCCTACCAGCTCTCCACCCGGAACGTCGCGGTGACGCACCAGCCGCACAGCGAGGTGGCCGCCCTGGCCCTGACGCTCGACCGGCTCCTCGGGACCCCCCGGGCCGAGCGCCTTCCCGGCGCCCGGGTCCAGGTGCTCCCCTGCGTGAGGGGTAAAAAGGTCGTGAACCTCTCCTCGCCCGACCACGATGCGGACGCTGACGGAAGCGGAGGGTCGGGTCCTCCTGTCGCTTCTCGGGGCCGGGAGCGAGCGGCAGACTGAGGTCATCCTACGGAGCGGGCTCTCCCGCTCCACGTTCACCGCGGTCCGCCAGCGCGCGCTCTCGGAGGGGTGGATCTACGAGCGGGGGATCCCTCTCCCACCCACCGGGACGTCGCAGGTGGTCCTGGCCCTGGCCCACCCCTTCGCCGAGGGAGTGGCGAAGGTCTCCGACCACTGGGCGGACGACCCCGCGACCGTGCTCGTCTGGCGGGCCCCCGAGATGGTGTTCGGGGTGTTCTTCCCGGCCCCGGGGACCCAGGGAGGGGAGGTCGCGCGGAGGGTCCTGCGGGTCGAGGGAGCGCACGAGGTGGCGAGCTGGGAGGTCCCGGCGCACCCCGCATCGCTGCCGGTCTACTTCGACTACGAGGGGGTGTGGGCGCATGCCGTCCACGGGACGACGACCCGGTATCCTCGCGCCCTGGGCGACGGGACCGTGGCGGGGCCCGCGGCGCTCTCCCCGGGACTACGGCGCAAGCTCGCGGAGCTCCTGGCGCGTCCCTTCCGTCCTACCGGCGACGGGGAGACCGTGCGCCGGTTCGGGCCCGCGGGGTTCCCCCGTTCCTGGCGGCAGATGGTGGCCCGGGGATACGCCGACTGGCGAACCTTTCCCGACCTCGGGAAGGTGCCTCCCCTGCCCTCCGCCCGGCTGGGGCGAGTGGCCCTGATCCAAGGTACGCTCCGGGAGAAGGCCGACCCGGTGGCGCTCTTCCAGGACCTGGTGGGGAGCGCGCGGGTCTTCCCGTTCCTCTACGCGGTCGAGGACCGGCGCCTCCTGGTGGGGGCGCTCGGCCGGTCCGAGGCGTCCCAGGTCGAGGGCAGGAGCCGCGCCGTCCTCCCGACGCTCGAGGAGCACCTCGAGGGGATCCGGGTCACCAGCTCCGCGGTGGAGAACCTGGTCGCCCAGGTCGACCACCGCTACGACCGTCTCTTCCCGGTGCCATAGTCTCCCGACGGGCTACATCAGGTAGCCGAGGGGATCCTTCTCTTGGGGGGTGCCGGGTTGAGGGGCGGGCGGCCGGGGAGGGACCTGCCCGCCCATGGGTGTGACGGCCTGTCGGTAGGGGTTGCCGGTGCTCTCGGCCGGTCGGCGGGGGGTGCGTTGGGAGACGCCCACATACGCCACGACACCGATCGCCACCGCGACCACTCCGACGAGCAGGACGAGCCGTCCGAGGCCGCCCCACGTCGACGAGGTGTGTCCCGCGGTAGGAGCGCTGAGGATGGACCCGATGAGAGTCTCGGCCGAGGCTACCGACATGGGCTGACCCTGGACGGTGCCGGGCGAGTAGCTGGTCTGGGCCGGGACGGAGGAGGCCGCCATCGGTCCGCTCGGGCCCATCGCGGAGGGTGGGGTGCCCTCCGGGGTCACCGCGGTGGTCGCGGCGACCATGCCGAGGTGGCCGGTCCCGCGGGCGACGTCGACGTTCCCGGTGTCCATGGACCCGACCATGGGTCCGAAGGCCATCATCCAGGGGAACTCCTGTCCCGAGAACATGTCCGCTCCGCCCGGAAGGAGGAACCATCCGTCCGCGAAGCGGAAGGGAGCGAGGAGGTGGATTGCGACCGCCCGGACCACCTGGCCGTTCCGGAGCGTCTGGTTCCCATGGTCCGCCCCGAAGAGCTCGACGACACCCGACTTCGTCAGGTTGTTGTTCAGCGAGCCGCTCTGGGTGCCCATCATGGGGGTGTGGACGTGGTAGCTGCCCGTCCAGGCCACGTCCCCCGCGTAGTTGCTCGTCGAGTTCCAGACCTCTCCCGTGACGGGCGCGGTCGGGTAGAGCCCGAGGGCGGGCTGGAAGCTCAGGGCGCCGTTGGTCGAGAGCGCGACGGAGGCATACCCGTCGGAGCTCGGGTTGGACGAGGAGGTGCGGGAGGTGGTCACGTTCTCCGCGGTGGCGATCTGCTCGTTCAGGAGGGCGATCGCCGGGGTGGCCGTGCCGTTCACGTAGACCGTCCCGGTCTCGGTGAAGTTCGCCGTGGCGGCGTCCTTCTCCCAACCGATGGCCGTCATGTTGACGGACTGCCTCGGAGCGGCGCAGGTCGGGTAGCAGAACTCGATGTAGATGTGCTGGGAGGCGGCCCGCTCTCCCTGGATCTCATAGGTGGTGGCGGAGGTGTTCGTCTGGTTGTAGACCACGGCCCAGGCGAAGTACGCATGGATCGCGAAGGCGATCGTCGT
Source organism: Thermoplasmata archaeon (assembly GCA_021790425.1). Taxonomy (GTDB): domain Archaea; phylum Thermoplasmatota; class Thermoplasmata; order Lutacidiplasmatales; family UBA184; genus JAJYEA01. The sequence goes on along the minus strand of JAJYEA010000074.1, from coordinate 1,600 downwards.
CCCGTTCCCGGTCGTGAAGGTCCCGCTCTCGTTGAAGGCGGAGGACCCGCCGTACGCCCAGGAGGGCCCGGTGGGAGCGTTCGACGGTGTCGCCGCGGACCCCATGGGGATCACGGCCAGCCCCATCAGGAGCACGAGGGCGATTCCGACGATCGACTTCGCCAGGGCCTTGAGCGGGTTGGTTCGCGTCATTGGGGGATTGAGCCCCGCCCCGGGGATAAGCATGGGTGCAAGAACGAGGGGGAGATCGTGTACATCGTGCTAGGGCGTCGCGGAGGGCATTTCCGACCCTGCGGAAAGTATTTCCCGGAATGGGTCTTGCGCGCGTTCGGGAACGAGCACGATGGAACGATGGCCCAGCCTACTGGTCCTGGCCCTGGTGGCCTTGGTGGCGATCCCCGTCGTCTCCACCACGCCCCCGCCCCACGCCGCCTTTGCCTCCCCGAGGGCTACGACTCCCAGCCTGGGCGGGTATCTCTTCTACAACCAGGACCCCAATGCGGTGTCGAGCACCGGGGTCACGGCGCAGGTGGTCGCCTTCGCCATGCCCACGTACACGGGAAGTGGGGCCGCCGGGTTCGAGCTCGCCGCCGGGGTCAGCACCGGCGGGAACTACGTCTTCGCGGGGCTCGAGGCGAACACCACCCTCACCGGGCAGGGGGTCTACGCCTTCGCGGCCGTGATCAACGTGACGACCCAGAACATCACCCAGCTCGCCCTCGGCGGCGCCCCGCCGACGGGGAGCCTGGTCACCCTCCAGGTCACGCTCACCGGGACGCACACGTGGGTCGCCTCGGTGAACGGGACCGCCCTCCTCAACTGGTCGGGCGGCGGCGGGGCGATCACCAGCCCCGACAGCCTCGTGATGACGGCGATCCCCCTGTGGACGTCCACTCCCTGGTTCCCCCAGGAGATCTTCCTTCCCGAGACCATCGAGTCGAAGAACGCGACCGGATGGATGGTCCCGGGGTATGAGGGCGTGGAGTGGGTCGCCAACGGGACCTCGGCCCCGAGCCCCCCCTTCCACATTGCATCGGCCGCCACGAACTCCTCCCTCGTGCCCGGGGAGATCGAGATGGGGCCCAACGTCGTCTCCCCGGTGAACGGGTCCAAGCCCGCCACCCTCTGGTCCGCGCCTCCCCCCACGCGCGCCTCCCTCTCGGGGGACGTGAACGCGACCCTGGCGGAGTCGGGACACCCCCTGCACGTGGGCTGGCTCGTGACCCACGGCGGGCACCCCGTCTCCGCGGTGACGGTCGAATACTGGTCGAGCCTGGGCGGACCCTCGGTCTCGGCCACCACCAACGCCGAGGGCTGGGCCAACTCGACGTACGCCGCGCCCAACGTCCTCCGCGACCGCTCGCTCTTCCTCAACGCCACGGTCCTCAACCGGACCTACTTCGGGAACGCGAGCGTCTCGGTGGGGGTGACGCCCTCCGTGCACCTCAATCTCACGATCTACGCCGTCCGGCAGAGCGGGACCGGGATCACGCCCATCGAGCTGGAGATCCACGTCACGAACGCCGGGGTCCCGTTCAGTGGGGCGGCCCTCTACCCGGCGACGAGCATCGGGGGCGGCATCTTCTCCCCTCCGGCCCCC
>JAJYEA010000019.1 GCA_021790425.1 Thermoplasmata archaeon | reverse complement strand
GGCGAGCCGAGAATCGCCTGCCGCTCACTAGGGTTAAATAGCGGTTCGTGCCGCGCGCGCCCCCGACGGCAGGATCAGCGCGCGGGCGAACGTCGGGAGGGGAGGTCGGCTTGGGCGAGGCGGCGCCCCAGGATGAACTCCTGGATCTCCGTGGTCCCCTCGACGATCGTGAGCACCCGGGTGTCCCGGAAGAGACGACCGGCGGCCCCGGGACCCGCCACGTCGACCGCGGCGTTCGCGATCCGGAAGGCCGCCTGGGAGGCGTAGAGCTTCGCCGCCGAGGCCGCCATCCCGTAGTCCGCGCCCTGGTCCTTCAGCCGGGCGGCCCGTTCGACGAGGGCCCCGGCGGCCTCCATGTCCACGTACCCCCGGGCCAACGCGCGCTTCTTCCAGTCCTCGTCGTCCGGCCCGACATGCGACTGCATCACGTCCATCGCGGCCTGGGCCGCCCCGAACGAGGATGCGGCGATGCCGATGCGACCGCCCTCGAGGGCGGTCATCGCGATCTTGAACCCCTCTCCCTCCTTCCCCAGGAGCGACTCGCGGGGAAGACGGCAGTTCTCGAAGAGGAGCTCGTCCGTCTCCGAACCCCGGAGCCCCATCTTGTCCAGGTGGCGCGGGGCGGAGAACCCGGGGGTCCCGTGGTCGACCAGGAAACAGCTGATGCCCCGGGCCTCGAGGGCGGGGTCCCGGGTGGCGAAGACGAGCACCACGTGCGCCCGGCCCCCGTTCGTGATGAAGGTCTTGGCGCCGTCCAGGACGAAACCATCAGGGGAGGAGGCGTAGCGGGAGGTCAGGTGCTGGGAGTCCGACCCCGCCCATGGCTCGGTGAGCGCGAAGGCCCCCAACCATTCGCCGGTGGCCATGCGAGGCAGGTAGCGCGCCCGCTGGGCATCGGTCCCCCAGGATGCGATCGGGGCGGCCGCCACCGATAGGTGGACCGCGAGGTGGGTGGCCACCGAAAGGTTCGCGCGGGAGACCGCCGCGATGACTCCCGCGATGTCCTGGGCGCTGGCCGCCGACCCCCCGTACTCCCGGGGGATGGTGAGGCCAAAGAAGCCCGCCCGCCCCATCTCGGCTAGGATCTCGGGGGGGATCCCCTCCTCCCGCTCGATCCCCTCCGAGAGAGGGGCCAGGCGATCGTGGGCGAAGAGACGGGCCTTCTCGACCCAGTTCTCCCCGCTCATGGGCCGGGGCGGGCCCTACTTGTACACGGAGTGCCGGACGTTGCCCTCGTCATCCGTGATGGTGATGCACTCCCCTTCGCACTCGTAGAGGCACGCTTCACAGACGATGCACTCGGGCCCGTTGATGACGACCGACTTCTCGGCACGGAACTGGAACTTCGCGGCCACGCTGGGGTCGTCCACCACGCTCGCGAACTCTGGGTTCGACCGAGGGCGGAGCTCGAACACATTCACTGGACAGACATCCCTGCAGTGGGCGCATCCCGTGCACTTCTCGATTGCGATGTCGACGTTTACCATAGCGGGCCTCGCAAGGCGGAGGCACGGAGGCTTTAATGGTTTTCTGTCGCCGCGAGGCGACATTTCACGCCGGTGGACTGCGACGGCTCCGGCGGTGTACCCGGGCCGGTGGAAGCGGGTCGACACGGGTGGGCCTGGGGCGCCGCGGTGCGAGCCAGGGGGGGTACGTTCCTGGCGGACAGGGCGAGGATCGGGACTGTCGCGGCGGAACGACACCGGGTACTTATAATGTTCATCAGGGCACGCGCGAACCCAGAATCGGTGCCTAAATTATATATTCCGCACAAGTACGAAGTGGTGAGACCATGAAGGAAAAACCCGCCGCCACTGGCTCCGACTGGGTCGTCCTCTGGGCGACCAGCCCGCTCTCGAACTACATGGTGCTCCCTCGAGACGTTGCCGCCATCCTGGGATGCCGCCGCGAAGACCTCGCGAAGCTCCGTCGCCCGGAACGCGCGATCGCCTTCCTCGCGCGGCCGTCGCACACGCTCCGGGTCGTCGGCATGCACCGCTCCGCCGACCTCGTCGGGCGCGCGCTCGGATCGAACGAAGTGGTCGGGATCGCCCAGGTCACGCCCACCAACGTGACGTTCAACATTCCCGACGCCGTCGAGGTCCACATGGGCCTCCAGACCTACCGTCGCCCCGGCAAGGACTACGTCGTGACCGGGACCGATGATGTCGTGGCCTGGGTCATGCCCTCGGCCGAGTACTACCCCTACCGGCAGGCCATGCGGGCGGGGAAGCCCTACCAGGAGCCGCCGGGCGGCGCCCACATCTACTTCCGGAAGTCCCTCTTCCCGTCGCTCCTCCCGTCGCTCGAGGAGATGGAATCGGCACCCCGCGCCTCCCCGGCGCTGGTGGCTCCGAGCCCCCGGGCGTAGAGCCCGCCGCCCCCCCGGGGGGGCCCTCCCGCCGGAGGAACGGTCAGCCGACCGCGCCGCTCATCTCGAGCTGGATCAGACGGTTGAGCTCGAGCGCATAGTCCACGGGGAGCTCCTTCGCGAACTCGGCGAGGAATCCCATGAGGATGAGGTGGATGGCGTCCGACTCCTTGAGCCCCCGGCTCATGAGGTAGAATATCTCCTCCTCCCCGATCTTGCCCACGACCGCCTCGTGCGTGATGGTGGCGTCCTCCTCGTGGATCTCGTTGTAGGGGTACGTGTCGGACCGGCTGACGTCGTCCGGCAGGAGGGCGTCGCAACGGACCGCCGATTTCACGCCGGTGGCCCCCGGGGCCACGTGGAGGAGCCCCCGGTACGAGGTGCGGCCCCCGCGGATGGCGATGGACTTGGAGATGATCTTGGAGGAGGTGTCCGGGGCGGAGTGGACCGCCTTGGCCCCGGAGTCGATGACCTGGCCCTCGCTCGCGAAGGCGACCGACAGGATGTCGGCCCGGGCCCCGCGGCCCTTCAGGTAGACCGACGGGTACTTCATCGTCACCTTGCTCCCGAGGTTCCCGTCGACCCACTCCACCAGCGAGTTCTCGTAGGCGACGGCGCGCTTCGTCACGAGATTGTAGACGTTCTTCGACCAGTTCTGGACGGTGGTGTAGCGGACCTTGGCGTCCGGCTCCGCCACCACCTCCACCACGGCCGCGTGGAGCGAATTGTCCGAGTAGACGGGCGCCGTGCATCCTTCGATGTAGTGCACCTTGGCCCCTTTGTCCGCGATGATCAGGGTGCGCTCGAACTGGCCCACCGAGCGCGCATTGATCCGGAAGTAGGCCTGGAGGGGGATGCCCGCGTCCACGCCCGGCGGGATGTAGACGAAGCTCCCGCCCGACCAGACGGCGCTGTTCAGGGCGGCGAACTTGTTGTCGGTGAACGGCACGATCTTCCCGAAGTACTTCCGGAGGAGGTCGGTGTGCTCTTTCACCGCCGTGTCGGTGTCGCAGAAGATCACCCCCTTCTTCGTCAGGTCGTCGCGGATCTTGTGGTAGACCGTGCCGCTGTCATACTGCGCCCCCACCCCGCCGAAGAACTCCCGCTCCGCCTTGGGGATCCCCAGGCGGTCGAAGGTGTTCTTGACGTCGTCGGGTAGGTCCTCCCAGCGCTTCCGGGGCTCCCCTTCGAGCGGGTTCGCGTAGTACGTGTAGCTGTCGAAGTCGAGGTCCGTCAGGTCGGGCCCCCAGTCCTGGAGGGGGTGCGAGAGGAAGTGGTCGTACGCCCGGAGCCGGTAGTCGAGCATCCAGGCGGGCTCGTTCTTGATCTTCGAGATCGTCCGGATGATGTCCCGGGACAGCCCGCGGGGCGTCCGCTCCTTGTACGTCTCGGGGTTCTTGAAGTCGTAGCGCGTGTAATCGAGCGGGGTCAGCCCCCCCGATTCTGCCATCGTCTGAGTGCCTCCGGGGGATTTGAACAGCGCCCCGTATTTAATTGTTTCTTGATTCATTCCCGTCAGGCTCCGGCATTGAACACCCCCTGAGGCTATATGGGGGTTCTGATTGGCTTCCGGTGGTATGCCTTCCGCGTCGGCACCGTCCGCCCCGAGAGAACTGCCGAAGCTCATGAAGGCGACCTTCATGGGCCCCAACGAGGACCTCCTGTGGGAGGGGCGACCGTCCGGCTTCCTCTACTTCCCGGGCCCCGTCCTCTTCCTCATCCTCGTGGTCGTGCTGAACGTCTATCTCCTCAATCATGCCCTCGGCGGATGGAACGGCTACCTGATCCCGGTGCCCTCGTGGTTCCCGGCCGCGCTCACCACCTTCTCCGTCGACTCGCCCCAGGTCATGATCGGCATCGCGCTCCTCCTGATCGCGGTGATCTACCTGGCCGCCCGCTGGTACCAGCGCGCGACCACGGTCTTCGCCGTGACCTCGACCCGGCTCATCCGCCAGAAGGGGATCGTCTCGAAGGACTTCGACGAGATCCAGCTCCGGCAGATCCGGGGGATCGATGTGAAGCAGAGCCTGCTCCAGCGGATGTTCGGCTACGGCACCGTCCAGCTGAGCGCGGAAGGGGGCGGCGCCAGTGCGATGGGGAACGAGAAGTGGGAGGGTTTCCCCCACCCGGTCCGTTTCCAGCGCACGGTGGAGACCGCCCAGGAACGCACCTATGGGGTCCAGTCCTCCGGGTCCCCGCAGGCTTCAAACGCCAATCCGTCTCGCTCCCGTCGGTAGGGACGGGAGATGGCAGACGATTTTGATGTCATCGTAGTGGGAGCAGGATTGGCGGGGGCCTCTGCTGCCCTCCGGCTGGCCCAGGGCGGAGCCCAGGTACTCCTCATCGAGCGCGGGGAAGAGCCCGGTGCGAAGAACCTCTCCGGAGGGATCCTCTGGGGGAACGACCTCGACAAGGTCCTTCCCCAGTGGCGCGAGGAGATGCCGCTCGAACGGCACATCGTCTCGAAGAAGTTCGGGTTCCTGACGAAGGACCGCGCGCTCTCCTTCGAGTACGAGGACCGGGGCTGGGACACCCCCCCTTACAACGCCTACAGCGTGCTCCGGTCGCGCACCGACGCCTGGCTCGCGAAGAAGGCCGAGGAGGCGGGCGCGACGCTCATCAGCGCCGTGCCGGCCGAGAAGCTGAACCTCGAGGGCCAGCGCGTCCACGGGGTCATCCAGGGGGGCGAGAAGGTGACCGCCCCGATCACGATCATCTGTGACGGGACCAACTCGCGCACGACCCTCGGCACGTTCATCCGGGGCCGGAAGCGGCTCGACGAGCACCACACCGAGATCGGGGTGAAGGAGGTCTACAAGTTCCCGCAGGACGTCCTCGAGAACCGGTTCGCGGTCTCCGACACGACGGGACGGGCGCAGGAGTGGGTCCTGGCCAACCTTCCCCGGGGCATCATGGGAGGCGGGTTCCTCTACACGAACCGCGACACGGTCTCCCTCGGCGTGATCGTCAGCCTCGCCTCCCTCAAGGGACGGGGGATCGCCTCCCACGAGATCGTGGAGCGCTTCAAGCTCCACCCGACGATCGCCCCCTTCGTCGCCGGGGGAGAGCTCGTCGAGTACGGCGCGAAGCTCATCCCGGACGGGGGGGCGAGCGCACCGGCCCACCTCTGGGGGGACGGGTTCATGGTCGCCGGGGACGCCGCCGGGTTCACCTTCTCGAACGGCATCGTGATCCAGGGGATGAACTACGCCATCCGGAGCGGCCTCCTCGCCGCCGAATCGGCGCTCGCGGCGGTGAAGTCCAAGGACTCCTCGGCCGCGTCGCTGGGCTCCTACGGGAGCCGCCTGGAGCAGGCGAACGTCCTCTCCGACTTCCAGCGGTTCCGCGGGCTGGACAAGGTGAAGTGGAACGAACGGATCTACTCGGACTACCCCGCGATGATGACGGACCTCCTCCACACGATGATGACGGAGCATGGCCAGCCCAAGCCGCACGGCCGCGACCTCCTGAAGGGGGCCCGGAAGAAGAGCGGCGTCGGCACGACGCGGATGCTCCGCGACCTCTACGCGCTCTACCGGAACGTGTGACGGACTGGGACGACGCCGTCGCCCAGATGCGGGTGTGCCGTCGGTGCCCGCTCGCGGGGTCCCGGCGCCACGTCGTCGTCTACCGGGGGGGGTCCCGTCCCTCCGTGCTCTTCGTCGGGGAGGCCCCGGGGAAGTCGGAGGATGAGACCGGGCTCCCGTTCGTCGGGCGCGCCGGGAAGATCCTCGACCGGGCCATCGCGGAGCTGGGACTGCGCGAGGAGGACTGGGGGGTCACGAACGAGTTCATGTGCCGTCCTCCGGGGAACGTCTACGACCGGCACGCCGCCTCCGCCTGCCGTCCCTGGCTCGACCTCAAGATCCGTCTCCTCGGCCCCCGCCTCCTCGTGCCCCTCGGGGCCCATCCCCTGCGGGCGCTCCTCCCGGGAACGGGGCCCATCCTGACCGTGGCCGGCACGCTCCACGCCTCCGAGCGGGGCCCGGTCTTCCCGCTGCTGCATCCCGCGGCGACCGTTCGCCGGATCGCCTACGCCGAACGGTGGAACCACGACGTGGCCCAGCTCCGGGAGCTCCTCCCTCGGTTCCTCCGGGGCGAGCATTGAAATAGGGGTCGCCCTTCGATGGGCTGTCGTGGCACCGGAAGGAGGCAAAGAGGAGCCGACCCCCACCCCCCCGCCCGAGGAAGAGCAGGAGGAGGATGCGGAGGAAGAGGGCGAGGAAGAACCGCGGGCAAAGATGGCCACGGTGGATGGAGGCGAGGGGATCGGTCGCCTGCCGCTGCCGCGCAAGGACAAGGGCCAGATCTACGCGATCGCCAACCAGCTCCTGGGAGCCGGCCGTATCCGCGTGGTATGCGAGGACCAAGTGTCCCGCATGGGCCGGATCACCGGACGGCTGAAGAAGAAGATGTGGATCCGCGAGGGGGACCTCCTCGTGGTCACCCCGTGGAAGTTCCAGGGGGACAAGGCCGACATCATGTTCCGCTACAATCGGACGCAGGCGGCCTATCTCAGCCGGAAGAAGCTCCTTCCGAACACGGTCGATCTCTTCACCGACGTACCGATCACGGTGGAAGCCCCGAGACGCCGATGAAGACCTTCTCCCTGGTCGACGTCGCGATCATGGAGGCTAATGCGATCTCGAGCGGGGTGTCCATCGACACCCTGATGGACCGGGCGGGGAAGGCCGTCGCCGAGGAGGCCGCGCGTCACCTCCCTCCCCCTCCCGCCAAGGTCGGGATCGTTTGCGGAGGCGGCAACAACGGGGGCGACGGGCTCGCCGCCGCGTTCTACCTCAAGTCCAAGGGATTCTCCCCGGAGGTCTGGCTCCTCCATCCCCCCCACGAGATCCGGAGCCGCCCGGCCCGGCGGCGATGGGAGTTCGTCAGCGACGTCCCGGGCATCCACATCCACACCGGGATCCCGACGGTCCGTGCCCTGCAGGAGGTCACGCTCGTCATCGACGCCATGATCGGCACCGGCGGCCACGGCGCGCTCCGCGACCCCTACAAGGGAGCGGTGGATGCCATCCGCCAGTCCGGCGTCCCGGTGCTCTCCGTCGACCTCCCCACCGGCCTCGGGACCGACTCACCCGTGCCGGCGATGTGGACCGTCTCCATCGAGGTGATGAAGGAGGGGATGGAATCCGGGACCGCCGGAGAGGTGACCGTCCGCTCCATCGGCTTTCCCCCGGAGGCGCTCGAGGAGACCGGCGTCGGCGAGTTCCTCCTCTTTCCCCGCCCGGGGCGGGGGACCGTCAAGGGGGAGAGCGGACGGCTCGTGATCGTGGGGGGCGGACCCTACACGGGGGCTCCGGCGCTGGCCGCGCTCTCGGCCCTCTCCTCGGGATGCGACATGGTCTTCGTGATCGCCCCCGAGCCGGCCGCGACCGTCATCCGGGGCTACTCCCCGAACCTCATCGTGCGGAGCGTGGGCGAGGACGGTGCCTTCACCCAGTACGACGCCGATGAGCTCGAGGCGGTCGTGTCCGAGCTCCACCCGTCGGCGGTCCTCATCGGCAACGGGGCGGGCCACTCGCACGGGACGATCAATGCCCTCGACCAGCTGGCCCGGCACGCCGTGGAGCACGCGCCGGTCGTGCTCGACGCGGACGCGACGCGGCTCGCCGCGGAGAAGGAGGTCCGGCCCCTCTACGGGAAGTTCACCGACCGATTGCTCCTCACTCCGAACCGCCGCGAGCTCTACCGCATCCTGGGCCACGAGCTGGCGGGCCCTCAGGCCCAGCAGCAGGACGAGCTTGCCCGGCTCTCCCGGGCGCTCGGGGCGACCCTCCTGGTCAAGGGCGAGGTGGACCTTGTCACGGACGGGACCGACTCTCGCGAGAACCGCACGCACCACCCCTCCATGGTCGTCGGCGGGGCGGGGGACGTCCTCTCCGGGCTCGCGGCCTCGCTCATGGCCCGCGGGCTCACGGCCCTCCAGGCGGGACGCCTCGCGTCCTACTGGCTCGGGCTCGTCTCGCTCGACCTCTTCGACAAGATGAGCTATGGCGTCACGGCCACCGACCTGATCCACGGCCTCCCGGCGTCGCTCGACCTCGGCCTCAAACGGGTGCGCGAGCAGGGCGGCCCGTAGGCCGCGTCACCGGGAGCCGGCCGGAGCTCCGTTCGGGAGCCGGGCGCCGTTCCGGCGCGATATCGGTCGCTCGCCGACCTGGACGACGATCCCCGCGCGCTCCTGGACGATCTCCACGTGGTCCGGCGGTTCGATCGCGAAGGAAGCGCCGTCGCGGAGCGCGGTCCCGACCGGGACGGGACGTCCCCCCGTCCGCGCGTCGCGCAGGGCGTCCACCATGAGATCGGGGGAGTCCGCCGTCAGTTCGAGACGCGTCCCCCCGAAGAATCGGGGTTGGGGGACACCGTAGTCCACGGTCGCAAGACGGTAGCCGGCGGGCTCGGCGACGAAGGTCAGGCGCGTGACCTCGTCCCAGGCGACCGGGGAAGACGTCCCGCCGGTGCCCTCGACGGCCGGTCCCCGGGGACGGGTGCGATGGGCGACGGAGTCGCTGCGCAACCGGCGGATGATCCACGGGACGGCCTGGGGGAGCAGGATGATCGCGATGATCGAGAGGGCCAGGTAGTCCCAGGACTGGGAGGGGACCATCCCGCTGTTGCCGTCGATCCACAGCTTCAGGGCCCCGAACCAGGGGATCATCCCCCGGGCGACCCCGACGACCCAGCTCGCCTGCACGATGCAGGAGATGGCGCATCCTCCCCCCTCCCAGGTCTGGTCGTACGTCCCGTCGTTGTTGTCCCCGAGGGTGATGAAGCCCGACCAGGGCTCGTACGTTGCGAGGGTCGAGAGGTCGATCGTGACGTTGATGTTGTTGTAGCCCACGTGGAAGAGGCGAAGCTCGCCCAGCTGGGGAGCGTCCGGGGCGGAGTTCGACAGGCAATGGGGCGTGGACACTCCCGGGGAGAGCAGCTCGTACTGCGTCGGGCAGGAGAGGCCGACGAGCGAGGGGATCTCGAACCCCTGGCTTCCCGGGATTCCCTGGGTGCCAGTGTAGGTGAGCCAGACCATGGCCCGGTGGATGACTGGGGTGCTGCCCGGACCCGAGTTCCCGTTCTTGTAGTAGAGGAGGACGTCCCCGTACTCCCCGTAGGTGGAGTACCCGTTCTGCTCCCCCATCACGTACGTCGTCACGTCGTCCGGGACCGTGGTCTTCTGGACGAGCACGATGTCCCCGGTGTTGATGACCCCCACCACGTCGTTCATCCCGTGCTGCATGCTGTCGGACTCGACCACCACCATGGGCGGCCAGTTGTCGGTGTAGGCGTAGAGGGAGAGGATGATCGCCACGATGACCAGGACGCTCACCAGGGGCTCGAACCAGGCGGAGCGGACGAAGCGGCGGAGCCCGGCCGGCCATTGGAACTTCCCCGCGTGCGGCATGCACTACCCCTCGGAGAGGCCCATCTTGTCCAGGAGACGCTGGTAGTCCTCCTCGGAGACCCACTCGACGCGCAGGTACTCCCGGAGGAAGGGCTTGGTGGCCCCGAGGCGCCGGGCCTCCTCGATCACGAACTCGTAGGCCTCGACCTCGGTAGGACGGTCGACGTACCCGTAGCGCCGGTCCCAGAGGTCGAGACCGCGCCGGCGCTGCGCGATGTGGCAGAGCTCGTGGAGGATGTCGAGGTAGAGGAGGATCGCCGGGCTCTCCCGCAGGTGCGAGAGGCCCACGACGATCACGTCCGCGTCCTTCGCGATGACGGGGGTCCACTCCGGGGGGGCGTCCGGGGGCCGGGCGGTGGGCGCCACGTACATCCAGATGTCGTCCGAGACCAGCTCGATCGCGACCCGGACCAGGTCCTTCTCGCCGTCCGGGTGACGCTTGGCCACGGCGGAGAAGGCGGGCAGGCGGTCCAGCCCCGGGAAGACGGCGAGAAGAGGATGGCGGCCCGGTCCGAGCGTGCGGTCGATGGCGAACTCCCTCGGCGGCTCGTTCGCTGCTCTCCTCGCCCGGGGCACGGCGGCAGGGTAGGTCACGGAGGAGCTAAAGGTTTCCACGAAGGAAGAGGGCGCGTCGTCCGCCCTACTCCCCGCCGGATCCCCGGGTGGGGTCCACGGTCTGGAGCTGCAGCGCGCCCGGGCCGGTGACCCGGATGGCCTCGAAGCTCAGGGCATGGCCCGTGAGCCCGCTGCCGAGGGGCTGGTTGTACGCCTGTACGGCGACCGACGCGTCCTTGAGGAGGAGCGCACCGTGGTCGATGTCGGTGGCCTCGCCGGGCTTGAGCGTGAACTTGAGGATGTTCCCGTAGCCGTGGTAGACGATGGTCCCCGGACCGCGCAGGCGGTCCATCCAGAACCCCATCATCCGTCCGATCCGGCCCGTCCCCTTGACGTAGAAGGTCTCGTACGCGACGGTGTTCGTCGCGAGGAGGAGGGAATGCTCGGCGATGTCGACGACCTGGCCCGGCGCAAGCTCGAGCACCCGGAGCTCCCCGGGGCGCAACCGGCTGAAGGCCACGTACCCCGGACCCGTGTAGACGTGCTGGTGGAACGGGAGCCCGCCGAGAAGGCTCCGGCGCATGGCCTGACCGAGCCCTCCCTGGGTCATCCACTTGTACGAGAAGTTGATGGTGGGGTCGCTGTAGACCATGAGCCCCCCCTCGCAATAGATCTGCTCGCCGGGGTTGAGCTGCACGAGGGCGGACGGAATGAAATCCCCCTTGACATCGATCTGCATCGGTTCCTACACCCCGCTGTGGACGACCACGGTCCCCGGCCCCACGAGATCGATCACGGGGATCTGCACGCCCCCGGAGGAGACACCGGCGCCTCCCCCTCCCGCCGCGGCCTGGAGGGCCGCGCCGAGGAGCCCGCCGCCGCCCCCCATCAGGGACCCGAATCCCCGGTTGGAGGCGCTCACGGTCGAGCCCCCGATGAGCCAGTTGATGGCCAGCTGCACCGTGTTCGAGGTCGCGAGCAGGCCGAGGACCGAGGTGCGCATCCGCTCCCCGGGGCGGAGGCTGAAGGACAGGAGGTTGCCGTGGGACTGGTAGACGATCGTGCCGGGACCCGTGAGCTCGTCGGCGAAGAGGTAGTGGGTCTCCTGATCCCCGTTCGCATTCGTCGTGTACCACTGCCCCTGCACCATCGGATAGTAGCGCACGCTCTCATCGAAGCACATCAGGTGGCCGCTGCGGAGGCGGATGGTCTCGCCGGGCTGGAGGTGCTGGATGCGCACCTCGCCTCCCTTGTCCCGGGAGAACGAGACGTGGCCCGGACCCTCGAACTCGGCGAAGAAGTAGCCCTCTTCGGAGTCACCGCGTCCCCGCATCGCCATGAGGTGGGAGGTGTTCACCCCGAGCGACTTCATCGTGCGCCGGTGGAGCTGGATCTGCGGCTCCTTGTACAGCATGATCTCGTGCGCCGCGAGGATCTTCTCGCCGGGAGCGAGGTTCACGAGGACGGCGGGGGTGATGCCTCCGACGGTATCGGCGCGCACGGTGGTTCCCCTACTCCGCTCCCTCGACGGCGAGCGCGTAGCTGGCACCGCAGTAGGCGCACTTCGCCACGCCGTTGCGGATGTTTTCCGGCCCCACCTTGGCCCCGCAGCTCTTGCAATTGATCTCCTTGAGCGACGCGCGGCTGATGGTGACCTCCGTTCGCTTCTTGACGAATTCTTCTGGTATCGGCATCTGCGTTCCTCTGTGGCACCTCAGGAATGATTGGGTTGTCGGGGGTCGATGCTCTGCAGGGCCACCTTGCCCGGCCCGATGAGCTCGAGGACCTCCACGGACTCGAGCTTGCCCAGGAGCCCGCTCCCGAAGGGCAGGTTCTTGGTCACGGCCTGCACGCTCCCGCTCTTGTAGAGCAGGGCCCCCATGTCGCACGTGACGACCTCCTGAGGGGCCAGCGTGAAGGAGATGATGTTCCCGTACCCGTGGAGCGCGATCTTGCCGGGTCCGGTGAGCCGGTCCATCCAGAACCCCACGATGCGGCCGGGCCGGTTCGTGCCCTTGACGTAGAGCATGTCGTAGGGGACGTGGGCCTCGGCGCACAGGAGCGAGCCCTCGAAGACGTCGAGGACCTCGTTCGGGGCGAGCTCGATGACCCGCAGCTCGCCGACCCCGTCCCGGGAGAGTCCCACCTGGCCCGGGCCGATGAACTCCGTGAGGAAGAAGGGGATGCCGCCCACCGTGGTCCGCTCCATCGTCTTGAGGAGGCCGCCGCCTTGGACCGTCTTGCGGCCCACGGAGACGGTCGGGTCCTTGAAGAGCATGATCCCATGCTCACAGTAGATGGACTCCTGAGGCGCCAACGTCGCTAGGACGGTGGGAACCAGACCTTTGATGTCCTCGAGCTGCACTGGACAGGACCCACTGCTCGATAAGGCCCAGCCGATATTATACCTTCCGGCGCTGCGGGCGGTCGGCCCCCCCGGGGGCCGTCAGCGGATGTAGGCCGAGGTGGTGTCCGAGTCGAACCGGCTCACCATCCGGATCCGGGAACCGTCACCGCCGTGGGCCATCCGGAGGAAGGGGTACATCTGCCACAGGTCGCCCTCGGCCATGGCCGTCGCGACGTGGTCGGGCCCGAAGGTCGTGCGGACGACCTGGGCGGTGACCCGCCGCACGGGATCCTCTCCCCAGTATCCGAGGGAGTGCAGGTACTCGTGGGCCAGGATCACGAAGACGAAGGAGTTGAACTCCGCCGGCGACGACGCCATCGCCTTCATGGCCCGGACGAGCGGCTCGTTCATCACGATCACGTTGCCCGTGACGGGCCAGTACGCCCCGATCCCGGAGGGAAGGTCGGAGAGGGCGAGGCCCAACCCCGTCCGCTCCCGTCCCAGGACGTTCCGCACCACCTCGCGGACGATCCGGAAGATGGAATCGAACCCATCGGCCGCCTCCAGCGCCGTCGCGTACCGCCGCTGGACGTCCGGGCTGTACGCACGGCCCGGGGTCGCGACATCGACCGAGATCCCTCGGGGAGGCGGGGAAGGGCTTCCGAAGAAGACCGGATGATTCGACATGCCGATACTAGGAGGAATTTGGATATAAGTCTCGTGCCAAATCCCGGCCGAGGAGAACCCCGGCGCTGCGGGGGAGCTCAGCGGAGCTCGAAGAGACCCCGGTAGGCCTGGCTCCGGACGTGGAGCGCATACGCGAGATGCATGACGCGATTCCAGTTCGACGGACGGATCCGGCGGCCGAAGAGCTTGGGCCCCCAGCCTCCGCCATAGTTGAGATGGACGGTCCTCACCGAGGTGAATCCCGCCTTGAGGGCCATCCGCTCGACGGCCGCGACCGTGGGGTTCGAGTGGTTGGTGGGGCCATAATCCGCATCGTTGAGGACGTACACGGAGGGCTCACCCCCCGGCCGGACCATCCCTTCCATGAAGACCGAGCCCCCGGGAGCGAGCACATGGCGGATCTTCTCCAAGGCATAGATCGGGCTGTGGAGGTGGTAGTAGACGCCGAGGAAGAGGATCACGTCGAACTTCTCCTGGAGCCGGTCGCAGTCGTAGACGTCGAGTATCTGGAACTCGACCTTGGACTTCCGCACCCGTTTCGCCAGCTCGAAGCTTGCGGACCCTTTCGGGTGGGCCTCCGGATTCTTCAGGTTGTCCACCGCGAGGACACGTCGGGCCCCGCGTTCCTCGGCCAGGAAGCTGAAGTACCCATCCCAGGCACCGATATCGAGCACGGACTTTCCCGCCAGGCTGGCCGGGAGCCGGGAGGCGATCCAGTCCTGGGCATAGTGGCTGGCGCGGCCCGGGGTGACGAAGGGACCGACCTGAATGCGATGCCACCACGGGATCGCCTCGATCTCCTTCCGCAGTTGATCGAGCTCGGCAGGGGTGTACCCGGAGGTATCTTTCGAGACCACGAGTCGCGGTGTCAATGGATCATCATCGGTCGTCAAGAGTACCAGGGCCCTGAGCGGGCCGAGGAACTTCCCTCGCTATATATCGTTATTTCGCTTCGCTTCGGCACCGGGGGACCCTAGGGTCGGTCACGGAAGCCCCGTCCCCCCGCGAGAGGCGCCCTGTTAGTGAGCAACGTTATTAATAAGAAATTCATGTAGTAGGATTGATGGAGACCATGGCGTCCATCCAATTCGTTGGCTCTCGGCGGCATCCCGTACGGCGCTCCCGCTACGGTGTAGCCTCCGTGGGCGCGATCGTCAGCATGCTCGTCCTCCTGGGAGGCGGCATCGCGATGTGGCACGCGGGGATCCTACCGGGGCCGGTCGCATCGGAGCATCGGACGCTTCCCGTGCCCGGCAGCGGAGGGGTGGGGTCCATGGTCGGCTACATCACGGCAGGCCAAGGCCCGTGGTACCTGGCCAGGGACACCCTGTCGCACCACCTCTACCTGTCGAACGCCTTTTCCAATTCGACCCAGGAGATCGACTCCGCAACGAATGCGGTGGTGAGCTCCAGCAACATGGGAGCCGGACAGCTGGGCATCGCCTATGACCCGATCACGAACAGTCTGTACGAAGCACTGCCGACGAGCGTTGCCGTTGTCCCCCTTGGGGAGGGGGGCACCATCTCCTACCTACCGACCGGGGCTTATCCATATTTCATACTCTTCGACCCGTTGAACGGGATGATCTACGTCGGGGTCCATCAGTTCAACACTGTCCTGGTCATCAATGGGACCACTTCCCAAGTGGCCACCACCGTGCCGGGGCAGAACACGACGGGCGAGATGGCGGTGGACCCCTCGAACGGCGATCTGTACGTGGCGGACTATGGGACGGACGAAGTGTCCGTCATCTCGGGGGTCAGCAACAGCGTCGTGGCAACGATCCCGGTCGGGAGCCTCCCTCTCGGGGTAGCCTACTGCCCCTACAACGGGGACATCTACGTGACGAATTCTGCTTCCGGAACGGTCAGCGTCATCGATGCCTCCACCAACACGGTCACCACTACGTTGGCCGCGGGAGCGGGCGCCTGGGGGATCGCCTACGACAGCGACAACGGATACCTCTACATCGCGAACACGAATCAGAACACCGTCTCCGCCCTCTCGAGTGCCACCAACAGCCTCGTGGCGTCCCTCCCCATCGGGGGGCAGCCCTGGGGGGTGGTCTACGACCCGGACAACGGCGTGGTCTATGTGACCAACCACGGGAACGGGACGGTCACCCTCGTGAACACGCGCGTGCAGTTCCCCCTCACCTTCACCGAAGCGGGTCTCACCGCCGGGACGCCGTGGGGGGTGGACATGGCCGGGATCCAAGGGACTTCGACGACCGCTTCGATGCTTCTGTCCCTCCCGAACGGGACCTATCCCTTCGAGGTTGTCCCTGTCCCGGGGTTCACGGCTTCTCCTGCCGGTGGGGAGATCACGATCGCAGGGGCCCCCGCGGTGGCCCCCTTGATCGAATTCTCCGCGAACGTGACGACCCCCCCTCTCCAGGTGACCTCGTTCTTGGCCGTGCCGTCTCACGTCCCCTTGGGGGGAACCACCTACTTGAACGTCTCAACCATAGGGGGCACCGCTCCGTTCTCCTTTGCCTTCACCGGCCTGCCCGGGGGGTGTTCCAGCGCCAGCAATGCCGACCTTGTGTGCACACCCACCGTCACGGGGTCGTTTGACGTCCGGGTGATCGTCAACGACAGCGCCTCCAACCACGCGACCGCGCTAACCAACCTGACGGTCGTCTCGCTGGGGCCCACGCTCGAATCCGTCAGCATCGACCCGATCAAGGTGATCGTCTCCGAGGGAGGCAACGCGACGATCAATGCGGTCCCGTACTGCGGCGGAAACGGCTGTTCCTCTTCGGTCACGTACGTTTGGAGCCTCAGCTCGACGAGCCTCGGGACGCTCGACACCTACCACGGGTCCCAGGTCGTCTTCACCTCTGGCTCGAAGACCGGGACCGTTACCCTCCAGGTCGCCGCCTCCGAGGGAGGGGTCACCGTCTGGGGGAATGCCACGATAACCGTTACCCACTCGGTAGCCACGTCGGCCCCCCTCGGGACATTGGCCGAGACCTACAGTGTGCTCTTGGGACTGGTCATCGTGGTCGGGGGGGTCGTCGCGGTGGCCCTGGCTGCGCGCCGCCGCAAGCATCGTCTTCCTCCGATAGAGTGACCCGAGAAGAACCTCGAGTGTATGGACCCGAACCTCACGGGAGCTGCCGGCCGAGGACCTCACATCTGCGGGCCACTATGGGTCGCACCCCGGAAGTCGACGGTGGCGTCGGCAAGAGACTGCTTGGTTGGTCTCGCACGGGGAGCTTATGAGAAAGAGGAACGTGGAACCCGTCCGTCCATGAAGGAGAATTCGTTGGGCTCGTACACCGTGAGCCGGCATCCAACAGGAGGACCGCACCGGGTCGCGGGGTGGACCACCTTGTGGGGAGTTCTCCTGTGCACCCTCGCGGTCGCGGGGAGCACGGGGGCATGGACTGGGCCCGGTAACTCGTTGCCTATGACCGGCCCTGGGATCGGAGCCGAGGGACTCGGGGCACACGCGCTCCCGGCGGAACCCGCCACGCACCTCGGGGCGACCATCACGAACTTCACGACAGGAGGGTCCCCCTGGGCGGTAGCCATCGACCATACCGATGATCGCCTCTTCATCTCGCGAGCCTTCACGAACAACATCGTCGTGGCGGGCGAGTTGAACAACACACCCTTCACCAGCGTGACCACCTCATCAGGCCAGCTGGGTGTCGCGTACGACCCGGCCAACGGCGACCTTTTCGCGTCTACGAGCCTGGGTGTCGGGGTCTACGCCGCGGGGTCGGGCACGTCGGTAGGGTTCATCCCGCTGGGATCGCAACCCTACGATGTGATCTACGACCCCAACAATGGGGATGTCTACACGGGCGACCAAACGACGAACCAGGTCGCCATCATCAACGCCACCTCCCTCAAAGTGCTGGTGAATGTCACGGTCCCCACCCCGGCACGAATGACCTACGACCCCGTGAACGGGAACGTCTACGTCGCGAGCTACTCCTCGGGAGTGGTCGCGGTGATCTCGAGCAGTTCGAACAGCATCATCGCGAACGTCACCGTGGGAACCCACCCGGCCGACGTCACGTACGACAATTCGACCGGCGACCTCGTCGCGACCAACTCCGGATCCAACACGGTGAGCGTCATCGACCCGACCAACGAGAGCGTGATCGCCAACGTGAATGCCGGGTTCTCTCCGTGGGGCCTGGTCTACTCGGCCGCGGATGGTTGCGTCTACGTGGCGGATTCGAGCGGCGGCACCATCACCGTGCTGAATGGAACGACCTTCTCCAGCCAGTCAACGTTGACGACCGGAGGGGAACCCTGGGGCGCTGCCTACGACCCCACCGACCGCACCGTGTACGTCACAGACCACAGCGGAGGATTGGTCTGGGTCATTGACGTGGCAACGAGCTACCCCGTCGTGTTCTCGGAGTCCGGCCTTCCTTCCGGGACCGGCTGGTCCGTGACGCTGGCGGGACTGACCGCCTCCACGACGAGCACTACTGTCACGGTGAGGATGTTCAACGGGTCGTGGTCGTATGCGATCGTCGACGTGCCGGGATGGCACCAGTCCACGCTGCCATACACGGGAACCGTCACCGTGAGCGGCGTCCCGGTCACCGAGCCCGCCGTGCTCTTCGTCCGGGTCACCTATCCGGTCTCCTTCCAGGAATCGGGGCTCCCCGTCGGAGGCCAGTGGTGGGTGAACCTTTCGAGCTCGGCCTCCCTGGGCGGCACTTCCTCCTCCCTGACCGTCACCCTCGGGAACGGTACATATACCTACCAGATCGCCAGCGCCAACAAGAGTTACCAAGCCCTGGGGGGATCATTCAACGTTTCGGCCGCTTCCCTCAACCTCGCGGTAGCGTTCTCGCTCCTCACCTTCTCGGTCTCCTTCTCCGAGACGGGACTCCCGGCGAGCACACCCTGGAACCTCACCTTTGGCGGGGCCACGCAGACCTCCGTGACCCCCTCCATGAGCTTCCCCGACCCCAACGGGACCTATGGTTTCTCCGTCGCGCCCGTTCCGGGGTACAACGTGACGCCCTCCGCGGGCAATGTTTCCGTGCGCGGCCATCCGACGAGCGGTCCCACCATCCAGTTCTCCCTAGTTCCGCTGACGATCTATGCGTTCACCGTCACCCCGCAGAACCTGACGGTCGGCGGCACGACCTATCTCAATGTCACCGCCGCGGGAGGCCAGACCCCTTACTCGTACGTCTACAGCGGACTCCCGGCCGGATGCGTTTCCTCCGACACTCCGAATCTGGTCTGCGCGCCAACCGTAGGAGGGGTCTTCAACGTCACTGTCACGGTCTCCGACGCCAATTCCACTCAGCAGGCCACCGCCCCCCCGATGACGGTCTCGTATCCGTCCATCGTGGTCACCTCCTTCGCAGCGGCGCCCGCATCGGTGGCCGTGGGTGGGACCACCCTGCTCGCGGCGAGCGTGAGCGGTGGCAACGGCGTCTACCACTTTGCCTATTCGGGACTGCCCCTCGGATGCGCCTCGGCCAACGCCTCTTCCCTGTCCTGCATCCCCGAGGTCCCGGGGACGTACAACCTCACCGTGTGGGTCAACGACACCGTGGGCCAGTCGGCGCAGGGCCATGCGCTCCTCACGGCCACCGGGACCCCTCCCTCCCCGCTGGTCGTCTCCCTCCGTAGTAACCGCACCTCGGTCACCACCGGGATGCCGTTCTCACTGATCGTCTCCGCGTCCGGCGGCATTCCTCCCTATTCCTGCGTCTGGCAGCTCAATGGGACGAACGACTCCCTCGCCCCCTACACGGCGTACTGGAACCTCTCCCTTTCTCATCCCGGCAACTACACCTATCGGGCGTGGGTCTCCGATGGGCTCGGCCAACTGGCACGCACCGCCCAAGTCAACGTGAGCGTGACCCTCCCCGGGTCCCCGGGAGGGGGGGGCAGAAGCACTTCGTCCACCAATCCGCTCACCGCAACCTATCTCGGGGTTCCCCTCTGGGCTTTCCTCGTCGTCCTGCTGGCGGTCGCAATCCTGGTGGCGGTTGTTCTCTTGCGCCGACGGCAGGGGCCCAGCGCGGGAACGACTACCCCGGCCCCCTCGTCCGCTGCGGAGGGAGCGCGCCCCCAACCAGAACTGGACGATTTTGTTCCATCCCCTCCTCAGGGACCGCACCAGCCGGAGTGGGAGGAGGAGTCCGACGGCCCGGGCACGATCGTCCTCCGGACCCCCTCCGGGACCCGCATCGCGTACGATGAGCGCACGGGAGCCGTGCTCACCGAGGGCCGCCACGGAGAGTCCAAGGTCAACGTCGAGAAACGCCTGGGCGATGAACGATCGGAGGAAAGCCCCTTCGGGGACGAGATCAAGCCCGAGGAGGTAAACCCGAACGTCCAGAAGCTCGACCCCCAGGTCCTGCAACCCGTGGAGATGAGCGTCACGCCCGAGGGGGGCAAGCGGACCGAGGTCCCTTCCGAGATAGCGCCGTCGAACGCGGAGAAGAGCGATGAGCTGGTGGCGCGGGCGAAGCAGGCCCGGGCCAAGCGCGGGAAGACCGCCCCGAAGAAGGAGAACCCACCGTAGCGAAGGTTCTCGCGGGTGAGCCGTCCCCCGGAGTCCGCCGAGGGATCCTTTGGGCGGGGCGGACATTTCGTCGTTAGGCGCTGGTGGAGCCCGCTCGGGAAGCCTACCTCGCGCTTCCACGAGGGCCAGCCCGGGCCGAGAAGCCC
This sequence comes from Thermoplasmata archaeon, assembly GCA_021790425.1. Classification (GTDB taxonomy): domain Archaea; phylum Thermoplasmatota; class Thermoplasmata; order Lutacidiplasmatales; family UBA184; genus JAJYEA01. Next base: position 15,434 of record JAJYEA010000019.1, on the reverse strand, counting down.
CTCCACGGGCGGGCGCCAGCGTCCAGGTCCCGGGGGGGCCCGGAGAATCAACCATATATGCCGCCGGAGGCTCGGAGGCCGCATCGCCCATGAGTGAGCCCCATCAGGAGGTAGTGGCACGAGGTGGCAGCCTGGCCTCCCTCCAACAGGACTGGGACGGATTCGGCAAGGACGACCCGTTGTGGCGCATCCTCTCGCTTCCGGACAAGAAAGGGGGAAAATGGACTCTGGACGAGTTCTTCGAGACTGGCCGGAAGGAGATCGACGAACTGTTGGACTACCTGAAGAAGGTGGGACTGAATCCCGCGCGGGGCACCGCCCTCGACTTCGGCTGTGGCGTGGGGCGCCTCACGCAAGGCCTGGCACGGCACTTCGACCGGGTGAAGGGAGTGGACATCTCCCCGAGCATGATCGACCTGGCCCGCCAGTACAACCGGTTCGGGGACCACGTCGAGTATTTCGTGAACGCGCGCTCGGACCTCCGGCTGTTCCCGGACCGCTCCTTCGACCTGATCTACTCGAGCATCACACTACAGCACGTCCCTCCCCAGTTCTCGAGGCAGTACATCGCGGACTTCGTGCGGGTGCTGCGGCCAGGGGGAGCCATCGTGTTCCAGCTGCCGCACAAGCGGACGCTCGTCCCGGTCCCCCGGTTCTACGGCATGGCGAAGCGGGTCTTTGAGTTCCTCCCGCAGAGCCTTCTCCACGTCTACCACCAGGCCCGCTACGGGGACACCCCCTTCGCTTTCATGTACGGGATCCCCCGACCCCGGGTCCGAAGCATCATCGAGCATAGTGGCGGTGCGGTGGTCGACATCCGGACGACCACGATGGGACAGTGGACCAGTTGCATCTACTGCGCGACGACCGCCCGCAAGGCCTGACCCGGGCTCGGAGAGGGCGGACAAGCGAATCGCACCCGGGGCCCTTTCGGAAGTCCCCCATACAAACCTTATTATATTGTATCCGGCATTATGTGGGAGAGGTGGCGAGCGGGATGCCGTTTCGGAGTCGCGGGGGCGAAGAAAGGACATGGGTGGTGTGTACCCTGACATCAGGGTCGGTTGCGCTTGCGCTGTTGCTCGTCGCAACGGCGTTCTCCCTCGGCGCCTCCTTCGGGTTGCCCGGTCTTTCCGGCCACGGCCCGGGTTATGCCGCCCAAGCCATGCCGCCCGCCTCTTCCGTCCTCCCGACCCTGCGGTACTCGTTGGAGAACACGACCCTGCCCTATGGCGGCGGTGGAGTCACCTTTGACCCTCTGACCCACCTCTTCTACGTCGTCGACCGCAACGGGAGCGTTGTCGCGGTGAACGAGTCGACCGGGGCGGCCACCTACCTTCTCGACGTCCCTTCGGGCGAGTACGCGCACATCGCCGTGGACCCGTTCCACTCCCTGGGATTCGTGGTCACCGGCATCTCCGACTCGCTCACGGTGTTCAACCTGACGACGCGAACGATCCTCGCGAACCTCACCCTTACGGGCGATTTCACCCGGGGCGTGGCGCTCGACCCCCAGAAGGAGCTCGCCTTCGTTACCAACGGGACCCAGGTGGACGCCTACAACTACTCGCTGTGGAAGGTGGTGGCCACACAGGTCCTCCCGAACTCCAGTCCCATGTCGGCCGCCTCCATCGCGATCGACCTGCTTCACAGAGTGGTGGGGGTCACGTTCGGGCTCCACTACCTCGCCTTGATGTCAGAGCAGAACCTCAACATCGTTGCGCTGGAGACCGTGGTCTACTCCCCCTACCCGCTGGCGTACGATCCCGCCTCGAATGACTTCATCGCCGGGGACAGCAATGGCAACAATCTGAGCCTCGTGCCCGAAAACTCCCCCCAGTCGGTCGTGAACCTGACGCTGCCGGGACCCGCGTGGGACCTCGAAGGGATCACCGTGGTGATCGGTGGATTCGACGAAGCCCTGATCTGGGTCTACCCCAACTTCTCCGGTGGAGCTTCCCTCACGGTCTTGAACGTTGCCACGGAGCAGTTCGTCCAACAGATCAATGCCACCTCCGGCTGGCCGGCGTCGATCGCGGTGGACCCCCAGACGCTCGTTGCGTTGGCCGTCGATCCGCTCTCGGGCCTGGATTCTCTTTTTGTCCCCTCGTTGGCGGGCTACACCCCGCTGACGTTCGCCGAGCGGGGACTGCCCAGCATGACCCCCTGGAGCCTCACGGTAGGAACTGCCCTCAGCTCCTCGGACACCCCGTTCATCTACTATTGGGAGACCAACGGGACGGCGAGCTTCTCGGTGCCGCCCGTACTAGTCTTCCTCCCAACTCCTGCGAGCGGAACGTTGACGGTCGCGGGCACTCCCCTCTGGCAATGGATCGACTTCGCGTTGTACTCGACCCCCACGTCGTACACGGTCGCATTTGACGAGGCGGGACTCACCTCCCCCGCGATCTGGAACGTGAACCTGACCGGAACGAACTACTCCTCGTCCCAGGGGACCTCGGGAGCCTCCCTGGGCTTCTCCGTCGTCAACGGCACCTTCTCCTTCATCGTCGGCGGACCCTCCGGATACACGGTTTCCCCGTCCACCGGGACGGTGGCGGTCCAGGGGGCGGGGACTACGGTCCACCTGACCTTCACGCCTACCTCGTCGGGCAGTTACCTGCTCACGTTCACGGCGAGCGGGCTCGCCTCCGGCTCCGCCTGGGCCGTCACCCTACAGACCACGCCCGTCCAGACCCGGAGCACCCAGAACTCCTCCCTCTCGTTCTCGGTGACGGATGGAAGTTACTCCTTCACGGTCACACCACCGACGGGGTATTCGGCGACCCCGTTGACCGGGTCCGTGACCGTCTCGGGCAGCGCCACCACGGTCACGCTGGCCTTCGCCGCCGTGGCCCCGACAGACTTCGAGGTGACCTTCATGGAGTCCGGACTCCCGGCCCAGTCGAACTGGTCGATGAGCTTCGGAGGAGTGACGGCGCACTCCACGGGCACCCAGATCACCTTCTCGGTGCCCAACGGGTCGTATGTGTTCCAGGTAGGGGGGATCCATGGCTACACGGCACATCCGTCGAATGGCACGATGCGCGTGGAGGGATCCGCGCTGGTCCAGGACGTCCAGTTTGTCGCCGATAGCGCGTCCCCCGCCGGTGCCGCCCCCAACTCCGGGTCTCTGACCACCGACCTCTGGTACGTAATGCTGGGGGCGGGAGTGGTCGCGGTCGTCGGGCTCGTGCTCTTCTGGACGCGCGCACGAGCACGCCCCCCCGTTTCCTCCCCGACCGTTTGATCCGGGAGCCACCGTGGGTGAGAGGTTCGACGGGGCGCATCCGTCAAACGTGAACGGCCCGGATCGCCTACCCCTCCCGACTCGTGCTCGGGACGAGGGAAGGGAGGCGCGCCCAGTGACCGGCGGGAAACGATGAAAGGCCTAAGTAGAGTGGAGGAGTGTTCACCGGCTGGAGACAGAGTGGTGAGGCGCGCCTTTACGGGCATAGTTCCCCGGATGCAGGTCGTAGTCGTGGCCATCGTCATGGGAGGGCTCTTCCTCCCCGCGCTGCTCCCCCCCATCGCGGCTTCCCACGGGGCAGCACCTCGGGACTCGGCCGCCGTGCCCTCGCTGCCGCAGTCCACCGTGTACAGCTACACCGAGGGGACCCCTTTCGCCGGGACGGGGGACGGGATCGCCTTCGATCCCCAGGATGGGTCCTTCTATGCCCCCACACGGTCGAACTCGGTCGCGGTCTTTAACGAGAGCACGTGGAGCCAGACGGCCACCGTCGCCCTCCCCGCCGGGTCGGGGGCGAACGTCGCGATCGACCCTACGCACGAGTTGGGCTTCGTCAACGCCGGCCCGCATGTGAGCGGGGTCACGATGTTCAACACCTCGACCGGGCTGGTGGTCCGCACCGTTCCCACCAACGTACCGTCGTCGTACGGGGGAGGGGTGGCGGTCGACCCCGCGCGCGAGCTCCTCGTCTATACGAATGGGAGCGTCGTAACGTTCGTCGATTACGCGAGCTGGCACGTCATGGCGAATCTGCCCATCCCCAACTCCGAGCGGATCGCGATCGACCCGACCGACGGGATCGTGGCCGTTTCGAGCCCGAGCGACCACCTGGCGTTCGTGAACGAATCCACGCCCCGGTGGTACGCCAACGCGACTGTGATCTTCGACCCGGACCCGGTGGTCTACGACCCGACCTCGTCCAGTTTCGTGGTGGGGGACAACAACGGGAACAATCTGAGCGTGGTGAATGCCCTGGGCCCTTCCTTGGTCGCCAACTACACGCTCCCTTCCGGAACGAATGTGGAGGCGATCGCCGTGGTGGGGGCCGGGAGTGATGAGGCCCTGCTCTGGTCGTACGCCTCGGGCAGCGGAGGCTGGATGCTGCAACCCTTTGAGGTCGACACGGGGACCTTCCTGACCCCCTTCGCAACCCAGGGCGCGGGTTTCCCGTCCGGGTTGTCCATCGATCCCCGCACGTTGGTGGCCCTCGCTTCCGATCCGCTAACGGGGGAGTATGTTCCCTTCCTCCCGACCCTCACCTCGATGAATCGGGTCACGTTCTATGAGTCGGGGCTCCCGGCCGGGAGCTACTGGTGCACCGCGTTGAACTCCGCCGAGGACTGCGGTACGGGCCAGCTCACCTTCTACGAGGGGAGCGGCACCTACGCGTTCTCGGTGGGCAGCTCCGGGGCGTACTCACCGTCTCCCCCCTCCGGGAACATCACGATCGGTTCGTTGCCCCTCCAGGTGAACATCGTCTTCTCCATCCAGCCCAAGTTCCCGGTCACCTTCCTGGAATCTGGGCTGCCGGCCGGAACTACATGGACCGTCGCGGTCAACGGAGACTCCTCGAGCTCCACGTCGAACTCGATAACGTGGCATCTCCCCAACGGATCCTACCCGTACGTTGTCCAAGACGTCTCTGGATGGCACCAGACCACGCTTCCCTACTCCGGGAACGTGGATGTGACAGGATCGTCGGTCACCGAGCCGACCCTCCTCTTCGCCAGGGTGACATATCCCGTCGCCTTCGCGGAATCTGGTCTTCCCTCGAACACGCAATGGTGGGTGAATCTCACCGGACCGATCTCCCTCAACGGCACGACCTCCTCCCTTTCGCTCACGCTGGGTAACGGCACCTACACCTATTCCGTCGCCTCCGTGGACAAGGACTACCAGGGGAAGGGAGGCACCGTGACCGTGACGGCCGCACCGGAAACGGAGTCCATCTCGTTCGTGCTCCTCACGTACGCCATCACCTTCTCCGAGGCGGGGTTGCCATCCGGTACGACGTGGAACGTCACCCTGGGCAACGTCTCCCACACGTCCGTGTCGGGCCCCATCCTCTTCGCGAGCCCCAACGGCAGCTACGCTTACACCGTGGACCCCGAGTTGGGATACAACGCCACGCCCTCCTCCGGCCTCGTGAACGTATCTGGGCATGCCCTTTCCGTACCCACCATCCAGTTCACCTCCGTCCCGCTCACGATCTACTCTTACTCGTTCGCCCCGGCCACGGTCGTCCTCGGGGGAACGACGTACATCAACGTCACGGCCGCTGGGGGTACCCCAGGGTACACCTACCGGTACTCCGGCCTTCCCACACCCTGCCTGAACTCGGACGTCAACAAGCTGGTCTGCGACCCCAATGAGGCAGGCACCTTCGCCATCACCGTCACCGTGACCGATGCCGCGGCCACCTCCGTGTCGGCGACCGCGAACCTCACCGTCCAATACCCTCCGCTCGTGATCACGAACGCCAGCGCATCCCCCGCGTCGGTCCCGCTCGGCCAGTCCGTCACGCTCCTCGTGTCCGAGTCCGGAGGCAAGACCCCGTACACATTCGCCTACTCGGCCCTCCCCCCCGGATGCCAGACCGCCAACGCCACGACCTTGAACTGCACCCCGACCTGGCCGGGGTCCTACAACATCACCGTGTGGGTCAACGACACCGTGGGTCAATCGGCCCAGGGCCACGTGCTCTTCACGGTCACCGGGACCCCTCCCTCCCCCCTGGTCGTCTCCCTCCATAGCAACCGCACCTCGGTCACTTCCGGGATGCCCTTCTCGCTCTCCATCTCCGCATCCGGCGGGACCCATCCGTACGCCTACGTCTGGCAGCTCAACGGAACGAACGATTCCCTCGCCCCCACCACATCGATCTGGAATCTCTCTCTCCCCCATCCCGGGAACTACTCCTACCGGGCCTGGGTCTCCGACATACTCGGCCAGCTTGCGCACACTGCCTGGGTCAACGTGACGGTGACCCTCCCGGGCTCCCCGGGAGGAGGGCGACCGGCCCCGTCCAATCCGTGGTCGGCGAACGTCCTCGGCATCCCTCTCTGGGCCTGGCTGGCGGTCGTGCTCGCGACGGCCCTGCTCCTGATCCTCGTCTGGTTCCGGCGCCGCAGTCCGGGCACCGGGACCCGGGCCGCCATCAATACCCCCGCTTCGGGCGGGCAAGGACCCCGCTCGAAGGGAGATTCGGAGGACAGCGTACCCGCTCCCCCGGCGCGACCCCCGAAGGAGGACTGGGACGAAGAGGAGCCCGGGAATTCCAACACCATCGTGCTCAACACCCCCTCCGGAGAGCGGATCGCCTACGACGCGAACACGGGAGCCGTGCTAGCCCATGGACGTCCGATGGGACCCCAGGGAACGACTGCCACGCCCCAGGGAGACGAACAACCGGGGGAGGTGAACCCCGACGTCCCACCGGTCGACCCCGCGCCCCTCCCGCCGCTCGGGATGCGCGTCACACCCGAAGCAGACACGACCCCGGAGTTTCCCCCGGAGCTCGCGCCCCCCTCCGAGAGAAGGGGCCAGAAGCTCGTGGATCGCGCGCCTCGCACGCGCGTTAAGCGCTCAAGGAAACCCATCCGCAAGTCGGACGCGTCCCCCTGACCGGGGGCCGATGTCGCTGGGGCTGAGGAGAGCCACTGGAGGGACTTGAACCCTCGGCCTGCTGATTACGAATCAGCTGCTCTGCCAACTGAGCTACAGTGGCGATGTCGCTCGGCATGAGTCGAAACGCTTTAAAGTTCGACCCTACTCCGCCCGCCCGGTGCGATTCGAGATGACCCAGAGAAATATCGCTCTAGAACCGCTGAACGCGCAGTACATCGAGGACCGGGAAGTCGAATTCGTGGAGCGGAAGGGGATCGGCCACCCCGACAGCCTCTGCGACGGCATCTCCGAGTCCGTGAGCCGCGCGCTTTCGAAGCTTTACACTGAGAAGACCGGCAGCATCCTCCATCACAACACCGATGAGACCCACATCGTGGGAGGCCAGGCCGAGCCCGCCTTTGCCGGCGGGAAGATCCTTCGCCCCGCGACCCTCGCCCTGGTGGGCCGGGCGACCACCCAGATCAACGGCGAGAAGCTGCCGTACAAGGAGCTCGTGACAAAGGCGGCGACGGACTACCTCGCCACCGTGGTCCCCGACGTGGACCTCTCCAAGACCGTGACGGTGCAGTGCCTGCTCGGGGAAGGCTCCGTCGACCTCAAGGGCGTCTTCGCCCAGGAGGGCTACCTCGCCAACGACACCTCGTTCGGATGCGGCTTCGCCCCCTTCTCGGAGACAGAGACCCTCGTGCTGGAGACGGAGAAGTTCCTGACCCTGCGCCTCGCGAAGACGATGAAGGCCCTCGGGAAAGACGTCAAGGTCATGGGCTGCCGCCGGGACGGGAAGATCGAGCTCACCGTGGCCGCCGCCCTCGTGGGACAGCACGTGAAGGGCAAGGAGGAGTACATCAACCTCATCCAGGAGATCACGAGCAAGGTGGCCGACAACGCCACCCATCTCACCAAGCGCGAGGTCAAGGTCTCCGTCAACACGGGGGACAACTACAAGCACAACGTGTTCTACCTCACCGTCACCGGCCTCTCCATGGAGAACGGCGATGACGGATCGACCGGCCGGGGCAACCGGGCCAACGGCCTCATCACCCCGTACCGCCCCATGAGCATGGAGGCCGCGAGCGGCAAGAACCCCGTCACGCACGTGGGGAAGATCTACAACATCCTGGCGAACCGCATCGCCGACGACATCGTCCGCGAGGCGAAGGGGGATGTGCGGGAGGTCCACGTCCGGATCCTCTCGCAGATCGGGCGCTCGATCGACCAGCCCCAAGTAGCGACCGTGAACCTCCTGCCCGCGAACGGGACGAACTTCGAGAAGGTGAGCAAGGGGGCCCGCGAGGTCGCCGACCGGTGGCTCGCGAACGCCAGCAGCGTCCCCAGCCTCCTGATGGCGCAGAAGGTCACCACCTTCTGAGGGCGGGCCCACCGGCCCGACCCCCGGCGTTCACGCGTCGAGGGGTCCGGTCCGGGCCTCGACGGCCCGGAGGATGTCGCCCGAGCGGACGAGCGCCTTCATGGCGTTGTGGTCCGTGAAGAGGGGCCGGTCCACGTCAAGGAAGGCCACGTGGTCCCGGATGACCTTCCGGGCGGCGTTGGTCCCCTCCCCGTATCCGTAGGGCTCCTTCGAGCGTTCCCGGAGGTCCAGCGCCTGGGCCGCGGCCAGGAACTCGATGCCGAGCACCCCGTAGGCATTGTCGAGGATCTGGAGGTTCTTCAGGGCCGTGTTCATGCCCATCGATACGAAGTCCTCCTGGTCCGCGGCGGCGGGGATGCTCTGGATGGAGGCGGGCACCGACAGGATGCGCTGCTCGACGATCTGCATGTCGGCGGTGTACTGGCTCAGCATCAGCCCGGAGAACATCCCGGGGTTCTGGGTCAGGAAGGGAGGCAGCCCGACGCTGAGGGCCGGGTTGTTGAGACGGTTCATGCGTCGCTCGGAGAGCACGCACACCATGGTGATCACCGACCCGACCATGTCCATCGGGACGGCCACGGGGGTCCCCTGGAAGTTGGCCCCGGAGAGCTGGGTGTTGTCGTCGGGGAAGAAGAGGGGGTTGTCGCCCACGCCGTTCATCTCGATCTCGACCTGCTCGCGGGCCCATTTCACGGCGTCATGGGCCGCCCCGATGATGTTGGGGGACGACCGCATCGAGTAGGCGTCCTGCACCTTCACCTTCAGGCGACCCTCGGCCAGGTCGCCGCCCCGGACAACCTTCTGGACCGCCCGGGCGCTCCGTACGCCCCCCGGGAACCCACGGGCCTGGAAGAGCCGCAGGGTGTAGGGCTTCATGTTCGCCTTGAGGGCCTCGAGCGACATGCCACAGGCGATCTCCGCCTGCCGGAGCCACCGGTCGGTATCGTAGAGGAGCAGGGCGCTCATCCCGGTGAGGAAGTTCGACCCGTTGATGGCGGCCAGGCCGTCCCGGGCCTGGAGCCCCGGGACCGGGATCCCCGCCTGCTGGAAGGCCTCGCGGGAGGGCATCCATCGGCCCTGGTACTGGACCCGGCCCTCCCCGAGGAGACAGAGTGCGATCTGGGCCATGGGAGCGAGGTCCCCGGAAGCCCCCACGGACCCCTTGACGCAGACCTCGGGGGTGATTCCATGGTTGAGCATGTCGAGGAAGGCCTGGGTGATCTCCGGGCGGCAACCGGAATTCCCGTGCGCGTGCACGTTGGCCCGCAGCAACATCGCGGCCCGGACGTGTTCGATCGGCGCCGGCTCCCCGATCCCCGCCGAATGATTGTAGATGAGATACCGCTGGAAGTCCTTCACCTGGTCGTCGGTCAGGACCACCTCGGAGAACTCCCCGATCCCCGTGTTGACCCCGTACATGATCTCGTGGGCCGCGATCTTCTTCTCGAGCATGGCGCGGCAGGCCCGGATCCTCCCCAGGGCCTCGGGATGCAGCTCGACCCTCTCGTTCTCCCGGGCCACCCGGACCAAGTCCCCCACCCGAAGAGAGTGGCCATCCACCAAGACCGTCATCGTGTTCCTCCCGTAGGTCCGCCGAGCCAGTACCCCTATATTTCGGAATCGGATGGCGAGGACCCCCGGAGAGGGGACGACCTTCCGAGGCGGCCTCGCGAGTGGCGTGCGGGGCGCGGGGGTTGCGGGCGGTGCGCCGGTGCCGATATAGCACTGCAATAGTGTTTAAACCATCCGATCGAGCGACAGATCGCCCTCATCGGGGGCGTGCGGAATAGACCCTATATAATTACCCAGCTTGGTGGCCGTGAGTCCATGCCGCAGGAGGCCAGCCTCTCGTTTGACTCCCTTGACAAGGCGAAGAGACTTCAGGGTGAGATCACCAAGCGCTACTTCCAATCTCTCACCGCTGCCCACAAGGAGGGGAAGAAGATCGGCTACGGGTTCGTGATGGCGAATCCGATCGAGTTCTTCAACGTCTTCGACATCGTTCCGCTCTATCCCGAGGTCACCTCGCTCAACATCTCCTACCGGGGCGGGGCCCCCCCGCTGATCGCGCTCGCCGAGGAAGAGGGGTATTCCACGGACGCCTGCGGGTACGTGAAGATGGGCGTGGCGGCCGCTACGGACAACACCTCGACCGCCATCGGCGCCCTTCCCAAGCCCGACGTGCTCCTGCTGACGTACTCGGGATGCCAGATCTACATCCACTGGTGGGAGCAACTCCACTACCAGACCGGTGCCCCGATCCTGACGATCGATGTCCCCTACGTGCGCGAATACGATGGTCACGTCGATCCCCACGACGTGAAGTACGTCTCCGCGCAGCTGCAAGAGGCGATCCCCGAGATGGAGAAGGTGTCCGGGAAGCGATTCGACGAGAATCGGTTCAAGGAAGTGATCGCCCTCTCGGCCAAGGCCTGGGACCTGTGGGGGCAGGTCGTGGAGATGGGCAAGCTCCGCCCCACCCCCTTCGATGCCTACTTCGAGTCGATCTACTACATGGCCCCGATCACGATCATCCGGGGGACCCAGGAGGCGGTGGACTTCTACGCGTTCCTCCTCGACGAGCTCAAGGAGCGGGCGAGCCGCGGCGTCGGACCGACCGCCGAGGAGCGCTACCGGCTGGTCTTCGAAGGGGTGCCCAACTACCCCTTCTTCAAGAAGTTCTGGAACCTCTTCCGGCAGAACAACGCCCGGGCGGTTGCCTCGACCTATCCCAAGGTGGCGGGCATGGTCGACACGGGCTCGTTCCGGATGAACCCCGAGCGCCCCTTCGACAGCATCGCGGAGTACATGATCCACGCCTACTGCAACTGGAACATGCCGATGCGTACGAGGCTCTTGGAGAAGTACGTCCGCGACTACCACGCCGATGGGGTCGTCATCCACTCGATCAAGAGTTGCCGCTCCTTCTCGATGGGGGAGGGGGACATGCGGGAGTACCTGGCCAAGGACCGGGACATCCCGACCCTTCTGATCGAATCCGACCACGTGGACCCGCGCTACTACAGCGAGGCCCAGATCAAGAACCGCGTGGAGGCCTTCTTCGAGACCCTGGCGCTGCGGAAGGGGGTGGCCTAGGATGCAGGCCTCTCGTTCCTACTACGCCGGGATCGATGCGGGGTCGACCTACACCAAGGGAACCCTGGTCGACGACCGCGGGCGCATGGTCGCGACCGCGGTGGACATGACCGGGGTGAACATCGTCCTGGCCACGAAGAAGGTTTACGGCCTGCTGCTCCAGAACGCCGGTGTGAACGAGAGCGACGTGGCGTACGTGGTGGGCACGGGATACGGGCGCTACCGCATCACCTTCGGGAACAGCCAGGTCACCGAGATCAGCTGCCACGCCAAGGGGGCCCACAACCTCTTCCCGCAGACGCACACCGTCCTCGACATGGGCGGCCAGGACACCAAGGCCATCCGGATCAACCAGCACGGGGAGGTCGTGGACTTCACCATGAACGACAAGTGCGCGGCGGGCACGGGCCGCTTCATCGAGGGCTCCGCGCGGGCGCTCGGCCTCGCGCTCAAGGATGTCGGAGAGCTTTCCCTCAAGTCGACGAACGCCGTCAAGGTGTCGAGCACCTGCGCGGTCTTCGCCGAGACGGAGACCCAGGAGCAGCTCGCCTGGGGCAACAAGCTCGAGGACGTCCTCTACGGGATCCACGCCTCGATGGCCACCCGCGCCATCGGGCTCCTCCGACGGGTCGGCATCGAGCCCGACATCACCTTCACGGGAGGGGTCTCCCTGAACCCCGGGATGGTGCGCGCGCTCGAGGAGCAGCTGGGGAAGAAGATCAACCACGACGGCAAGACCATGTTCTGCGGCTCGCTGGGAGCCGCCATCTTCGCCATGGAGAAGGCTACGAGTCCCCCGCGGGCGGAGGTAGCGGCGGCATGATCACCGCAGGGATGGACATCGGGACCCGCAGCACGCGCGTGGCGATCCTGGAGGATGGAAAGAAGCTCCTGGGCACGGCCCGGGCCACCACCGGATACAATTTCGCGGCCGCGATGGAGGAGTCCTACAAAGGGGCGCTCGCGGCGGCCCACCTCGAGGCCAAGGACATCCAGTATCTCGCCGCGACGGGATTCGGACGGTACCGGGTCGAGCACCGGGACCTGAGCATCACGGACATCACCGCCACCGCACGAGGAGCCCGCTTCTTCTTCCCGAACACCAAGTGCGTCCTGGACGTCGGGGCCGGGAGCGCCCGGGCCTCGAAGATCAACGAACGGGGAAAGGTGCTCAAGTTCCGAGCGACCGAGAAGTGCGCCGCCGGGGGCGGAGGGTTCCTCGAGAAGATCGCCTTCTACTCGCAGATCAACCTCGACAACCTGGGGAGCACCGCGCTCCGGGCCACGAACCCCGTCGCGATCTCCACCGTGTGCTCCGTGCTCGCGGAGTCCGAGGTCATCAACCTCATCACCCAGGAGGTCCCCCTCGAGGACATCCTCATGGGGGCCCACCAGTCGGTCGTGGGCCGCGTGCTCCTCACGCTCAAGCAGGTCGGGATCGAACCGGAGGTCACGCTCACGGGCGGCCTCGTCGAGAACCCGGCCTTCGTCAAGGCGTTCGAGGAGAAGATGGGAGGGAAGCTCAACGCCGCTCCGGAGCTCTACTATGCGGCCGCGGTGGGCGCCGCCTACCTGGGTCACCAGCGCCTGCAGAAGAAGACGGGGGGAGCCGCATGAGCGAGCCCCTCGATACCTTCGCCCGGGTCATGGACGACTCGTACGTGACCTACGCGACGGTGGCCGATTGGAAGAAGCAGCACGGCCGCCCCGCGGTCGGGTACTTCCCGGTCTACTTCCCCTCCGAGGTCGCCCATGCGATGGGATACCTCCCGGTGGGGATCCTCGGAGCTTCGGGCCGGGTGGGGCTCGATATGGCGACCGCCCACACGCAGAGCTTCGTCTGTTCCATCAGCCGGAGCGTCTTCCAGCTCGGGCTCCAGGGCAACCTCGACATGATGGACGTGCTCGTCTTCTCGAACATCTGCGATGTCGCCCGGAACCTCTCCGGGATCACCCAGCGCAATCTCCCGAACCGCTCGATCGAGTACCTCCACTACCCCATCAACAACACCTCCGCCCACGCGGCGGAGTACCTCCGCGGGGAGTACCTACGCCTGGCCGAGCGCATGGTGGCGGCGGGCGGGCACAAGCTCGAGACCGAGGCGCTGCGGAAGAGCATGGTGCTCTTCAACCGCAAGCGCGCGCTCCAAGAGGAGCTCCTCGCGATCCGGAAGAACACGCCGTGGGTCGTGCCCTACACGGAGTTCTATGCCGCCCTCCGCGCGGGGGCCACCCTCCCCGTCGAGACCTACGTCGAGATGCTGGAGTCGTATCTCACCGGGGTTCGTGCGCGGGAATCACGCTCCAAGGACGGGGTCCGGGTCCTCGTGCTGGGCAACTTCTGCGAGCAACCGCCCCTCCCCCTGATGAAGTCGGTCGAGGAGGCCGGATGCTACGTGATCCAGGATGAGGCGCTCGTCGGCGAGCGCTGGCTCGGCCAGATGGACCCCCGATCGGCCGACCCCCTCCTGGCCCTCGCCCAAGGATACGTCCAGAACCTGGAGCCCATGACCGTGCGCTTCCACCCCACCGTCGACAAGCAGGCGGACCTGCTCTCGAAGACCCAGCGCCTCGGGATCGAGGGGGTCATCTTCACCTCCCCGAAGTTCTGCGAGCCGGCCCTCTACGACTACATGATCGGGAAGGCGGCGCTCGACAAGGCCGGCATCCCCTACCTGCACATCGAGTACGAGGAGTCGATGTCGAGCTTCGAGAACGCCCGGACGATGGTGGAGACCTTCACCGAGTCCATCCTCTTCGACTGAGCCCCTCCTCCGGGGCGGCCGCCCCGGGGACCGGTCCTAGCGGTCCTTCCAGTGGGGGGATCGCTTCTCGAGGAACGCGTGGAGACCCTCGGCGGCGTCCTCGGTCGCCATCAGGTCCTCGAGGTAGATCCGGGAGGCCCGGTCCATGGTTTGGGCCCAGGGCAGGGCCAGCCCTTCCAGGATCGCCCGCTTGGCCCGCTGGTAGACGGCCAGGCTCGACTTGGCCAGGGTCGCGGCGAGCTCGTTGGCCGCGGCATCGACTTCCCCGGGCGGTACGACCGCGGTCACGAACCCCATCCGGAGCGCTTCCGCCGCGGTGATCGGGCGGGGGTCGAGGTTCATGCGGTAGGCGGCCTTCAGCCCGGAGACCCGGGGGTAGAGCGATGCCCCGACCGGGGGAAAGACTCCCACGGCGATCTCGGGCTGTCCGAACGTGGATGCATCCGAAGCGATTACGAAGTCGCAGGAGAGGGCGAGCTCCATCCCTCCGCCCAGGCACTTCCCGTTCACGACCGCGATGGTCGGCTTCGGGTAGGTCACGATGCGGTCGCACAGGGTGACGAACCGTCCGATCATCTCCCGGTCCGCGCCCGGGAGGTGTTCGCGGACGTCCGCCCCCGCGCTGAAGACCCCTTCCACCTTCGATGTCAGGGCGACCACCCGCGTCTCGGGGTCCTGGGAAAGGTCCTCGAGCGCGTGGGTGAGGTGGCCCATGAGCTCCCCGTTCAGGATGTTGAGCGGGCGGCGCTCCAGGGCGAGCGTGGTGATGCCCGCGTGGGAGGACCGGTCCAGCATGGTCAGAAGACGACGACCTGGCGTCCGAGCACGGTCCCCTTCTCGAGGTTCTCGAGCGCTTCGTTCACCTGCTCGAGACGGAGCTTGGACGAGATGAGGGGCTCGAGCTGGAGACGTCCCTGCTCCACGAGGCGCAGGATCACCGGGTACTCGGCCGAGCGGCAGCCCAGCGAGCCCAGCACCGAGATCTCCCGGAACATCACCCGGCTCACCTTGAGCGGCCATTCCTGCTCGCTGTAGCCCACGGTCACGAGGCGACCGCCGGTGCGGACCGAATCGAAGGCCGTCTGGAGGACGTCGGGCCGTCCGACGACCTCGAAAGCGGCATCGACCCCGCCGCCCGTCAGTCCCCGGATCTTCTTGGCTGTCTCACCCGAACTGGAATTGACGACCTCCGCCGCGCCGAGGCGCTTCGCCAGGGCGAGCTTGCGGTCGTCGATGTCCACCGCGATCACCATGGCGCCGAAGGCGACGGCCGACTGCACCGCGTTGAGCCCCACGCCACCGCATCCGAAGACGGCGACGGTCTCGC
>JAJYEA010000073.1 GCA_021790425.1 Thermoplasmata archaeon | reverse complement strand
GAAGCGAGCTCGTCCAGAAGTACATCGGAGAGGGCGCCCGGCTCGTGCGCGAGCTCTTCCAGCTGGCGCGGGAGAAGGCCCCGACGATCATCTTCATCGACGAGATCGATTCGATCGGCGCGAAGCGCCTGGAGGTCGCGACCTCCGGTGACCGCGAGGTCCAGCGCACCCTGATGCAGCTCCTCGCGGAGATGGACGGGTTCGAGCCGCTCTCGAACGTGAAGATCACCGCCGCGACGAACCGCCCCGACATCCTAGACGAGGCGCTGCTGCGCCCCGGTCGCTTCGACCGCATCGTCGAGATCCCTGTGCCCACGTTCCAGGGCCGTGTCGAGATCTTCAAGATCCACTCGAAGGCGATGAGCCTGAAGGACGCCGTCGACTGGGAGGCGCTGGCCGCCCGGTGCGACGGCTGCACCGGCGCGGACATCAAGTCGATCTGCACGGAGGCCGGCATGTGGGCCATCCGGGAGGAGCGCGACGCGGTCAACATGGCCGATTTCGAGCGCGCGATCGAGAAGGTCATCGGCGAGGAAGACACCGGCAAAGAGACCGTCGGCATGTTCGCCTAGGTCGAGGCCGCGGACCCTTCCTGCGCCACCCTGCATCGTGGGCCCGGAGCGCCGCCCGCCCCGGTCCGTCCAATTCAGGGAAGAATTCACGGACCGTAGGGGTTCATCAAGGGGTCCGTGCCTTTCCCACGCCATGAACGATGGGCCTTTCCTGCCCTTTCCATCGGCGGCCCGGCTCGCAAAGATCGCCTTGCTCGCGTCCTTGGCGCTGCTCCTGGTGGGGCTTCCCACCATGTCCATCCACGCTACCGCCTTGCCGACGGCCACGGTTCCGACCGACGTACGCGGCCCCTCTCCCTCGCCTTCCCTCGTCGCGCACCCGGCGAACCTCGTCTCTTACCGCTCGGGGACCCCCTTCAACGGCGGAGGGTACGGGGTCGCGTTCGACGCCTACCACAACACCTTCGACGTGGCCTCGTCCTCAGGGCTCCAAGTGGTGAACGAGGGGACCTGGACCGCCGCCGGGTCCGTCAGCCTCCCCCTGGGCACCTACTGCCGAGTCGTGGTGGACAGCGCACGGCAGCTGGCCTTCGTCTCCGGCGGGAACAACGGGGAGATCTACATCGTCAACACCACTTCGCTCGGCTTGGTGGCCACGATCACCACCTCCGGCGGCGCTCAGGGGATGGCGGTGGACCCCAGCCGGACGCTCCTGGTCTACACCGACACGGTCGGAGTGAGGTTCTACGACTACGGGATCCTGACATTGGTCGCGACCGTAAACACTCCCGGACCGACCCGCGTGGCGATCGACCCCGTGCACCAGGTGGTCGCCGCGGGCTCCCCGGGCTCGACCAACCTGTGGCTCATCAACGAGACCACTCACCGATGGATCGGGAACAGGTCGATCATCTCCTCCGCCTTGCCCATCACCTTCGTCCCTGCCGCCGAGGCGTTCGTCGCGGGGAGCAACGGCAACGATCAGTTCAGCGTCGTCCCGGACACCACGGTCGGCTCACCAGGGAACGGGACCATCCCGTTGATGACGACCCTCCAGGACATGACCCCCGTCGGAGGCGGGACCGACGAGGTGCTCGTCTGGGGCATCTCGGAGCTCGCGGTCGTCGCCGCGAACAACCTCTCCGTCCTCCAGAACGTCGTACCCTCGGGAGGGACCAGCTTCCCCTACGGCATCGCGATCGATCCCAGGACCGAGGTCGCCCTGGGCGTGGACCCCTCCCTGAACCTCGCTACGCCCTTCCTGCCCTCGATATCCTCCATCCCCTCCGCGCCTTCGAGCGTGACCTTGACCCCCGCCAACAACAGCGTCGCGGTTCGATGGGGGGCTTCCTTGGCCTACCTGCTCACGAACTACTCCGTGCAGTACGGGAGCTCGCCCACTTCGCTCACGCATCAGCTCTCGGTCGGCAGCAGCACCCGCACGACCGACACCATTCCATGGCCGGACGGGAGCTCGGTCTACGCCACGGTCACCGCGTGGAACGGAACGGTCCCCAGCCCTGCGTCCTCCCCCGTGGCCAGCACTGTGCCACGGGGGGTCCCCTATCCTCCTCAGAACACGACCGCCTCGGTGGTCGGATCCTCCTCGGCGGAGTTGCAGTGGGACCCACCGGCTCATGATGACGGAAGCGTGGTGACCTTCTACCAGGTTGGCTTCCGGGCGGCGACCGGCTCCACCTGGAGCTACCAGCGTGTGCCGGCCTCGGCGACCCTGGAAGTCGTGGGCAACCTGAGCGCGGGGGTCGCCTACGAGCTGAACGTGAGCGCGATCAACGCCGCGGGGGACGGCAACTCCTCCGCCCCCGTGACCGTCACGATACCCCCCTCCCCTTCCCCTTCCCAGCAGCCCGCGTTGCTCTCGACGTTGACGAGCTACCCCGGGGTGCTCCTGCTGGTAGCGGTCCTCGTGGGGGTCCTGGTCCTGGTCCTTCTCCTGGTGCAGAGGTCGCGACGGCGCGGCAAGTTCTCCCCGGTACCGCCCAACCCTGGCCCTGGGGGGCAGGCCGCGCCCCCCGCCGCCCCCGTCGCGCCCTACCGTTCCTATCCGCCCCCGTACGCGCCACCGCAGTACGGAGGACCCCACTCCCCGCCGCCCCCATAGGCGACCGGCCCGCTGGCCTGGGACGGGATCGAGCCGTCGCTGCGCGTACGAGATGTCGCCGACCCGACCCACCTAGCGGGGCCCGCCCCGCCCAGGCGGAGGCTGCTGCAAGAGCTTGGAGCGGAGGGCGAGTCCCTTCTCGGTAAGGAAGTAGGACTTCAGGCGTCGGCGGGCGCCCTTGACGTGGCGGAGGTCCGGTCGGACGAGCCCGCCGTCCTCGAGACGCTTCAGGGTCACGGCCACCGAGTTGGGTGTCGTGCCCAGGGCCTGGGCGATCCCGGCCTGGGTGACCTCCGCGGGGACCACGGCCTCGTCCCTGTGGCCGTGGAAGAGCCCGAGATGATGCAGGACCGCATGGCTCGCGGGGAGCTCGGACAGTTGTGGTCCTTGAGCCGAAGGGGAAGGAGCGGGGAGAGCGGTGGAGGGAACGACCGAGCCGGGGGATGTCGTTGCAGGAGCGCCCCCGGGCAGCGATCGTTGCAGCAGCGACCTTCCTGCAGGCGTGAGCGCGAAGGTCCCGTGTTGGCCGCCTTCGCCTTGCACGCGAGTGATGAGCTTCGCACGAACAAGGGCGCCCATGAGGACCAGCAACAGATCGTCCTCGAGCCGGGTCGATTGCTTGACGGCGTCCAGCGAACGAGGTTGTGTGGCCAGTCCACGAAGGACGGCGTAGGCGTCCGCGCCCGACAGCGGTGGGACGGGAGGTCCCTCGACGACGCTTGCCGTCGAGCCCGCTTGTCCTAGGACCTCCGCTCCGGTTTCGCCTGGCTCCTGGAACGGCGCTTCCTCCGCCTCGACCTGAGGTTGGTCGGGCTCGGCGGCGGCGGCCCCGGACGGCGTCGTCCGCACCGGGGTGAGGCCGCCCCCCCGGGCGACCTGCTCGACACGGATGCCCTCGGGGCGCACCGTAAGAACGTAGGGCACGAACGGGGAGAACTCGTGAGTCTTCTCCTCGACGGGCGGGGCCGACCGTGACTCCGACGGCTCGCTCTCGCCCTCGTACCACTCCGGCTCCGGGGGCGCGAGGGGATAGCTGCCGTAGGCGGGGGCCACGTCGTCCGAGCTCACGGTGGACGCGATGCTGGGCATCAGCATGGGGGGCGACCGAGCTCCACCGCCCATCTCTCCCGGCCTGGGCCTCGGCCCGCCGTGGCGGTCACGCCGTCGGCGTCGAGAGAAGAGCAGCGCGAGGAGCAGCACCGCAGCGACCACGATCAGCAGGAGGAGAAGGAGACCGAACGTGCTGCTGAGGACCCCCGGGGCCCAGAGCCCGGAGGTCGGGGTCCGCACGCTCACCCACTCGGTGGCGTTCCCCGTTCCCACCCCGTTAACGGCGAGGACACGGAACGAGTACGTCGTGCCCGCCGAGAGGCCCGAGAGGTCGTAGAAGACCACGGAGGGACCCAGGGTGATGCTCTGGGTCCCAGAGCCTCCGCTCGAGTACTGGAGGATGTAACCGGTGAGCGAGCTGCCGTCGGTCGTGGCCGGCGGCGACCAGCTGACGTTCGCGGTCGAAGAGGAGACGAGGACGGCCGAGAGCCCCTGGGGTGGATAGGGGAGCCCCACGGGGATGCCCACGTGCACGGGAAGGGAGGAGCCGTTCCCGGCGGAGTTCTCGGCGACGATCGAGATGTAGTAGGCTTGTCCGTCGAGGAGCGGGTCCAACCGCACCAGGCAGGCACACGGTGAGGGGATCCCTACCGTCGGTCCCGCTCCACCTGGGGAAGAGCTGTAGTGGACCCAGTAGCTCGAGACCGGTGCGCCGTCGTCCGTGAGGGGAGACGACCAGTTCACCGACAGGGTGTCGTTGGACGGCTGAAGACCGACCCCGCGGACCGGATAGGGGACCCCGACCGGCGTCGCACTCCTCGGACCGCTCACGGCCCCGGCACCGACCGAGTTCCAGGCCCTGACGGAGACGTAGACTGTCACTCCGTTGGGAAGGCCGCGGAGTGTGGCGTTCGTCACGAGAGGCGAGCCCGTCGACAGGTAGGAGACCAGCGAGGTCGGCGAGGCGCCGATCTCCACGCTGTAGTTCAGGATGGGAGCGCCCCCGTCGTAGGCGGGAGCGCTCCACGCCACCTTGAGCGAGCCGTTGGCCGCGGTGACCTGGACCGAGGTCACCGGATAGGGCACCCCGCTAGGGATGGCGGAGGTCGGGGTCGACGCGTTCCCTCCCCCGATCGCGTTCCATGCGCGGACGGACACGTAGTAGGTCGTGCCGTCCAACAACCCCCCGACGACCAGGGAGGACACCGTCCCGGAGCCCGTCTGGTCCTGCCAGACGAGGTTGGAAGGCGTGAGTCCGATCCCGATGCTGTAGTTCACGATGGTGGACCCATCGTTCGACGCGGGGGCGTTCCACGTGACCAGCAGCGACCCGTTCATCGAGTAGAGCGCCACGCGCTGGACCGGGTAGGGGATCCCCTGCGGAGAGGAGCCCACGGGTGTGGCGGCGGAGCTTCCCCCGTTGAGGTTCCAGGCCCGGACCGAGACGAAGAACGTGGACCCGTCCGTGAGACCCGTGAGGCTGAAGTCCCGCACGGTCCCGGAACCTGTCGAGTAGGTCCAGGAGAGCGAGGAGGGGGTGCTCCCGAGGCCCAGGCTGTAGTTGGTCAACACGGAACCGTCGGTCGACACGGGCGCCGACCAGGAGACCGCGAGGGTCCCGTTGTACGACTGCACGGTCACCGCCTGGACGGGATAGGGCACTCCGCTCGGCGTGCTTTGGGCAGGGAGCGTCGGGTGGCTCCCCCCGATGGCGTTCCAGGCTCGGACCGCGACGTACTCGAGGACGCCGTCCGGGAGGCCGCTCGCCTGGAGCGAGGTCGAGGTCCCTCCCGTGCTCCAACCCCACATGAGCGAGGAGGGGGACGTCCCGATCCCGACGCTATAGTTGACGATCGGGAACCCCTCGTCGGAGGCCGGGGCCGTCCATGAGACGCTGAGGGTATCGTTGGAAGGTTGGACCGTGAGCGCCTGCGCGGGATAGGGGACCGCGCCAGGGGTCGTCGTCACGATGGGTCGCGTGGGGGTCGAGGGCTGGACCCCGGCCCATGCCGTCACCTCTGCGTAGACGGCCACCCCGTTCGACCACGGGATCGTGGCACTCGACGAGGTGCCGCTTCCGGTCGAGAAGATGCTCGTGAGCGAGGAGGCGCTCGGACCGTAGTTCACGGAGTAGTTGGTCACGGTCGGGGTCGTGCTCTTCGTCCAGGTCGCCGTGAAGGTCCCGTTACCGCGTGTCGCGACGACGGACGTCGGGGGAAGCGGACCCCCTCCACCGTTGACGACGACCCCGTAGTACGGGTAGTCGCTGGCGGTCACCGGGTCCACACCTAATGCCGTGAACGTGGCGGGGTCCTCCGCGATGGCGTACGGGAAGCTCGAGCTCCCTGAGACGGTCTGCAGGACCGACTGGTTGTTGATGGCGAAGACGAGGAGGTCGCTCGGACCCCAGAGAAGCGCCTCGTCGCTCCCTCCTCCGACCATGCAGAGGTCCTGGATCGACGTCAGCGGAGGGACCGAGAGATTCGTCACCGGGTTGCTGGACTTGATGTGGAACAGGCTGAGCCCGTTGTCCGCGTTGCTCCCGGTGAGGACCTCGCCCGAGACGTTGTCGAAGCCCACCGGCAGATTGGACCCGACGACCGACACGTTCGTCACCCATTTCCGGGTGGTCTCGTTGATGATTGATACGAGGCCTCCGCCGCTCGTCACGACCAACTGGTCGGAGCGGTCGATGGCGACCCTGAGGCTCGCCGTGAGCGCAACATCTATCGGAGCTGCGAGGGTCTGGTAATCGAAGAACGAAACGCTCGACCCGTTGAGATAGACCAAGAGGTGACGACCAGTGTCCACCGCCAGGCCCTGGGCGTTGGACGACGTCGCCAAGGTCTTCACCACGGCCAGCGAGGTGGTGTTGAAGATGTACAGCCCGCCGTTCGTACCTCCCGAGATGAAGCCGAGCTGGCGGCCGCTGTCGATCGCGATCCTGGTGTAGCTCCCAAGGCTCAGCGAGATGGATCCCGCGGAGCTCCAGCTGCCTTCGTTCATGACCTGTAGCCCGGAAGGGCTGACCACGTCGAACGTGCTGTGGTAGGCGTCGAACGCCACACCGTAACCCCCGCCCGCGAAGGGGGTCCCGGCCGTGAACTCCACGGTGGGGTAACCCGAAGCGCGCGGGGCGAGGGGAGCTTGGGCGACACGGGAATGGTCGTAGGACTGGACCTGGAGCGCCTCCGGGGGACGCACGGTCGAGGCGCTTCCGGAGGTCCCCGGGAGAGCGGGTTGCAGCAGGAGGAGGAGGACGAACCCTGCAATCATGGCGCAGGAAAGAACCGGAGGTCCCCGCATCCTTGCCAACCTATACCTACCCGAATACAGCCTAGCACGATGATAAATCTCTCGAGGTGGGCCCCGATGGCTGCGGGGCCCCCTACCCCCCGCGACAGGGACCCCAAGAGCCGGACCAGAGCCTAGGGCTGAGCTCCCGCATCCTGGGGGGGGAAGAGGACGGGAGGCGATGAGAGGCGATGTGAGGTGATGCGAACCTCCGCCCCTGAGCCTGCCTTCCGTGACTCTCGCCGCTGGGGCGGGGGTTGGTGTCGGAAGGGCCGTTGGAACCCCACCGGGGCCGTTCGTTCGTTGAATCCAACATGGTTCTCCGACAGGGGTTTTTGAACCCGTTTCCCACAAGATTGGGTCGATGAGCTCCGCTTCCGTCCGAGCTTCCCGCACCAGAGTGGTCTCAACGAGGCTCTCCACCGCGTCGGTGCTGGTCCTGGCGACCACGCTGGCGGTTCAAGGCGTGCTCCTCCTGTCCCTGCCTACAGTTCAGGGCGGAGGCGTTCCAGCTGCCTCCCACCTGGGAGAGCGGACCGGATCGGCCCTGTCCTCGGGGTCTCGAGCGAGCGCTTCCCCCGCTCCTGTGTCCGGGGTCGGGAACATCTCCACGGTCAGCTACGCCTGGGGTCTCACGCTCGACCCCACTTCCCACCGCGCTTTCGTCATCGGTGCCGCCAACGCTCCTAACGACAACATCGCCTCGGTCGACCTCGCCTCCGGGTCCAACCTCCTCACCTTCCCTGTCGGCGGCAACGGCGAGGCCCGCGCCAGCTGGTTCGACCCCTCCTCCAACGACCTCTGGGCCCCCTACCTCAACTCGAACCTCGGCACCTTTGACACCACCTCCGG
>JAJYEA010000072.1 GCA_021790425.1 Thermoplasmata archaeon | reverse complement strand
ATCTTTCCTCGACCGCACGATCAGCGATCGATGCGACCGGGGCGCCGGCGAGCCGGCCGGACTCCACCACCGCCTTGCCCTCGACGAAGACCGTGTGCACCGCACCCTCGTTCGCCGAGTAGACGATGTTGGCCACCGCCTGCTCCGGACGGGTGGGCGCGAGCGAGGGGTGATGCAGGTCGTAGAGGACCAGATCGGCCCGGAAGCCTGGGGCGATCGTGCCGATCTCCTTCTCCGCACCGAGGGCGCGGGCCCCGTCCCGGGTGGCCATGTCGAGGAGGACCTGGGCGGGCAGGCTCTTCGGATCGTGACGGGCATGCTTGTGCGCCAGCCCGGCGAGGTGCATCTCCCGGAGCATCGACAGCGTGTTGTTGCTGGTGGAGGAGTCGGTGCCGAGCCCGACCGCCACCCCCCGCGCCCGGAGCTCCGTCACGGGCGAGAGCCCTCCGCCCCCGGTGGCGAGCTTCATGTTCGAGGAGGGGCAGTGGGCCGTGGCGACCCCGCGGGTGCCGATCGTCTCAATCTCCCCGTTGGTCAGCCAGGCGGAGTGCGCCGCGACCTGCCGGGGACCGAGGAAGCCGATGGAGTCGAGCCACTCGACGGGCCTCTTCCCGTACTTCTCCACGTTCCCTTCCACCTCTCCGAGGGTCTCGGACAGGTGGTAGTGCAGTATCATCCGCTCCCGCTCCGCCAGTTCCTTGGACTTCCGCCAGGTCTCTTCCTTGCAGACGTAGACCCCCTGCAGGCTCACGAGGGGCTGGACGAGGGCATGGCCTTTCCACCGGCGGGCGAACGCGGCGGCGTTGTCGAGCGGGATCCCCTTCTGGGTGGTGACCTCCGGGTCGAGCACGGTCCATCCGAGATACCCGCGCATCCCGAGGTGCTCGCAGGCCCGTGCCACGGCATCCTCCCCGTAGTACATGTCGAGGAAGGAGGTGGTCCCCCCGAGCAGCATCTCCGCGATGCCCAGGAGGGACCCGGCCTCGAGGTCGGCCTCCGTGCGATGGGCGTCGTAGGCGAACATCGTGTCGAGGAAGGCGCCGAAGTCGAGGTCGTCCGCCACTCCCCGGAGGAGGGCGTTCGCGACATGAGTGTGGAGGTTGACGAAGCCCGGGGCGATGAGGAAGCCCCTCGCATCGATCTCGCGGTCCGCCTTCGTGGCCACGGTCTCCCCGACCGCCTCGATCCGCGGGCCCCGGAGGAGCACGTCCCCCCGGAACACCCGGCGCTGGGCATCCTGGGTGACCACGATACCCCCCCGGAGGGCGATGGTTTCGGCGTTGCTCATGGGCCCCCGGTAGCAGGTCACCGCTTAAAAGGGACCCCTCCTACGACTGCCGTGGCGACGGGAGGGCCGGGGAAGGGGAAGGAGATCTCTCCCATTCTGGCCCGCCCCTGGATGATACTCTTCCTGCCCATCAACGCGGCGCTCGCCGGTTTCGCCGTGATCCTCCCCATCCTGATCCTCTTCTACTACCAGGCCGACGTGCTCACCGTGGCCCTGGCCCAGTCGGTCTACAGCCTGCTCCTCATCCCCGGCTCGGTCCTCTGGGGCCGTGTCTGCGACCGGATGCCGAACCGCCGCCCCCTGCTCCTCTTCAACTACATCGCCGTCGGGGCGATCTTCCTGGGGATGTTCATGCTGCGGACCCTGGATGGGCTCCTCCTCTTCTACGGGCTCTTCGGGTTCGTGGCTCCGTCCGGGGCGGCGGCCTCCACGCTCCTCGTGATGGAGCGGTTCGATCCCCACGAGCGCCCGGCCGCCTTCGCCTCCTTCCAGGAGGTGAGCGTGATCGGGGCCACGGTGGGGGTCCTTGCCGGTTTCTTCTGGCTGCTGGAGGACTCCTCCGCCCTGAACCGCTTCCTCCTCATCACCTTCGTCTTCGCGGCCGTGAGCGCGGTCCTGCTGCTCCTGCTCGTACCGGAGAAGAAGATGCAGCTCACGCGGAACCACATCGCCGACCATCACTGGGCGTTGACGGCGCGCCTGCGCTCAGTCTACCCGTTCTTCATCCGGCTTCCCTCCCCCGCGGCGTGGAAGGGCACCTACCGCTGGCTCCGCGAGGAGGCCACCCACGAGGTGCCGCTCATCCTCGCGGCCTCCTTCCTCTTCAACTTCTCGGCCAACATGTTCAACACGTCCTACACTCCGTACCTGGCCTACCTGGGCATCGGGGTCACGGGCATCTTCGTGGTGAACCTCGCGAACAACGCGGCCCAGGTGGTGACCCTTCCCTTCAGCGCCAAGGCCTCCAGCGGGGACAGCGCCGACCGGAGCGTGATCATGGCCTCCTGGGGGCGCGCCGGGGGGTATGGAGTGGGGGCCATCATGGCGCTCCTCCCGATCGCCTGGATCGCCAATCGGGGGGACCTCCTGGGGGCGAACATCGTCCTCTACGCGGTGCTCGGGGGTGCGGTGGCCTTCTACGGCACCGCCTCCTCGCTCCTGCTCTACCGTTCGCTGGAAGGGAGGGGCCGGGGAACGTACCTCGGACTGAACAGCGCCCTGGGGGGTGTCGCCGCCGTGCTCGGGGCCGGGCTCTCCGGGATCGTCACCGTGGCATTCGGATACTCCGCTACCTTCGGCTTCGCCATGTTCGCCATGGCGGCCGCGATCCCGGTCTGGCTCTGGGCCGGGCGGGCGTTGCGGAACCACCACCCTTCTTCCGACGCTACCCCATAGCCCCTCGCAGCGAGGGGGGCTCTCCCAGGAGCGGGCGCCCCGGGCGAGCCCGTCCGCGGGGACCTACCAGGAATACCCGAGAGGGTCCTGTCCCGACGGCGCTCCGTTTCCGGGCACGGGGAGCTTCGGAGGCTCCGGTGCAGGGGGTGCGGGGCGGGCGGGGTTCTCCGCCGCCATGAGGGTCTGGCGACCGCGTGTGCGCTTGCGCCGGCTTCCGGCCAGCAGGACCACGAGCAGGATGCCGGCCACCGCCGCCACCAGCAGGACGATCCACCAGGGGAATCCGGTGCTCCCGACGCTCGAGCTCAGCACTTTCACGAGCGGCGTGGACTGGGCCGCGGTGCCTTGGTCCCACGAGGTCTGGTGCCCCTGGGAGTCCCGAGCCGTCACGTCAGGGTGGAAGACCCCGCTCCGGGTGTAGGTGTGGGTGACCGTGGAAGTGCCCGTGGTGGTAACGGTCTGCGTGGGGGAGCCATCCTGCCAGTTCCATACGAGCGTGTACGGCCCGTGTCCGCCGGAGACCTGCACCGTGAAGGCGGTCTTCAGCGGTGCCGATCCCAGCACGTTGTGGATCGAGACGGAGAGGTGCAGCGTCCCGGTGCCGTTGGAGGCACCCGAGTTGGTCACGTTCACGACGGTTCCGGCCACGACGGCGCTTCCGGCACTGTCGGATACGTAGACCCAGGAGGTGTAGACCCCCACCGCCGTGTAGGTGTGCTGGATGGTGGCGCCGCCCGAGGCGTTCGATCCGTCACCGAAGGCCCAGGCGTAGGCGTAGGGCGCGGATCCTCCGCTGGCGGCGGCGTCAAAGGTGACCACCAAGGGGGCGGGTCCCTGTACGGGGGACGCGGAGAGCGCCACGGAGAGCGGTCCCGTGCCGGAGGTCGAGTTGGCGGACACGCTGACCGCAAGGCTCGCCGTGGCCTGCGTTCGGGCCGCATCCGTGACCACGGCCGCGACCGAGTAGCTTCCCGCGGTGAGGTAGGCGTGCTGGACCGCGTACCCGCTCCCCGAGGCACCGTCCCCGAACGTCCACGCGATGGCGTAGGGTGCCACCCCTCCCGCGACCGTGGCCGCGAAAGAGACCGTGAGCGGCGCGACCCCCGACAAGGGGGACGCGGTGATCTCGATACCGAGCGGGGCCACCGTGCCGTTCTTGGTCTGCACGACCAGCGTGGTGCTCGCGCTCGCGAGGGACAGCAGCGCGTCCGTCACCCGTACCCCGATCACGAACGTCCCGGCCACGTTCGGGGTGCAGGAGAGCGAGCTCAGGTTCTGGGAGGAGCATCCCGCGGGGAGCTGCTGGTACCTGAAGGTGAACGGGGCCATGCCCCCGGTGACCGCCGACGTCAGGGTGGCGGCGGCTCCCAGCGTGATCGTGCCCGGCGTCACCTGGAGGGCGACTGCCAACGGAGAAGAGCCGTTCAGCGACACGACCAGGATCAACTGAGTTGACGCCCCCTGGCCGAACGAATCCACGACGTAGACCCGGATCGTGAAGTTCCCCGTCACGGTCGGAACGCAGGGGAGGACGGTCGAGTTCGCGGTGACACAGCCGGTGGGCAGCCCGATGTAAGTGAAGCCGTACGGGGTTGCTCCCCCCGTCACGGAAGCGTTCAAGAAAGTGGAGGTTCCGACCTTCACGGGATTGGGGTTAGCATAGAAGCTGACGATGGTCAGGGGGGCGCTGGTCGTCGAGTTTGTCACTATGAGTGCCGTCGTGGAGGAGAGGCTCCCCCCCCGGGAGTCGGTGACCGTCACGCCAGGAGAGTATCGGCCAATGGCGGTCGGGACGCAGGCGAGGGAGGACGTGTTCGCGCTGGTGCATCCCGGGGGAAGCCCGCCCCAGAGGTAGGTGTACGGCAACGTCCCTCCGGTCACCGAGATGTTCAGGTAGGTCGTGTTCCCGATCCCGACCGTGCCCGGAGTGGCAAGGAAGGACTGAAGCGTGAGGTTGCTCGTCCCGTTCGCGGCCTGAACGGTGAGGCTGAGCGCGGCAGAGACCGTATAGTTGGTGCTGTCGGAAAGATCACCGGTGACAGTGTAGGTCCCGGCCGCCGCCGGGGTGCAGGAGAGCGAGCTCGTGTTCTGCGAGGAGCAGCCAGGGGGAAGGCCCGCGTACCGGAAGGTGTCGGGGGTCGTTCCTGCCGAGTAGTTGAACGTGATGGTCGTGGAGGCCGCTACGTTCACCGGGTTGGGGGACGCTAGGAAGGACACGATCGCAGGGTCGGCGTTCACGATCAGGGAGTTGTTCCCCGTGCCGCCCAACCCCGTCGCGTCGGTGACGTTCACGTGCAGGGAGTACAGCCCGGCGGACGACGGGGTGCAGTTCAAGGTCGCAACGTTCACCGAGGCACAACCGGCCGGAAGGCCGCTCCAGGTGAACGTGTACGGGGAAGCCCCCCCCGTGACGTTGGCGTGCAACGTTGTCATCTGGCCCACATCGAGGCGGTACGGGGAGAGAGTGAAGTTGACGGCCAGCGTCGCGGCGCTCGTCGCCGGGCTCCCGGCGGCCCCTCCCGCTGGGAAGGGCGACGTCTGCGCCGATGCGAGCCCACCGACGAGGGGGACCGACAAGAAGGTGGACGCGAGGATCACCGCGGCGGCGACCAGGGCCCCCGTCCGACGGAATCTATCTACTCGGTCGCCTTGCCTCTCGGGGATGTCGTGCCGCGGGTGGGTCGGCGACGGGCTCGTGCTTCGCATCATCGGGAAACCTCGGCTCTCTGACCCGCCGCGGAACCATAAGGAATTGTCCGGGATGCCGGGCCCGTTTTCGGGCCGCGTGCTACGCCTTCTCTCCCCGGGAAACGGGTGACATGCGCGGGCTCACCGAGGCCGAGGCTCGCGTCATCGGTGCCCTTCTCGGCGCGGGCGAAGAGCCCGAGCAAGAGCTCCTCGCTCGGGCGGACCTCTCCCGCTCGACCTACCAGGATGCGCGTCGAAGGGCGTACGGCCACGGTTGGGTGAGCGACCGGTACATCCCCAATCCCGCCTCCTTCGGCTACTCGGCGGCACTGTTCCTCTTGGCCGTTCCGTACGCGGACCGGGCATCGGAACTCGTCCGGTCGTGGGTCGAAGAGGGGGAGGCCACCCTGGTCTGGGCCCACCCGCACCAATGCTTCGGGGTCTTCTTCAGAAAGGACCCCGCGTCGATACGCTCCCTGGAGCAACGCCTCACCGATGCCACCCGGGTCCGAACATCGGAGTCGGTGACCGCCGACCTCACCGATGCATCGTCCGTCCCCGTCTACTTCGACCTCGAGGGCGCGTGGTCCCATCTGTCCTCGAACGGGGGGACCCGCCGGTACCCTCGCCCCCTCGTCACGGCCGCTCGGCCGGAGCCTCCCTTTCAGGCAAACACTCTCCGTTCGGCGGCCGACCTCGTGACCCGGCCGATCCGCGCGGCGGAGCAGGGAAGCCCCTGGCGGCAGGTCGGGCCCTTTTGGCTCCCCCGGACGCAGCGGAAGCTGGTGCAAGGACGCCATCTCAACCATCGGACCCTGCTCAACCCTGGCCAGCTGGAGGAGTACCAGGGCAAGCGGGCGGACCAGGCGGTCTTCGTCACCGGGAAGCTGCGGGAGGGAGGGCGAGCGCCGACGCTCCTCCAGACCCTCAACCGGTCGGGCGCGTACCCTTGGCTCCTCGCCGCCGGCGGCGGTCGAGTCCTGATCGGTCTTGCGGCGCAGCGAGACCCCCCCGGACCGAACCAAGGGGGACCCGTCGCCATCCAAAACACCCTCTCGGAGATCCTTTCCCAGCATCTCGAGGGGATGCAGGTCGTGCGGGAATCCTTCTCGAGCTACCAGGTGGCGGCGGACCACCGCTACGACCGGCTCTTCCGGTAGTCGCTGCGGTCGGCCCGGGCGCCGTTGCGGTTCGACCTCACAAGCGCTATAAACCGTGCCCCTGTCGTTTTCCCCCGACCATGCCGGACGAGGACCTCCTGCTCGACATCCCCCACCCGGAGTTCGGTGCGGGGGTCGTCGGAGTCTGCGACATCTGCCACTCCCGACAGGCGGTGATCGTCCTCAACAAGGAGCGGTTCAAGCTCTGCGTGCTCGACTATCTCAACAAGGGCTGGATCCGGTCGGACGAAAAGCCCGCCGCCACCACGCTCCCCTTCGTCTCCACGAGCGAGTTCGTGGATTCCCCCGCCGCCCCGGGAGGCGTGGCGGTATCGATCCACCTCAAGTCGCTCAAGACGGTGAAGCATCCCCTGGTGACGATCGTT
Source organism: Thermoplasmata archaeon (assembly GCA_021790425.1). Lineage (GTDB taxonomy): Archaea > Thermoplasmatota > Thermoplasmata > Lutacidiplasmatales > UBA184 > JAJYEA01. Next base: position 939 of record JAJYEA010000072.1, on the reverse strand, counting down.
CCCGACGTCCTCGGCATCACCGCGGAGGTCCTGGAGGCCGCGATCCGGTTCGCACGGGCCGGCTACGATGCGGTCATCCCCGACCTTGGCCGCGTGCCGGGCGTGGGACTCTTCGACTACGGGTTCCAGCGGGGCATGCACCTCGTCACGGGCTCCGTGCCGGTGAACACGTCGCGGAGGGCCCGGCTCTTCCGCGTGGTCGACGTGTGCCGGGTCAAGGCGCTCGAGGACCCGATGGTGGACTCGAAGCGACAGGCGGTCTTCGGGATCGGCTACGGGGGCGCGCTGGCCCTGGCCTATGCGGCCGAGACCCCAGACATCTCCGGAGTCGCCCTGGCCTATCCCCGCGCCGTCTCCCCCGGGGCGGTGCTCCGGGCCATCTCGTGCCCGGTCCTCGCGGTGTACGGGGAAGAGGACGAGAGATCCGGTCACGGCTTCGGACGGCTCAAGGCCGATGCCGAGGCGGCCGGTATGGACCTCCACGTTTCGGTGATCGACGGGACCGCGCACGCCTTCTTCGACCGCGCCAACCGGGATTTCAGCGTCCCCGCGGCGGAAGCCGGCTGGTCGGAGATACTGACGTTCCTCAAGGCTCGGCTCGAGCCGCCTCCCACGGTCCTCAAGCCTACTCCTCCCCCGGTGACGAAGCCATCCACCCCTCCGAAGCGGGCGGCCGCCTCTGCCCCCCCGGCGCCAGCGGCTCCGTCCGGGTCCGCCCCATCCCCCGCGTGAACGGTTAGGGATGGGGCCCCGAAGCGGGCTGTGCCTCACCGGTAGTATCGTATCCTACGTGGCCCGCCAGCGATAGAGCGAGAGAGAGATCGCGAAACCCACTGCCGCCGAGATCCCGAGGAACGCCCCGTCCGTCAGGAGCGTCGCCGTGCTGGTCGCGACCAGGCCGGTGCCCCCCTTGGCCACCAGTGCGGCATACGTCCCGGG